>CBFFZW010000011.1:0-71155 GCA_965646445.1 uncultured Christensenellales bacterium | reverse complement strand
CGTCAAAGTGGCGTAAGCCACTTGGACGAGGGATGCTGAGGAATGTTTTTCTCCGCAAGATTGCATCTTGCTACGAAAAACTCCCCGCCCGACCGGCTTGTCCATGCGGCGATGCCGCCCGGTCGATACGATTTCAGTCTGCCGACGGCAAGTTACTCAGCTGTTGCTCGGTCACTTGCTGCTGCCCGCAGCTTTGAAAAGTCTTCTTATTCGTTCGTTATTCGTCCTTAACAAAGCTCACAAATTCGCGGCCCCGCACGGTGAGATACCCGTGGTCGCCCTCGGTGAGGTCATCGTAGACCGCCTTGGGCACCTCGGTCTCCATAGGGCGTCCGCCGTCCGGCTCGAAGGTCACGCCGTAGATGGTTTCCGTCCCAGCGCTGGGCACGTCCTCGTCCAGCGGGAGCATACGGCTCCGCCGACCCGTTACCCGGGCCGTCAGCGTGGTCTCCCGGGCCTGGCCGTCCCGGACGCGAACACCCAGCCAGCGGGAACCCCCGGCCGCCAGACAAACCAACACCACCGCGACCACGCCGAAAAACAGCATGGTCAGCGCGGCCCGCCATACCTCAGGACTCAGTTCACTCATCCCCTACCTCCAGGTTCAGCTGTTCCCGCAGGCCCTCCACCAGCTTGGGCCCGATGCCCTTCACCGCCGTCAGATCCTCCGGGTAGCGGAAGGGCCCATGGGCGGCCCGTTCCTCGATGATGCGCCGGCCGATGGTTTCCCCAATGCCGGGCAGTGTCGTCAATTCCGCCAACTCCGCCTGATTGACCCGCACGGGCCCCTGCGGCAGCGCGATGTCGGGCAGCCCCGCCGTCGTCAGGGGATGAACCTCCCCTCGCACGGTTTCCGGCGCGTGAAAGGATGCCGCCGACGCCAGCACCATGGCCGCAACGCTCAGGGCCAGCAGCGCGATTCCCGCCCTCCGGCGGAGGGTTCGCCGCCCGCTCACAGCGCCTTACGCACCTTTTGACCCTCCCGGGAATCCTCCAGGATGTACCCGGCGGCCTTGATGGCGTCGCGCAATTCGTCGGAGCGCTTCCAGTCCTTGTTTTTGCGGGCCTGGGCGCGTTCCTCCACCATGGCCTGGATGTCGGCGGGCAGCGCGTCCTCCTCCTTCTGCACCAGGCCCAGCACATCGGTGAGGGCCTTGAAGGACTTCAGCGCCGCTTCCACCGCCGCCTTGCCGCTCTGGGCGTTCAGGGTAGCGTTGCTGTCCCGCACCAGCTCAAAGATGGCGCCGATGGCGTCGGCGGTGTTCATGTCGTCGTCCATGGCGGCGTCAAAACGCGCCTCATAGCCGGACAGCCGCTGGACAAACTGTTCCTCCTCCGCCGTCAGGGGCTGCTCTTTGGCGCCATTCAGGAGGAACTTCATCTGATCCCGGGCGGTATACAGACGGGTCAGGCTGGCGTGAGCCGCGGCGATCTGATCCCGGCTGAAGTTGATGGGGCTGCGGTAGTGGGCCGACAGCATAAACATGCGCACGGCCTCCAGGTCGTATTCCTTGGCGATGTCCCGCACGCGGAAAAAGTTGCCCAGGGACTTGGACATCTTCTGGTTATCCACGTTGATGAAGCCGTTGTGCATCCAGTAGCGCACATAGGGCTTGCCCGTGGCGCCCTCGGACTGGGCGATCTCATTTTCATGGTGGGGGAAAAGCAGGTCCTTGCCGCCGCAGTGGATGTCGAAGGTCTCCCCCAGGTACTTCATGGACATGGCGGAGCACTCCACATGCCAGCCGGGACGGCCCAGGCCCCAGGGGGATTCCCAGGCAGGCTCCCCGGGCTTCTGGGCCTTCCACAGGGCGAAGTCCGCGGGAGATTCCTTGTCCGTCTCCACATTCAGCCGCTCGGAAGCGCCCATCTCCCGATCCTCGATGCTCTGCCCGGACAGCTTGCCGTAGCCCGGGAAGGCGGACACGCGGTAGTACACATCGCCCGAGGGCGTGGCGTAGGCATGGCCGTTATCCACCAAGCGCTGTACCAGGGCGATGATTTCCGCCATATGCTCGGTGGCCTTGGGATGCACCGTGGCCGGACGGATGCCCAGATCCTTGGCGTCCTTGTAATACTCGGCGATGAACCTTTCCCCCAGTTCCCTGACGGTGATGCCCTCCTCGTTGGCCCGGCGGATCATCTTATCGTCAATATCGGTAAAGTTCTGGACGAAGGTGACCTCATAGCCCTCCCGCTCCAATTGGCGGCGCAGCACGTCAAAGGTGATGAAGGGCCTCGCGTTGCCGATATGAAAGTAATCATACACCGTGGGGCCGCAGGCGTAAATGCCCACCCGCCCCTCATGAAGGGGCTTGAATTCTTCCTTCTTGCGGTGTTCGCTGTTATAAATCCACATACGCTCACTCCTCCGTATTCCTTTGCTGATCCATGTTCAAGTCCTGCTGAACGGGGCATTCCCCGCCGCATTCCGTACAGCCCAGCTCCTGGGCCCGATGCGCCAGACAGCGCTCCAGATGCGTCAGCCGCGTGTAAAGAGCCTGCATTTTTTCCAGCATGGGGTCGGGCAGGTTGACCTGATCCAGGTCGATGCCCTGGGGCTTGGGCCTGCGCACCACCCGGCCGGGATTGCCCACCACGGTGCACCCCTCGGGCACATCCTTGATGACCACGCTGCCCGCGCCCACCTTGCTGTTATCGCCGATGGTGATGGGTCCCAGCACCTTCGCGCCCGCGCCGATGACCACGCCGCTGCCAATGGTAGGGTGGCGCTTACCCGTTTCCTTGCCTGTGCCGCCCAGGGTCACGCCCTGGTACAGGGTCACATTGTCCCCGATGATCGTCGTCTCGCCGATGACCACGCCGTCGCCATGGTCGATCACCATCCCGCGCCCGATGACGGCCCCGGGATGAATCTCAATCCCCGTTTTGTTGCGGCTGCGCTGGCTGATAAGGCGCGCTTTCAGGATATGGCCCTTTTCATAGGCCCGGTGTGCCCGCCGGTGCGCCCGTACCGCCCGAAGGCCCGGATAACACAGCAGCACCTCCCAGAACGAGTGCGCCGCCGGATCGCGGGCCATGACAGCAGCCACATCCTCCTTGATTTCCCTGAACCATGCCATGGGTCATCCCCCCTGCTGTTATCTCCGTGCATTCTATGCCCCACAGGCTTCTCGTGTGGCCTCCGCCAGCAAAGCCTCCTGGGCGCCGCGTTTTTCCGGGCCGTCCACCGCCGGGGGCCTGTATACGCCCCGACGGCTGATCCATGCTCCCGCCGTATCCGCCTGCCGACATCGCAGCTGATGCAGCGCCGCGTCTCTTGCCTGCCCGTCCGTCAGGGGAATCAGCAGCTCCACCCGCTGCTCCATGCTGCGCTTCATCCAGTCCGCGCTGGACAGGAACACGCTTTCCTCGCCCTCGCCGCCGAAGGCCAGGACGCGCCCATGCTCCAGGAAGCGTCCCACCACCGAGCGCACGGTGATGTTCTCCGTTTCGCCCGGAAGGCCGGGAATCAGGCAGCAGGCCCCCCGCACCGTCAAATCCACGGGCACGCCATGGCGGCCCGCGTCCGTCAGCGCCCGGATCAGCTCCGGGTCGGTGAGCGCGTTCATCATGCAGGCAATGCCGCAGGGGTACCCCTTTTCCGCCTTGCCCATTTCCAGCCGGATCAGCCGCAGCAATTCCTGCCGCATCCCCTGGGGCGAGGCCGTCATCGCCTGCAGATCAGGCTGCGCCCGCTCTCCCCGCAGGTACTGGAAGAAGCGCGCCGCATCCGCCGTCAGCTCGGGCCGCGCCGTCAGCAGGCCGAAATCCGTGTAATGCCGGGCCGTCTCCTCATGATAATTGCCCGTGCCAAGGTGCGCGTACTGCCGAAGGACGCCGTCCTCCAGCCGCTCCACCAGCAGGGCCTTGCCGTGTACCTTCACCCCCGGCGGGCCGCTCCACACCCGGCATCCGGCGGCGGCCAGGGTATCCATCAAAAGCAGATTCCGCTCCTCGTCCATGCGGGCCCTGGGCTCCACCCAAACATTCACCCGCACACCGTGGCGGGCCGCCTCCATCAGCGCGTCCGCGACGCGGGAAGGCTCCCCCGTCCGATACAGCGTCATCAGGATGGCCTGCGTCCGCCGATCCCGGGCCGCTTCCTCCAGCAGCCGAACCACGGGCTCGAAGCTGTCGAAGGGATGGCACAGCAGCGCGTCCCGCTCCCGAAGGGCCGCGAACAGGTCGCCCCGGAGATTCTCCGGCACCCGCGGTTCAAAGGGCGCGTATCGCGCGCCGTCCCACCCGGGCAGGGCCGCCACGGCCTTCATCACCCGCCCCGGATCCGTCAAATAGCCCCGCCGGATCAGCCGCGTGGGCTCCGTCTCCAGCGCCGCGCAAAGGCGGCTTTCGATGTCTCCCGGCAGGTCAGGATGGCACATCAGCCGCAGTATTCGGCCCTGACGGCGCTTTTCGATGGCCGTCCGCACAGCATGGCGGATGTCGGCGTCATCCTCTCGGCTGACGGCGTGGCCGTCCCGCAGCACACGGAAAGGCCAGCACCGCTCAATGGTTCTTTCCGGGAAAAGTAAACGCAGATTCAGCGCCACCGCGTCCTCCACCGGCAGAAGCAGGTTCTCCCCGCCCGCCAGCGGCACCAAGGGCGGCAGGCCCGTCAGCGCCACCACGGCTTCATTGTCCGCACCGCTGCCGTCGTCGGCCAGCTTCACCGCAAGGCAAATCGTCCCCGCGTTCAGCGGCATCCCCGCTTCCAGGGGAAGAATCGACAGCCGCGGCAGCATATCCCGATGGAACAGCGCCGACAGCGCGGCCATCTGCACAGGCGTCACCGCGTCGGGCCGCGCCAGGCGGATACCGGCCTTCGCCAGCAAAGGCAGCAGCACCGTGTACAGCGCCTGATCCGCCGCCCTCAGCAGACCGTCGGCCCGCTGTCCGGCCTCCCGCAGCACCTGAGAGGTCTTCATCCCCGAGGGCCGCAGCTTGTCTTCCTTGCGCAGCCTGGCCGTCAGACCGCCCAGGCGCACCGTGATCCATTCCTCCAGGCCCGTCATGGCAATGCCCAGAAAGTTGCACCGCTCCAGCAGCGGCGTATCCACCCGCAGGGCTTCCGCCAGCACGCGGGCGTGAAAGGCCAGCGTTTCCAGCTCCCTGTCCGCCATTGCCGCCATGCCCCCGCCTCCCCGTGCTTTGTGATTAGCCTATTATAGCAAATGCAGGGCGATAAAGCAAACGTTCCCTTCAAATTCCCCGTGGGAATCGCATGGCCAAAATAGACAAAGGCGCGGCAGAATCGTTCCCGCCGCGCCAATAGGCATTCGTGAGTGTCAGTCGATGGCCTTCATCAGGTCGGAAAAGGTGTCCAGGTGATAGGTCGCCCGGACGTCCGCCCTGGCGTCGCCCATGGCCGCGCAGGCAAAGCCGCCGTTCACCGCGGCCTCCACCCCGGCGTGAGCGTCCTCCACCACCACGCAGGCGGCAGGGGCAAGGCCGATCATATCCGCCGCCTTCAGGAACACCTCGGGAGCGGGCTTCGATCGGGTGATGCAGTTGCCGTCCGCCACGGCGTTGAAGTAGTCCCCCAGGCCCAGGCGCTCCAGAATGAAGGGGGTGTTCCTGCTGGAGGAGCCGATGGCCAGCTTCAGGCCCCGGGCGCGCAGAGCGTCCAGGGTCGCCTTGACCTCATCCGCCAGGTCGGCGGGGCTCATCTGATGCAGCAGGGCCCGGTAGGTGTCGTTCTTCTCCTCGGCCATGGCCTGCTTTTCGGCCTCGGTGTAGACCCTGTCGCTCTTCTCCAGCACGATGTTCAGGCTCTCCATGCGGCTGACACCGCGCAGCCTGTTGTTGTCCGTCTCATTGAAGGGGATGCCCAGGCGATCCGCCAGCGCCTTCCAGCCCAGGTAATGGTAGCGGTCGGTGGAGCAGATCACGCCGTCCAGATCGAAAATGACGCCCTGATACTTCATGGCCCTATCCTCCTGTTTCATCATGTCGCGGCGGTCAGGGCGATCAGCCGACCTCTGTCGCGGATGGTCACGCTGCCGCCGGAAATCAGCCGATAGCGCGGGCCGTCGCCGTCCACCCGCACCTCGATGACGCTGCCCCGGTACTGCACGCGGAAGCCGTAGCCCTTGAGCTCCGCCGGGAGCACCGGGGCGAAGGCGATGCCCTCGCCGTCCACCTGCATACCGCCGAAGCCGGACGCCACGCAGACCCACGCGCCCGCCATGTTGGCCATGTGCAGCCCGTCCCGGGTGTTGCCGTGGGTGTCGTCCAGGTCGAGCCGGGCCGTCTCCCGGAAGTAGGCGTAGGCCTTGTCCATCCGGCCGATGCGGCTGGCCACCGCGCTGAAGGCCGCCATCGACAGCGAGGAATCGTGGGTGGTCACCCCATCGTAGAAGGTGAAGGCGGCTTCCTTTTCCGCCTGGGTGAACAGGTGGGGCAGCAGCAGCATGGCCAGCACCGTGTCCGCCTGCTTGCACACCTGATGGCGGTAGATCACCAGTGGGTGATAGTGCAAAAGCAGCGGGAAGTTCTCCTTGGGGATGTCCTCAAGGGGCCAGGGCGTGCGATCCATGAAGCCGTCGTCCTGCCAGATGAGGCCGGTGGCCTCGTCCCGGGGGATGTACATGCTTTGGGCGGCCTCGCGCCAGGCATCAGGCTCGCCGGGAGCGAGGCCCAGCTTGGCCGTCAGCGCCGCAAAACGCTGGGGAACCTCCTGCGCCATCCGGGCCAGAACATCCGCGGCGAAGGCCAGGTTCACCGCAGCCATGATATTGGTATAGGCGTTGTTGTCCACGATGGCGTTGTACTCATCGGGGCCGGTGACGCCGTTGATGCAGAACTTCCCGCCCTTGCGGGGGTTGTAGAAGCCCAGGTCATGGTACAGGCGGGCCGTCTCGCAGACCATCTCCGCGCCCATATCCCAGATGAAGTCCCAGTCCCCGGTGGCCTCCACATAGCGCTTCACCGCCAAGGCGATGTCCGCGTTGATGTGTACCTGGGCCGTGCCGGCGGGATAATAGGCGCTGGCCTCGTGGCCGTTGATGGTGCGCCAGGGATACAGCGCGCCCACCGGATGGCCCATCTCGCGGGCCCGCTCCCTGGCAAAAGGCAGAATGCTGTAGCGGTAAGCCAGCAGCGCCCGGGCGATGTCCGGGGCCACATGCAGGAACATGGGAAAGATGTACGTCTCCGTGTCCCAGAAATAGTGGCCCTCGTAGCCCTCGCCCGTCAGGCCCTTGGCGGCGATGTTGGTTTTGCCATCCCGGCCCGCGCTTTGCAGCAGATGGAACAGGTTAAACCGCAGCCCCTGGAGTAGCGCTTCGTCGCCCTCAATCCAGATGCCGCAGCCCTCCCAGAAGGCCCACATTTCCTCCTCCTGCTCGGCGGCCAGGGCGTCGAAGCCGACCTCCGCCAGCGTCTCCGCCTCCCGGAGCGCCTCCGCCAGTAGCGCGGCCTCCTGGGCTTCCTCCCCGCTGAAGTACGCGATGTACTTGGTCAGCGTCGCGCTCTCCCCCGCCCTCAGCTGAAGGCGATAGCGCTCCCGCAGGCAGGTCTTTGTCCGCTCGCGGACACGCTCTACCGGGGCGCTCACGCGGCAGGCCATGGCACAGGCGACGCTCAGGCGGGTCTTGCCCGTGTGCTGGGCCATGCCCGAGGCGGCGCCGCTCTCCGCCATCACCGGCAGGGACAGCACCCGGCCATGGAGGCCGCTGCCCACCCGGGGATCATCCGTGCAGACCAGGTTGGTCACGTCGCCGTCCAGCAGGGGCGTCAGGGTGACGGCGCAGGGGCTGTCGATGGCGGTGACGGTCATGGCAATGGCCGCGCCGTGGCTGCGCCGCAGGCTCACCAGCCGCCGCACCGACACCTCCACCCGGCCCCGATCCAGCGCGTAAACCGTCTTGCGCCGCACCAGACCCCGCTCCATGTCCAGCTCCCGGCGGTTGCTCACCAGCCGTCCGCCGTCAGGACGCAGCCCTTCGCCCTCCGCCTCCACCAGAATCCGCTGGCTGCTGGTCAGGTTGAGCATGGTCTGGCTGTCCTCGGCATAGCCGTAGGCAATCTCGCCATAGCGGATTTTCTCCGTCTCGTGGAAGCCGTTGATATAGCAGCCCTCCACGCCCAGTGCCCCGGCATAGCCCTCCTCATAATTGCCGCGCCAGCCCATGTACCCGTTGCCCTGGGCAAACAGGGATTCCTCCCTGGCCGCGCTCCTGGGGTCAAAGCCCTCCTCGCATATCATCAATGGATTCATCCCGCGTCCTCCTCAATCAAGGATCAATGTGTATTATACGGCGGAGCCCGTCCCGCCGGGGGCCACGCGCACCTGCCGCCCGCAAAGCTCGATGTCCACAGCTTCCGTGCCATGGTTGCTCACCCGCACCGACGATTTGTCCGCCTCCACGCGGAGCTTTTGCTCCCGCCAGCACAGGGGGAAGGCCAGGGCCTGCCAGCACGCGGGCAGCCGGGGCGCGATGCGCAGCTGGCCGCCCACCACCCGCACGCCGCCAAAGCCATACACCGCGCACTGCCAGATGCCGCCCATGGACGCGGTATGCACACCCATGTCGGAGGTGGTCATCTTCGGGCCCAGGTCGATGTCGCCGCAGCCCTGGAAGAAGGTATACGCCGTCTCATCCTCATGGAGATCCGCCGCCAGCACGCAGTGGGTGGACTTGCTCAGGGAGGAATCGTGAAGCGTCCGCGCCTCGTAGAAATAGTAGTTCTTCTTCTTCACATCCGCGGGGAACAGGTCGTCCATCAGCAGCATGAGCGCCAGGGTATCGGCCTGCTTGTGCACCTGCATGGCGCTGATCTGCTCGATGTTGTAATCGTTGTAGATGGTGCCGACGACACTGGCCTGCTTGTAGGGGGTCAGATCCACATGGCGCAGGCCGAAATAGCCCTCGAACTGGGGCACGATACCGTCCTTGTCCGGCGCGGGCAGGTACAGCCCATCCCGGACGCGGGCAATGTTCTCCCGGCTGACGGCGAAGTTCAGCAGGCCGTCCAGGCGGCGGTAGGTCTCGTCCCGGCGGGCTTCCAGCGCATCCATCACGCGGAGGGCCAGGGTGAGGTTATGGGCAGCCATGTAGTTGGTGTAGGCGTTGTTGTCCACATGCTCCTTGTACTCATCCGGGCCGATGACATCTAGGATGACGTAGGCCCGCTTCGCCTCGTCCCAGGTGACCCGGCTGGCCCAGAAGCGCGCCGTATCGATGATGATTTCATAGCCATAGCGATCCATGAAATCCTGGTCGTGGGTGACGGCGAAGTACTGCTCCACCGCAAAGGCCACATCAGCGGTGATGTGCTGCTCGATGATGCCGGTGAGAATCTTCATGGGCTCGCCGGTGACGACATCCGCCGCGCCCCACAAGGGCGTCACCTCGCCGTCATCTACCCAGGCCGCCTCCCAGGGATACATCGCGCCCTCAAAGCCATTTTCTTTGGCCTTATTCCGGGCGCCGTACAGGCCCTTGTAGCGGTACTCCAGCAGGGTGCGGGCCGCCTCGGGCTGTGTGAGGATGAAATAGGGCAGGATGAAGATCTCCGTGTCCCAGAAGGAATGGCCCTTGTAGCCCTCCCCAGTCATGCCCTTGGCGCCGATGCCCACGCGGCTGTCGTCCTTCTTCACCATGATGTTCAGGTGATACAGGGCGAAGCGGAGCATCAGCTGGTCGAAGGGGCGCTCCGATGTCACGCGGATGTCGGCCTGCTTCCACAATTCCGCCCACTTGGCGGCGCTGGCGGCGAACAGGGCGTCATACCCCGCGGCCAGGGCGTCGTTCATCATGGCGCGGCCTTCCTCCATGGCGCGGGCGACGGCGTCCTCCGCGCCCTCATAGGCCATGTCCCGGGTGGTGGTGACCACGGTGAGCTTCTCCACCGTCAGCGTTTGCCCTTTCTCCACGCGGAAGTCCGCCCGGGTGGCCATGTAGCGCCGGTCGATGATGGGCAGCACCTTGCCCTGGGTCTCCGCGCCATTCAAGCGGAAGGTATGGGCGCAGTGCAGGCAGCAGGTCACGTCGGACTGCACGGTGCGGGAGGTCATCCGCAGCACCCGGTTGTCGAAGATGCGCTTGTCGCCCTCGCGGAAATGCTGGGTGCCGGTGTTGCTCACCCGGCCGTCGATGCCGCTGTCCACGCGGATGTCGGCAGGGCCGTCGACGGGTGTGATGCTGGCCCTGATGCCCAGCACATGCTCGTTGTCCATGGACGCGAAGCGGGAGAAGGCCAGGTCGTACCGTCCGCCCTCGGGGGATGTCCAGCGCAGGGTACGGCGCACCTCGCCCGTGTACAGATCCATCACCCGCAGGTAATCCTCGGTCACCCCCGCGTCCATGGTGAAGCGGCGGCCGTTCACGGTGAATTCCAGGTTGGTCACGTCCGGCAGGTTGGGCAGCTCCGTCACCTCGCCCTCATCCGCGCGGTCGAAGGTGCCCGTCACCAGCAGATCGCGGGTCTGGCCCACATAGCGCTCCTCCAGCGCGGCGCGCTGCCCCAGATAGCCGTTGCCCTGGCAGAAAATCGCCTCGCATTTGCCCTGGTGGGCAGGCTCGAAGGCCGTTTCCGCCACGAGCCAGTTTTCCTTGTCCTGTATGCCCAGATTATATTTCAGCATTGCGCGCATCCTTTCCTTCATCCTGATCGGCTTGTTTGTTCATCACAGTCACAACAGCCTTGCCTGAAGCGTCCAGGGGGATGTCCAGCCAGCCACCCTCCGCCTCGGCGCCGCGGCATTCCGCCCGCTGACCCTCCCGCAGGTTGAGGCGGACGGCGGGGCAGTTTTCCGCCTCGACGGTCAGGGTATAGCCGTGCCCCGTCTGCTCATAGCGCAGGGAGATTTCCCCGTCCAGCACCCGAACCCGGGACAGCTCCGCCCTCGGCCAGGCGGAGGGCATGGCCGGGGTGATGTCGATTCTGTTCTCCTCCGCCGTGGGCTGAATGCCGAACATGTGCCGCACCACCGGCACAAACAGCGCGTAGGCCGTCCATGCCTGGCAGACGCACCCATAGTCCGGGGACATCTCGGACATCATGCCCGGGTTGGCCATGCCGAAGGTAGCGGCCATGCGCCGGAGCAGTTCCAGCGCCCGGTCGCCGTAACCGTAGCGTGCCTGGGCCACCGCCACCGCGCCGGTGGAAATGGTCATCATGGCCCCCCGGTCGAGGGCGTTGAGGTAGATGCCGTAGGGGCCCACGAAGTCCGGCGTGTTCAGATAGCGCAGGGCGCGTTCCGCCCGGTCAGCAGGAGCCAGCCCGGTCTCCATGGGCGTGGCCAGCGTCCAGTTGCCGTTGATGAGGAAGCCAACCTCCTCGTTCTCCGGGCCCTTTTTGCGGGCCAGCATGGCGTCGAAGGCCCGCTCCATCTCAGGCGTGCGTTCCTTGCGGCGGCCCAGGATGGTCTCCCGGCGGGAGCGCACGAAGGCGGGGCTGGCGTGGGCATCGCAGTAGCTGCCCATCTCCTCGTCCCACATCTTGCCTTCGAGGGCCTCCCGGGACAGGCGGAACATGTTCTCCGCCTCCTCGGCCTCCGCCGGATGACCCAGGGCCTGGCACATCTGGGCATAGCACTGCCAGGCCTGCACCGTGTAGGCAATGGAGTCGATCATCTCCGCGTTGAGCCCGGCGATCTCGATGATGCCGTAGCCGCTGGGGAAGAAGTCGCCGTCGTCATCCTGCGCCTTCAGCCATGCCATGGCCTTGGTCAGGAACGGCAGCAGCTCCGCCATCAGCGTGGTGTCCCCCGTCCAGCGCCAGTAGTGCCACACCGCCGTGACGAAGTGGGCCGTTTCCTGGGTGTTGCCGGGGTTGGAGCACAGACCGTAGGTGGTGATCTCATGCACCACGCGGCCGTTGCCGTTGACCTTCTCCGAATAGTCCGCCAGCAATTTCAGCGTTTCCCTGGCCAGCTGATACTCGCCCATGGCCAGCAAGCCCTGGATGGAATAGCAGTTGTCGCACCCGAACCACCAGGGATATTCCGGCAGGCCCGCCGCCAGCGCCCGGCCGTACTTCCCGGCGTCCACCGTCAGCCAGTCGGTGTTGATCTTGACCCATTGCCACACTTCCTCCAGCCGGGGATCCCCCACCGTCAGGCGGCTTCTGCCCAGCAGGCGGTCATAGCGCGCCTGCTTCTCTCCCTCAAAGTCCGCGCCGGAGGACAGCAGCGCCAGGTTGTCTTCCACCTCGTCCCGGCTCACCGCCGAGCCCGTCATGTAGAAGGTCAGCACCCGCTCCTCGCCGCCATCCAGGGTCATTTCGTACAGGAAGGACGCCGAAACGCCCTGGCCGGCGGTCTGCTGCGGGCCGAAGAACTGCCCCGTGCGCACCTGGTCGGGCCTTGTCTGGCAGCGCACCCCGGCATACCAGGGGTTATCCCGATCCTTGGCGTGGAAGGTGAGCGTGTCTTCCTCCCACGCGCCGTCGTCCGGGCCGTCCTGATAAGCGCCGCAGTCCATGGAGTACCACACGGGGTACAATTCCGTGCGCACCAGCAATTCCGCCGTGACGGGCTTGGGCTCGCCGTCATGGTTGGTGAAGCGGTAACTCACCACCACGCCGGGGGCGCTCTCCGGGGCCAGCCGCTCCTGGCGAATGGTCACCCGGGTGTGGCCCAGGTTCGCGTTATAATCAAAAACGTTTTTGTTCGGCAGGCAAAAAAAGCGATCCGCCATGATCCAGGTATCCACATGGTCAGCCTTTTCATCACGGAAACGCAGCCAGAAGCCGTCCAGCACCTTGATGGGGTGCATCCACAGCCCGCCCATTTCCCGCTCGCTGTGGTGGCCGAAATCCGGGAACATGCCGTCCGCCGCGCCAATGAGCTTGGCCCTCTCGCTGACGCACAGGCACTTGGGGGTCGGGGCTCCCGTGGAACAGAATAAAGACATCGTATAACCACTCCTACCAATATCGTTGGGACATAAGCGGTGTCTTTCATCTCGCGGCGCTTCCCGCCCAGGGATGCCGGGAGAAGCACCGGAAACAATTCGAGCGCTTCTCCCAAAATCCTTCCGGGTGCAGCAAAAAAGATCAGCCCTTGGTGCCGCTGGAAATGGAAATGCCGTCGATAATGTAATCCTGCGCGATGAAGAACAGCACCAGGATGGGCAGCATCACCAGCACGGTGGCGGCCATCAGCAGGTTCCACTTGCTGGTATATAGGCCCTTGAAGAAGCTCAGGCCCAGGGATAGGGTATACTTGTTCGCATCGTAGAGATAGATCAGGGGGCCGTTGAAGTCGTTCCAGGTGCCCATGAAGGTGAACACGCAGATGGCGGTCATCACCGGCTTGCACATGGGCAGCATGATCTGGGTGAAGCTGCGGATGGGGCCCGCACCGTCGATGGTGGCGGCCTCGTCAAAGTCTTTGGGGATGCCGCTCATGTAGGAGCGCATGAGGAAGACGTTGTAGCCGCTGGTGGCAAAGAAGGCGGGCACCGTCAGGGGCAGGTAGGTGTTGACCCAGCCCAGCTGACGATAAAGCAGGAACTGTGGAATCATGGTGATCTGGCCGGGGATCATCATCGTGGCCAGCAGGATCAGGAACCACACGCGCTTGCCCCTGAACTCATACCGGGAGAAGCCGTAGGCCACCAGGGAGCAGCTCATCACCTGACCCACCACGTTGGGGATGACCACAATCAGCGTGTTGAGCAGGTAGCGGAAGAAGTCAATATCCGTTACGGCCTTATAGAAATTGCCCCATTGGAGCACCGTGGGGAAGAAATTGTTGGTGTAAACCTCGCCGTCAGGCTTCAGCGCCATGCAGATGGTCCACACCAAAGGAATCAGCACCACGATGCTCAGGCCAAAGAGGAACAGCATCGTTACGCCCCGGCCGATCCTCGTCGGCAGGCTGGCTTTCTTGGAAATGGCTGTCATTGACCGTCTCCTCCTTCCGTCAAATCTTATCGTCGTTGGAATAGTACACCCAGAAGCTGGAGGACTTCATCACCAGCATGGTAAAGAACATGATGATGATGAACATGATCCACGCCAGGGCGGAGGCATAGCCCATCTTGAGCTCCTTGTAGGCCTTGGTATACAGGTACAGGTTGTAGAACAAGGTGGAGTTCAGCGGGCCGCCCTCGGTCATGACGAAGGCCTGGGTAAAGTACTGGAAGGAGCTGATGACGGCCATCACCACATTGAAGAAGATGGTGGGCGAGATCATGGGCAGGGTGATCTTGAAGAAGCGCTGGAAGGCGTTGGCGCCGTCGATGGAGGACGCCTCGTAGAGCTCCTCCCCCACCCCCTGCAGGCCGGAAAGGTAGATAATCATCGTGTTGCCGATGCCCCACACGCCCATCAAAATCAGTCCGTAAAGGGCCGTTTGAGGCGTATTGAGCCACGCGGGACCGGTGATGCCCAGCAGCTTCAGGCCCTGGTTAATCAAGCCTTCCTTGCCCAGCATCTGCATCCAGATCATGGAGGACGCGACCGTGGGGATGATGGAGGGCAGGAAGAAGATCAGCCGGAAGGTACGCATGAACCTGATGCGCATGTTCAGCAGCATGGCGATCATCAGGGAAGCGATCTGGTAGAAGGGAATGGAGATCAGGCAGAACTTGAAGGTGACCTCCAGCGCCTTGTAAAACTTCTTGTCGCTGAAAATCTTGGTGAAGTTCTGGCCGCCGATGAACTCAATGGTATTCAGGCCCGTCACAATATCCCACTTGCAGAAGGACAGCACCAGGGAGAATGCCATGGGAATCAGCGTAAAGGCGAACAGGCCGATCAGCCAGAGCATGATGAAGCCGTAGCCGTAGCGATTCTGCCGCCTCTCCAGGTTGGTCATGGGCGCCCTCCCGGCATGTTTGACCGTTGACATGCGTTTTCCTCCTTCTGATCCCGCGCCTGGCGCTTTCGCCGTCGGCACAGCCCGCCGTGTCTGCGCCGGATCAATTTGTTCTCAACAGAAAAGCCGGGCCAGAACCAGCCCATCGACTGTTCTGGCCCGACGTGGATCACTCGGCAACGTCCCGGACGGGTTACTCGGCCATGGCCTCAGCCACCTCTGCCACAGCGTCGTTCAGGATGTCCTCAACGGTACCATCGTTGAACTGGATGCGCTCGAAGGCGGTGCGGAAGGCGGACACGGCGGGGCCGCCGATGGCGCCGCGCAGGCCGGCAGGCTGAATGGCGTTGTCCAGCGCGTTCAGGATGCCCATGTTGCGCTCGCCATAGGACTCCTTCAGGGGCTCCAGCAGGCTGTCCACGGTGGGCAGCACGTCCTTGTTGACGGCCACGCGCAGCTCGGCGCACTCGGTGCCGGTCAGGGCCTTGATGACCTCCCAGGCAGCCTCGGGGTTCTTGCAGTTCTTGCTGATGGCGAAGGCGGAGGCGCACAGGTAGGACTGGTGGTTGCCGGGCACAACGCTGGTGCCGTAGTTCACGCCGGAATCCTCGAACACGTCCTTGTCCCAGGCGCCGGAGATGGTCATGGCCAGGTTGCCGTTAATCAGCATGGCGCTGGCGGAACCGAAGGTGGACTGGTCGGCGGCGTCGGGAGAGATGCGGTCGTCACCCACGGAGAAGCCCACATACTCGGTCAGCGCGGCGGCCATCTCGGGGCTGTTCAGGAAGCCTTCCACGGAGGTGCAGTCCTCGTTGACGATGTCCAGGCCCTTGGAGGTCAGGTAGGTCAGCGCGGCATACTCCCAGCTCTGGGCGTTGAAGCCGAAGCACTCATAGGTGCCGTCGTCCTTCTTCACGGTCAGCTTCTTGGCGGCCTCAATGGCGTCGTCCCAGGTCCAGTCATCGGTGGGATAGGCCACGCCGTACTTGTCGAACACGTCCTTGTTGTAGAAGATGCACAGGGGGTTGTAGTCACGCACCAGGTAGTACTGGTTGCCGCCAATGTTGCCGAAGTTGTAGATGGACTCGTTCATCTCGTTGTTCCAGTCGGGATCATTGGCAATCAGATCGTTCAGAGACAGGGGCAGGCCGGCGCCGACCCACTTGTAGAAGTCGCCCTCGCCGGAAGCGAAGATGTCATAGCCCTCGCCGGAGGAGAAGGAGGTCAGCAGACGGTCGCCGTAGCCGTCGCCAGGCACCATATCGACCTTGATCTCAATGTCGCTGTGCTCGGCGTTAAACTTATTCACCATCTGCATTTCAGCGCTGTCCTTGATCTCGTCGCCCCACCAGGTCACACGGATGATGGTCTTTTCACCCTCCGCGCCGGCCACGGCGAACATACCGCACAGCATCGTCAGAGCCAGAACCAGAGCCAACCATTTCTTCATGGGGAAGCCTCCTTGATTGTTTATTATTCTAAAAACGTTTCCGATTCCTATAGGATTCAAAAACGTTTTTGAACACCGAAAAAGAAATTACCCAGCCGCGCTTTTCCCGACTTCCACCGGGGAAACGGTTTCCCGCAGCAGCAGCTGATGGGGCAAAATGGTGTAGCCGCCCTTCTCGCGATGCTCCATGATGCCGTGCAGCATCCGGGCCGCCTCCCACCCCATGGCGCGCATATCCTGGGCCACGGTGGTCAGCGGCGGCACAGTCAATTCACCCAGGCTCAGCCCGTCAAAGCCCATCACCGAGATGTCCTCGGGAATCCGCAGCCCGACTTCCCGCACGGCCCGCATGGCCCCCATGGCCATGATGTCGCTGAAGCAGAAAATCGCGCTGGGCCTCCCCGCGCTGCCGCGCAGCCGCGCCTTCACCCGCTCGTAGGCCAGTTCCTCGCTGAAATCGCCATGGATCAGGTCGTACTCCTGGGCCACCAGGCCCTCGGCCTCCAGCGCTTCCCGCACGCCCTGGGCGCGCACATCGCTGACATGGGCGTTCTTCTTGCCGGATACCACCAGAATCCGCCGATGCCCCAGGGAGAGCAGGTACGCCATCGCCTCGCGGGCCGCGGCACGGTTGTCGATGGAAATCCAACCCACGCGCTGGCCATGGATCGGCACATCCAGGGCGACGGTGGGAATGCCGGAGTTCATCAGCTCCTCGAAATAGGCGTCATCAGTGGTGATGCCGCTGAGGATGGTGCCGGAAATGCTGTGCCCCGCGCAGAACTCGGTGTAGCTGCGCCTGCGCTGCTCCTTGGAGTCGGTGGTGTACAGGGCCAATTCAAGGCCCTTGGCCTTGGTGTAGGACAGCACGCCCTGGAGAATCAGATAAACCAGGTTGTCCTTGCTGTTGCCCTCCAGCAGGCCGGATACAATCAGGCCAATGTTGGGCGGCTTCTTGGCGGACAGGTTCCGGGCGCTGATGTTGGGGGTATACCCCAGCGTCCGGGCAGCCTCGACAATGCGCTGCTTGGTTTCCGGGCGGATGTCGGGGTAATCGTTGAAGGCCCGGGAGACTGTCCCGATGGCCACGCCGGCCAGCTTGGCCACGTCCTGGATTGAAGCCGCCATACCAACCAGCCTCCCCTCACCCGTATTGACGGCATTGCCGCCGCTGCTCCGAAAACGTTTTTGTTTGATGGGCTTATTATAATACGCTTTGGCTATTTTGTAAATAGGGTAATTGCATTTTTCTAAAAATTTTCTTCGTTGTGTGGTTTTCGGTTGTCTTTTTCCAGTTTCACCATGGTTTTTCCCTTGATGACGGCAGCTGTTTCACGTTTCTTTTGCGTATTCTGTGCAGGATGAACAAAATACCGTTGCGGAAGCTCTCCGCCCGTCCATGCCTGTTTTGCGAAAAATGAGATCATCTCCTACCAATGGCCGAGCGCGTGAAAGGAACACAAAAAGGCCGGACAGCTTTCGCTGTCCGGCTCATAGCAGCTTTGCGCTTTTTAATGCCACCCAATTCAGGGCTGCTTGCCGATGTACGCCAGGATGCCGCCGTCAACGTAGAGGATGTGGCCGTTGACGAAGTTGGAGGCATCGGAGGCCAGGAACACGGCGGGGCCGCCCAGGTCTTCCGCGTTGCCCCAGCGCTCGGCGGGGGTCTTGGCGATGATGAACTGATCGAAGGGATGACGGCTGCCGTCAGGCTGAATCTCACGCAGAGGCGCGGTCTGCGGGGTGGCGATGTAGCCCGGGCCAATGCCGTTGCACTGGATATTGTACTGACCGTACTCAGAGCAGATGTTCTTGGTCAGCATCTTCAGACCGCCCTTGGCGGCGGCATAGGCGGAGACCGTCTCGCGGCCCAGCTCGCTCATCATGGAGCAGATGTTGATGATTTTGCCGTGGCCCTTCTTAATCATGGAGGGGATCACAGCCTTCGACACGATGAAGGGGCCGTTCAGGTCGATGTCGATGACCTGACGGAACTGGGCGGCGGTCATCTCGCACATGGGGATGCGCTTGATGATGCCCGCATTGTTCACCAGGATGTCGATCACGCCGACCTCCGCCTCAATCCTGGCCACCAGGGCGTTCACCGCGTCCTCGTCGGTAACGTCCGCCACATAGCCATGGGCCTTGATGCCCTTTTCGGCGTAGGCCGCCAGACCCTTGTCCACCAGCTCCTGCTTGATGTCGTTGAAGACGATGGTCGCGCCGGCATCCGCCATGGCGGTGGCGATGGCGAAGCCGATGCCGTAGGAAGCGCCGGTAACCAGGGCAATCTTGCCCTCCAGGGAGAAGAGATTGTTCATGGGAATCGCTCCTTTCAAGATGGTGATGCGTTACAGAAGGTCCGTGGTGGCCACGCCGTCCATATCGTCGAAGTCCTGGTTTTCGCCGCACATGCCCCAGATGAAGGTGTAGGCCTGGCTGCCGGAGCCGGCGTGAATGCTCCACGAGGGGCTGATGACGGCCTGCTCGTTGCGCATGATGATGTGGCGGGTCTCCTGGGGCTCGCCCATGTAGTGCATCACGAAGGCGTCCTCGGGCATGTTGAAGTAGAGGTACACCTCCATGCGGCGGTCATGGGTGTGGCAGGGCATGGTGTTCCACACGCTGCCGGGCTCCAGCTTGGTCATGCCCATCACCAGCTGGCAGGATTCCACCTGGCCGGGCAGGATGTACTTGCAGATGGTGCGGTGGTTGGACTGCTCCAGGCTGCCCAGCTCCACGCGCACACAGTCCTCCGGGCGGATGTACACGGTGGGGTATTCCTTGTGGGCGGGACAGCTGTTCAGGTAGAACTTGGCGGGGTTGGCGCTGTCGGCGCTGGCAAAGCAGATGTCCCGGCTGCCGCGGCCGATGTACAGGCCGTCCTTGTGACGCAGGGTGTACGCCGTGCCGTCCACCGTCACCGTACCCTCGCCGCCGATGTTGATGACGCCCATCTCCCGGCGCTGCAGGAAGTATTCCGCCCGCAGCTCCTCCCCCGCCGTCAGCACCAATTCCTTGGCGACAGGGGTGGCGCTGCCGGTGATGATGCGGTCGATATGGCTGTATACCAGCTTGATGTCGTCCGGGCGGAACAGGTCGGGAATCAGGAATTCCTCCCGCAGTCGGGCGGTGTCATAAGTCTTGACATCCCTGGGAGAAGCGGCTGTACGAAGCTCCATGGGATTCTCCTCCTTCACTATGTAAGCATTTACATTTCATTGACAGTCGGATTGCGTCCTCACAGATCACGACTATACGACTATTTTACAACGATCGACGCCATTTGAAAAGGGGGAAAACGGTCAAATTGGATGGTTTTCACATGAAATTGCCATCTTTTTTCCGCCTTGCTCAGGAAACATCCTCCCCGCGCAGCCCTGCCGCCAGCATGCGCACCATTTCCGGCTGCTGCTCCTCCAGCGTCCGGCCTGGATCGAACGTCACCGGCGCGGCCACCTGAAAGCGCTTTTCCTTCACGTTGATATGGACAGGGTACAGCCGCAGCGCCTCGCCCGTCGCCCGGTAATACATGGTGCAGATGGGCAGCCAGCCGGTGTTGATCCAGTCGTGGTGCTCGCCGTGGCCGCTGGGCTGCTCCGGGAAAATCACCACATGGCCGCCGCTTTTCAGGTGCTTGAGGCTGGCGCGCATGGTGGTCATCACCCGTGCGTCGTGGTAAACGGGGATGGTGGGCGCGCTCTTGAGCACCGGCGGAAGGATCGCCGCCGCGATGTAGGGCAGGGTCGCGTTGTACAGGGGCTCCAATTTGCAGCCTGGCTCCCACCAGTAATCCTGGCGGACATAGGCCGGGCAGGTTTTACGGTTCATGATGCCCTCGTTGCACCAGGCCAGACATTTCTCCCGCAGGGGGAACTTCGCCACCATGTCGATGGGGCCCATGGCGCCCACATGGTTGCACACAAACACGCAGGGCTCACCGGTGAAGGGCTCGGCCCAGACGGTCTCCATCTTCGGGGAAAAGGTACGCACAAGCCATGCCAGGCTTTGAAACAGCTTACCCACCATCGTCCACTCGCTTTCGTAGGGGATGCCGTATCCTATCACGGATCCAATGAAATTGCAAGCCGCCTGCTACGCCCTCTTCCGCCGGAGGAAGGCGAACTGCGTCTCGCTGGCCATGACCGCCAGGAAGATCAGCCCGAAGCCCATGCCCAGCCGCAGCGTGACCTCCTCGCCGTAGAACAGGACGGAAAACAACACGCCGAAGACGCTTTCCAGGCTCAGCAGGATGGAGGCAGGGGCCGCGGGCGTCACGCTCTGGCCGACATTCTGCAAAAGCAGCGCCGCCGTGGTGGCGAACACCGCCAGATACCCCAATTCCAGCCAGGCATTGTCCGGGAAGGGGCCGGTCATCCGCTCCGTCGCCAGGGACAGGGCCCAGCAGCACACCGCCGCGGCCGCGAACTGCACCAGCGTCAGCAGGATGGGGTCTTCCTCCTCGCCAAAGCGGCTGACGGCAGTCATGTGCAGGGCGTAAAACACGCCGCCCAGAAGCGTCAGCGCGTCCCCCTGGTTGATGGACAGGTCGCCGTCCAGGCTCACCAGGCCGATGCCGCCCAGGCACAGCACCGCCGCCAGCCAGTTCCATCCTGTGGGACGGCGGCGGCTGACGGCCCAGGCCACAAAGGGCACCAGCACGCAATACACCGCCGTCAGGAAGGCGTTCTTTCCCGGCGTCGTGCCCTTGAGGCCGAAGGTCTGCGCGGTGTAGGCCAGGAACAGCAGCACCCCCAGCACCGCGCCCCGGCGAACGACCCGACCGCTGAGACCTTTCAGCCGCCAGGTGAACATCAGCGCCAGAAGCACGCTGCCCACGGTGAAGCGGATGCCCAGCAGCATGAACACGGGGATGCCGTCCACCGCGTTTTTCATGATGAAGAAGGAGCTGCCCCAGATCAGCGCGGCCGCCAGCAGTGCCAGCCGGCCGAGCATTCCTTTGTATTTTGCCATTGCGAAGCCTCCATGAAAAGAGGGCCGGCGTCATTTTTCCGGCCCCCCTGTTTTACTTTTTTCCGCCAAACAGGCCGCTCAGCCCGCCCATCAGCCCCCGGGTCAGCGTGCGTGTCACCTCACGGCTGACGGTGGCGATGGCGGTATTGGTGGCCCGCCCCAGCACGGAATCGTTCTTCCTGGCCCGGGCCGCCCGCTCCTCGCGCAGCTCATCCGCCCGCTGACGGCGCTGCTCGGCCATGCGCTCCTTCTCCGCCTTTTCGGCCTCCCGGCGCTGCTTCTCCGCCTCCTGCCGGGCCTTCGCGTTCACAGGCACCGCCGCTTGAGGCTGCACCGGCACATAGCTGCCCGTGGCGGGATCCAGCCGCATGGCCATCATCCGCTGGACATACTGCCCCGTGGCGGGGTCGAACATCATCACCGGCATGGGTTGGGCCTCCGGCGCGGCGGGCGCTTGCGGCGCGGGCATCTGCGCCAGCTGCCGCTGCTCATACTGCCCCGTGGCGGGATTGAGCACCATGAAGCCCTGGGGACGGCTGATCTCCGGCGCGGCGGTGCTCACCCGCACCTGCTCCGGCTGAAGGGTCGGCACGACCGGTATCTGCTCCCGCTGGAAGGCCGCCGCCAGGTGCTCATAGGCGCTGACGCGATCCACCACCTCATCGTAGACGCCGAAGAAGGGGCTGGTCTCCACGCAGGTTTGCCGGAGGGCGCTGTCGATGGCGCCCATGGAGGACTGGGGCGGCAGGATGGTCGCCCGCTCCACCACGCCGGGCACGCCGTCCGCCTCCAGGAAGGAAATCAGCGCCTCGCCGGTGGCCAGGGTGGAAATGGCCTCCTCCGTGTCAAAGGCCGGGTTGGGGCGGAACGTCTGGGCCGCCGCCCGCACCGCCTTCTGATCCAGGGGCGTATAGGCCCGCATGCCATGCTGGATGCGGTTGCCCAGCTGGCCCAGAATGCTCACGGGAATGTCCGCGGGGGATTGGGTGACAAAGTACACCCCCACGCCCTTGGAGCGGATCAGCCGGACGATCTGCTCAATCTTTTCCAGCAGCCCGTCGCTGCCCTGGCTGAACAGCAGGTGGGCCTCATCGAAGAAGAAGACCAGCCGCGGCTTATCCAGGTCGCCCTGCTCGGGCAGCAGCTCGTACAGCTCGGACAGCATCCACAAAAGGAAGGTGGCGTACATCACCGGATGCTGATACAGTTTCTCCGCCGCCAGGATGTTGACGACGCCCCGGCCCTCCTCGTCCACCTGCAGCCAATCCGCCAGGTTCAGCGCAGGCTCCCCGAAAAAGCGATCCCCGCCCTGATCCTCCAGAACCGCCACGGCCCGCTGGATGGCACCCACGGTGGCCGTCGACACGTTGCCGTAGTTCAGCGTATAATCCCGGGCATGCTCGCCCAGGTAGGCCAGCATGGCCTTCAAATCTTTCAGGTCCAGCAGGAGCATCCCCTCGTCGTCCGCCACCCGGAAGAGAATGTTCATCACGCCGGACTGCGTGGCATTCAGCCCCAGCATCCTGGAAAGGAGCAGCGGGCCCATTTCGCTCACCGTGGCGCGGACGGGATGGCCCTGCTCGCCGTACACGTCCCAGAAAACCGTGGGAAAGGCCCTGTACTGGAAGCTGCTCACGCCGCAGCCCGCCAGCCGCCGGGCCAGGGCGTCGCCGTGCTCCCCGGGGCGCACCATGCCCGCCAGGTCGCCCTTGACATCGCTGAGGAACACCGGCACCCCCATGTCGGAAAAGCCCTCCGCCAGCACCTTTAGGGACACGGTCTTCCCCGTCCCCGTGGCCCCGGCAATCAGGCCGTGACGGTTCGCCATCCGCGGCAAAAGACACGCGGGCTTCTCCCCTGTGCCCACCCAAATCCGATCGTTGTACAGCATCCTTTTCCCCTCCCGCATTGATCTTATCTTTATTGTACACGGTCGGGGACGATGCGTCAAGGCGCAGCTTCCTCCGGGCAGGGGATACTGCTCTCCACCAGCGTGCGCGTCCAGCGGTCAAACATCGTCTGGGGTCTGTTGCGGATGCCGCCCTTGACCGCGCCGAGGAAGGCCGCCGTCAGCAGCAGGAACGACAGCAGCACGCCGGCGCTGCCAAAGAAGATGTCCAGCCGCGCGACGCCCACATGCAGCAGCAGGCATCGGGCCAGATGCTGCCACAGCCTGGCGTTCCCGCCCTGGGCGTCCGCCAAGCGGATGCGCACCAGCAGCTTGCCCGGCGTGGCCCCGCCGCAGCACCAGGCCAGCACGCCCAGGAGGAGCGCCATCGCCACATAGCACAGGTTCCGGGGCAGAAACGTCCCCAGCAGGCTGGCTGCCCCGCTCACCAGCGCCTGATCCGTCAGGAACGCCATCAGCCGGCGAATGTAGCTCACGCGCCTTCCCCGCTGATAGCTGAGCTGGTTCAGGCGCTCCCGGGTGGGCAGGAAGCCCGTGAGGAAGGGCGTCACCGCGTAGCCCAGCAGGCCGCCCAGGGTATTGTGAATCAGATCGTTCACATCCGTCAGGCGGTAGCGGAAGGGCGCCAGACCGTAGGTGGCGGTGTACTGCGTCACCTCCAGGAACAGGGAGATCAGCAGCGCCGTCAGCACCGTTTTCCGCCGTCCCCAGCCGAAATAGTACCGCAGGAAGACGCCCAGGGGCAGGAACATCAGGATGTTCAGCACGGGCTCGTACAGCCCCGAGGCGAAAAACGCGCTCATCCAGGTGCTGGGATCCTTGATGGAAAACTCCACCGTGGCCGTCAGTATCTCCGGCACATAGCTGAAGGGAATCAGGTTCAGCCCCACATGCTGAGTCACCACCGTATCCGCCGAGGGAAAGGGCAGGATGGCCAGGCAGTACACGCACATCAGGTAGAAAATAAAGGCGTAGACGCACAGCACCCGCATGGGCAGAATGCTCCCGTACCGCCGGTAGCTGTACAGGACATAGGGCAGGGTGAACAGCGCCGCCGCCAGGGGAAACATCACCAGCGCGAAGGTCAGGGGCTCCACATAACGCTGCATACGACACCTCACAATCGGAAAGTACCCGATCATTATAGCATAACCTTCGCCGCCGCGGATTAACAAATCATGAGAGCTTTCTTGCCGGCGCATGAAAAAGCGGCCCGAACATTGTCCGGGCCGCGAAGGGTGTCAAAAAAGTGTCCTTATCATTCTTTCGACGGCCACAGCGGGCAGGGGTATATCCCTTCCTGCGCCATGGCCCGCAAAGCCGCCATCACCACCGGCGTATCCTCCTTGTAGGTCACGCCGTACCACTTGTCCCGGCTGGGCAGCACCCGCACCACGGCCTCTCCCGCCTTGAGCATCCCGTCCACCACCGACGGCAGGAAGTACTCCGCCTTGAGGGGATTTTCCGCCAGCGCCTTGTCCAGGAAGGCCGGGAAGCCCGCCGCCAGCGCGTCCAGAATGCTGGGGGTGAAGCCCCACATGTTCATGCTGACCAGGGTCTGGTCGGGCAGGCGCTCATAGTGCTTGCCATCCTCGGTGAACAGCGCGCCGTCGCAGGTCTTGATGATGTGCGTGCGCTCATGGATGTCCAGCAAAGCGCCGCCGCCGTCCACCGTGCACACGCCCCGGGCCACATGGCCGTTATCGGTGAGGGTGTTCTGAATCTCATAGCCCACCATCATGTAGCGCTTCTTGTCGTCATCCGCCATGGTCATCAGGCTGTCGTAGGCAGTCTGGAAGGCGCTGACACCGTAGTAATCGTCCGCGTTGATGACGGCGAAGGGCGCGTCGATGAGCTCCCTGCAGCACAGCACGGCGTGGCCCGTGCCCCAGGGCTTGACGCGGTTCTCCGGGGCGGCGTAGGGCGCGGGGAGCTTGTCGATCTGCTGGAAGGCGTAGCGCACCTCCATATACCGCTCCATCCGGGAGCCCACCAGGCGCTTGAAGTCCTCCTCGATCTCATGCTTGATGAGGAAGATCACCCGCTTGAAGCCCGCGCGCCGGGCGTCGAAAACGCTGTAATCCAGGATGACCTCGCCGCCGGGGCCCACGGGCGTCATCTGCTTCAGCCCGCCGAAGCGGCTGCCCATGCCCGCCGCCATAATCAGAAGAATCGGTTCCTTCATTGTCCTTTCCCTCCCTGTTCCTTCCACTGCGCCACGACCTCAGCCATTTCATCGGCATGGCGCTCCATGTCCTTCAGCAGGGCAAACTGATTTCTCGCCCTGACCAGGTTATGCTCGGGATAGGCGATGCCGAAGTAGTGGTCGCCGTCCAGGTAATCCGTCAGGAAGCGGACGCCGCACTCGTAGGTCATCATCCACGCCCCCAGGGGCAGCGACCGCACCTCCGCCGCCGTCAACATCCCGCCCACGGCCTCCAGGTAGCCCTCGCTGTACGCCCGGTACATGGGCAGGCTGAACCGCACCAGCGTCAGGTTCGCCTCGTCCTCTGCCGCTGTGTTGGCCCCGAAGCGGATGGCGTCGCCAAAGTCATAGGCGCACAGCCCCGGCATCACGGTATCCAGATCCACCACACACATGGCCTTACCGGTCTCCCGGTTCATCAGCACGTTGTTCAGCTTGGTATCGTTATGGGTCACACGCAGGGGCAGCTCCCCGCGAAGCTGGGCATCCACCAGCGCGGAGGCCCGTTCCTCGCGTTCCAGGGCGAAGGCGATTTCCTCCTCCGCGTCCCTGACCCGATTCGCTGGATCCTCGTCCATCACCCTGTGCAGCGCCCGGACACGGTTGGGCGTATCGTGGAAGCGCGGGATGGTCTCGTGGAGCGAGGCGGCGGGATAGTCCGCCAGATCCCGCTGCAGCGCGCCGAAGGCCCGCCCCGCCTCCCGGAAAACCGCCTCCGTTTCCGCCTGCTGGTAGGTGAAGCTGTCCTCAATGAACAAATACATCCGCCAGCAGCCGTTGTCGGGATCCATCAGGTAATCCTTGCCGTCCCTGGCGGGGATGATAATCAGCGTCTCCCGGTCAGGGTCGCCGCCGCGCCGGAGGATCAGCGTCTTCAGGTACGCGGTGATCCGGGCGATGTTGTCCATGACCTTCTCCGGCTCATGAAAGGCCACGGGGCTCAGCCGCTGCAGGATGTAGCGGTGCTCCTCGGTCTTCCCCGGCTTGCGGGTGGTCACCATAAAGGTATCGTTGATATGGCCGCAGCCATACCGCTGAATGTCGACCACCTGCCCGTATAAATCAAACGCCGCCAGTTTCTTGGCAGCCTCCTTTGCTGAAAAACGCGCCATGCACCCATCCCTTCCTGCCAAAAAAGCAAAGCCCTGGCAGATGATACCACGTCAAGTCTTTCCTATGATAATATAAAGCATAGCAAAAAGCAAGCGCAACACCCGTAAAACTTACAGACCTTTTCCCTTAAAAATCCCGGTTTTGATTGTATTCAGACGAAAGATAGCGTATAATAGACCTGACTGATCGTCTGCCGGCACGCTTGCCGGCTGCAAATAGCTGTCCTTCCCCAGGGCGGAGGCGGCCTCCGCAAGCCGAAAGGAGATTGCACCATGGACTTTCTGAAAACACTGATGCTGTATATGACGCTGACCTTCGCCACCTCCGTGCAGGGCGCGCCGCCTCCCCAGGAAACGCCCGTGCCCACCCAGGAGCCCACGGTCATCGTCTCCCCGGCCCCGGGCACATCCGCCGCGCCCGTGACGCTGCCGCCCTCCGCCGCGCCGGACGCCCCCACCACGGCCCCGACCCCGGAGCCCAAGCCCACCATCACGCCCAACGCCGCCTACCGCAACATCGAAATCAACGACCGCGGCGCGTCGGTGCGCAAGCTGCAGGAGCGGCTGATCGAGCTGGGCTACCTCACCGGTGAGGCCGACGGCGCCTTTGGCCGTCAGACCTATCGCGCCCTTCGCGCCTTCCAGACCGCCAACGGCCTGGTCGCGGACGGCGTAGCCGGTCAGCGCACCCAGACCATTCTCTACGAAAGCCCCGATGTCGTGGCCGCGCCCACTGTGACTCCCGCCGTGGATGAGGCGCCCACCATCGCCCCGCCCCAGGCGACCTCCGCGCTCCCGGCCATGGAGCCGGAAACCACGCCTGACGGCATCATCTCCACGCCCACCGATGTGACCGTGCCGCCCGCGCCCACCCTGCTTCAAGGCGCCGCCATCGTCCTGAACGACAGCGGCGAGAAGCTCACCTGCCTGCGCCAGGAGGACGGCGTGACCATCCGCGTGGCGCCCCGGGTGTGGCGGCTGGAAGAAAGGATTCTGCTGGATCTCAGCGACCTGGCCGCCAGCGTTGACGCCTGGAATCTGGCCCAGGAGGGCGCCGTTGATACCCTCACGGCGGAAGGCTATACCGTCGTGCTGACCCTGAACGATACCGCCGCCGTCTGCCGGGTGGATGACGTTCCCCTGGTTCTGGAGCCGCTGGATGTCCTGCGCCAGGACGGCCAGGTGCTTGTGTCCGCCAGCCTGCTGGAGCGCGCGCTGAACGCCCAGACCGAATGGGACGACGAGGAAGCCACCCTGATGCTCCGTGTGCAGCACAAGGATGTGGCGCAGGCGACGGACTGAATATCACGAAAGTGGCATCGGCCACTTTCGTGAGTGATGCACGCCCTCACTGGTCGAACGGCATAGCCGTTCAACCGGCCGTTCGGTCGTGTAAGGAATGTTTTCTTGACAGAAAACTCCCCGCCCCCGGGGCAAAGCCCCGGGATACGAATGACAGTCAGAGGGCCTGCGGGCCCTCCGACACCTCCCGGGGAGGCTTTGCGTGACTCATCGTCTGGGGCGATGCCTGATGACAACATCGGGGCATCGCTTTTTTGTGTTTGAAAACAGCATGGACATCCTCCGTCTTTTCATGTACAATGACAATCAGTGACAAGTATCGACCTTCCGCCATCGCGGAACGAAAGGAAGCGCCCATGGATCAGGCCACGCTGCTGCTGATTGAGGATGACCAGGCCCTTCGCCAGGGCCTTTGCGAATTATTCGCGCGGGAGGGCTACCGCGTCAGGGCGGCCTCCTGCGTTCAGGAAGCTCTTGCCAAGCTGGCGGAGGACATTGGCCTCATCGTGCTGGACGTGACCCTCCCCGACGGCGACGGCGTGGCCCTGTGCCAGCGCTGGCGGACGGCCGGCGTGGCGACGCCCATCCTATTCCTCACCGCCAAGGATGAGGAATGGGACGTGGTGCGCGGCCTGGACGCGGGCGGGAACGACTATGTGACCAAGCCCTTCCGCATGATGGAGCTGCTCAGCCGCATCCGCGCGCTGCTGCGTGCCAGCCAGCCCCGGACGCCCGCCGTGCTTGCCCGGGACAGCATCGAGGTGGATCAGGCCCACATGCAAGTGCGCAAGGACGGCGAGCCGCTGCCCCTGACCCTGACGGAATACCGCATTCTGCTGGCCCTCATGGGGCGCAAGGGCATCACGCCCCGTTCCGTCCTCCTGGAAGCCCTGTGGGACGTGGACGCCAAATTTGTGGATGACAACACGCTTTCGGTGCATGTGAGCCGCCTGCGGGATAAGATCGGCGCGGAGCACATCAAAACCATACGGGGGGTGGGCTATCAGTGGGCGGATTGATCGCGGCCATGGCGCTGGCTCTGCTGGCGATGACGGCGGTGCATGTGCGTCAGCGCCTCCGCCTTCGCGCGCTGTCCCGGCGGATGGAAGCCTTCCTGGTCTCCGGCCGCCGTCAGCTGACGTTTTCCGTGCGGGAGGATTCCCTGGCGCCCCTGCAGAACGCCGCCGCCGAGCTGGAAAACCAGGTGCTGCTGGCACGGGAGCAGCGGCAGGAGGAACAGAGCGCCACCCGCGGCCTGACGGCGGACATCTCCCACCAGCTCAAAACGCCCCTGAGCTCCCTGCGCCTTTTCTGCGAAATGGACGCCGGGCCCCACCTGGACGACCAGCTGACGCAGATCGAGCGGATGGAACGGCTGATCCACGCCCTTCTGCGCCTGGAACGCCTCTGCGCGGACGGCTATGCCTTCACCTTTGCCGAGCATGATGTGGCGGCCCTCGTGGGCGAGGCCTGGCAGGGGCTCGCTACCGCTTATCCCCGGAAGCGGCTGAGCGTCGAGGACTCCGCCGTCATCCGCTGCGACGGCAAATGGCTGGGGGAAGCCTACCTGAACCTGCTGAAAAACGCCTGCGAGCATACCCCGGAGGACGGCGAGATCACCGTGCGGCTGGAACGAACCCCCTCCGCCTTTTTTTCCTCCGTGTCCGATAACGGCGGCGGCGTGGACGCCAGGGAGCTGCCGTACCTGTTCGACCGCTTCTACCGCGCCCACAGCCGGGAAACGAAGGGCACGGGCATCGGCCTGGCCATCGTGAAGGAGATCATCCACCGCCATCACGGCAGCATCCATGCCGAAAACATCCCCGGCGGCCTGCGGATGGTCATCACCCTGCCGCTGATGGAAAGCACCGCGCCCTCACCTTACGAAACCGTAAGCTAAACGTCACCCAGGCGTAAGGTTGACCTGATACAATGGCGCTGGAAGGAGGTCATGATGATGGAAATCATGCACTGTGAGAACCTCAGCAAAGTTTATCAGGCCAGCGAGAACAAGGTGATCGCCCTGGACAAGGTGTCCCTGACCCTGGAACAGGGCAGCTTCACGGCCATCACCGGCCCCAGCGGCAGCGGCAAATCCACGCTGCTGCACCTGCTCTCCGGCCTGGATCATCCGTCAGGCGGCAGGGTGATCTACCAGGAGGTCGACCTGTACAAGTACAGGGAAAACCAGCTGGCCGTGCTGCGCCGCCGCCGCTTCGGCTTTGTGTTCCAGAATTACAACCTGGTGCGGGAGCTGACCGGCTGGGAGAATATCCTGCTGCCCGTGATGCTGGACAACCGCAAGGCGGACGAGGAACATCTGAATCATATCATCGACCTGCTGGGCATCCGGGAGCGGCTGTCCCACCTGCCCGGGGCCATGTCCGGCGGGCAGCAGCAGCGCGTCAGCATCGCTCGGGCGCTGGCCAACAAGCCCGCCATGCTCTTCGCGGACGAGCCCACCGGCAACCTAGACGGCAAGAGCGGCCGGGAAGTCCTGACCCTTCTGCGCCAGGTGAACCGGGAGCTGGGCATCACGTTGGTGCTGGTCACCCATGATCTGAACGTGGCGGAGCAGGCGGATCGCGTCATTCAGCTGGAGGACGGGCGGATCGCCCATGACAGCGAGGTGGCGCAGCGATGAAGCGCCTCACCATCAACCGGGTGGCCCGCGCCCATATCCGGCATAACCGCAAAGCCTATTTCAGCCTCGCCGTCGGCATTTTCCTGGCGGTGTATCTGGCCTGCTGCTCCGTGCTGTGCATCTGGGGTACGCTGGAAGCCAAGGAGGAGCAGATGGCCCGCCGGGTGGGCTGGGGAGATACCCTCCTGTACGGCCACCCGGACATCACCGACGATCAGCTGCGGGACAGCGGCCTGTTCGACCAAATCGGCAGCATCTGCGTCACCGCGTCCGTCGGGGACAGCAAGGTCTATACCGGCTACTACGATGAGACCGCCCAGGCGCTCATGTACCGCCAGTGCGCCGAGGGCCGTCTGCCGGAAGCCCCCGGTGAAATCGCCGCGGAGCGCAGCGCCCTGGACAAATTGTCCCTGGAGGACGCCGCCGTCGGCGACACCTTCACCTGGACGATGAAGCCCTTTGACGGCGAGGCTCAGGAGCGCACCTTCACCCTGGTGGGCATCCTTACCGAGCAGGCCGCCTACCTTGATCCGGGCGACTGGTATCTTTCGGACTACGGCGTGAGGCTGCCCGATATTCTGACCTCACCCCAGGAGCCGCCCTATCCCATCGGCCGGATGGTGATCCACCGGGTGATGACCAATCAGCCCGGGGTGACCCTTGACCGCATTCAGAACGTTCAGGACAGAGCGTTTGCTTATTGCTGCGCCATCAGCCGCGTAACCGGCAAGGTCGATCCCATCGACAACTCCCAAACGGAGAACCTTCTGCGGAGCGGCCAGGTGCTCCTGTGGATGCTCCTGAGCGGCGCTCTGCTGCTTTCCGCCTGCGTGGCCATCGCCTCCGCCATGGAGAGCATGCTGGCGCGGAAGGCGGAGGACATCGGCATGCTGCGGGCCGTGGGCGCCACCCTGCGGCAGCTTCGCAGGCTCTTTGGCCGGGACGTATGGCTGCTGACCCTCACCGCCTTGCCCCTGGGCGTGGCCATGGGCTGCCTCACCTGCTGGCTCCTGTCCATGGCGGCGCCCCAGGAGCTGGTTTTCCGCCCCGCTGTCTGGCTGCTGTTGCCGATGGTGGTCATCACCGGTCTGTGCGTGTATCTTTCCTCCGCGCTGCCGCTGCGCAGAGCTTCCCGACAAACACCCATGGGTGTGCTCAGGGACACCGCCGTCCTGCGCAGGGCCCGACGCATCCGAAGCCGCAAAGCCTTCCGGGTTCCCCGGCTGATCGCGGCCCGCCAGTTTGCGCTGCATCCCCTGCGCCAGACCGGAAGCGTCCTGATGGCGGGGCTGATGCTGCTGGTGACCATCCTGCTGGGAGAGGCGCTCCTCCTCATGGACTGGCAGAGGCTCAGCTGCGAAAACGCCTTCACCCTCACCGCGGGCAGGAACGGCGGCATTGTCTTTGAACCTTTTGCCCAGGAGCAGTCGGAGGATGACGGCCTGACGGACAGCGATCTTCAGCAGCTTCGTTCCCTTCCGCTGGTCAGTGAAATCGAAAGATCGCGAAAAGTCAAGGCTGTTCTCGCCCTGCCCGACCCCGTGCCCGACTACCTGAAAACCTACGACGTACCCATCGTCTACGATGACGGGCGTGCGTCCTTCATGGAAGTCTGCGCGCTGGAGGCTGTCGGGGACACCTACTACCTGGACGTTACGGAGGAAACCTCCGCCGCGGATTTTGCGGACAAGTGGTACTATCAATCCGCCATGACCAACGCCCGGCAGATGCGCGTGCTGCAGCAGGAGCTGGGCGTGCAAGATAAGCTGGTGCCCGTCACCATCCTTGTCGCCACGCTGGACGAAGCCGACTTGGCCAAGAATGTGACCGAGGGGCGGATCGACCTGGCGGCGCTGGATGCCGGCCGCGAGGTGCTGGTGTACGCGCCGAATCTGTGCGCCATTGCCACTGCCAACGGTCATATGGAAATGACCTGCCACTATTTTGACGACGAGCTCCAACAGGAACAATGGGATCTGATTCTGCAAAACGATTTCTTTGCCAGCGGCCAGACCCTTTCCCTGACACAGCTCTGGGGCATAAAGCCGGATTGGTTCAACAACAGTTCGGACATGGGGCAAATGCAGCGCTATTACAGCGGCCTTGCGCGAACGTCCTGCGCCCCCAGGGTCGGCGCGATCCTCAAGGGCTACCTCACCGTTGCAAATACCAATCTCTTCAGCTCGTGCCTGATGACCACAGAGAAGGGCGCCGCCGCCCTGGGCCTGTACACTCCCGGCGCTGAAAACGTGAGTCTTACGCTCTCTGCCCTGCCCGATGCCGATACCGAAGCCCGCCTGGAGGACAGCATCGCCCGCATCGGCATGCGGCGGAACGCGCAGCCCCGAAACAACCTGGCGGCTCGCCGCGAAATCATGCGGACTCAGCAGCGGACGCTGATGCTGCTTTCAGGCATGGCGTTGCTGTTCTTCGCCGTCAGCGTGGCCATGCAGGTGACGAACGCCTCCCGCCGTATTCGGGCGGATGTGCGCATGGTGGGCACGCTGCGGGCCGTGGGCGCGGACGAAAGGACGCTGCTGCGCTGCTATGGCATCCCCGCCGTGATCAGCGCCGGCTTCGGCTACCTGCTCATGGCCATGGTGTACGGCGCTACCGTTCTCCTCAACATCAGCGGTTTCCCCAATGAACACCCCTGGCTGCTTCTGGCGCTGCTGCCGCTGGCCGCGCTCAACGCGCTGTGCGCCGCGGCGGGCATTCGCGGGCAGCTGCGCCGGGTCATGGGACAAAGCATTATCGAGAATATCAGGGAGCTGTAACAATGACCAATAAACACTGGATCGCGGTTTTGCTGACCGTGCTGTTTCTTGTACCCCTTTTCACCGGCCACGCCGAGGAAGCCGCCCCCTTCGTCCTTGACGAGGATCAGGTGCTGCAGGGCATGAACCGGCCCTGGCGGCAGGGCTATGAGCCCGCCGTGGCCAATCATCGGCTGACGCTGATGCTGCCCCTCCTGTCCGATCAGGCTCAAGGCGCCATCCAGACCACCCTCATCATGCTGGACGAAGCCGCCTCCCCCTTCAAGCCGCAAACCATGTCGGTTAAAACCTCGCCTTCAGGCGACGGCGCCTACGCGGTGCGGATGATCCTCGATTTGTACCCTGACAGGCGGAACGGCGATTATGCCTGCGTCATCCGCGTCACCGGGCAGACGGCGGAGGGCGGCGTCCTGAGCGTCGACTGGCCCTATACCATCAGCATCCGGGACGGCCTGCCCAGCGGCGAAACCATCCGCATGCTCGTCACAGATGTGGTTTCCGAGCTGAAGGTGGGCGAAGACGGCTGGGTCAGCGCGACGCTGACCAACCCCTGCCGCACCGTCCCCTTTGAGCAGCCCGTCCTCCGCGTCCGGGATGCCAGCGGCGAGATCATCCCGCAAGGCGCAGACGCGCTGTACCTGCCCGACCTGAAGCCGGGGGAAAGCACCACCGTTCACTTTCCCCTCACGGTGCTGCTGAAGACGTCCGTGGCGCCCCACCAGCTGCAATTTGATTTTTCCTGGACATCCCTGGGCCAGAGCGTCACCCAGTCGGAGGGCTTCACCGTGCCCGTCTCCCAGGACATGCGCCTGGAGCAGGGCGGCGTCAAAATGGCCTCCAGCGTGGTGGCGGGCGACGCCCTGACCATCACCCTGCCGCTGATGAACATGGGCAAGGCCGATCTGGTCAACGTACTGGCCTCCGTGTCGCTCCCCGGCGTGGTGGAAAGGCAGAGCGTCCTGGTGGGGACGCTCGCCCCCGGCGAAACCAAGCAGGCGCAGCTGACCATCACCCCGGACAGGGGGCTTTCCGGCGATTTCACCGGCACGCTGGACGTGGAGGCCACGGATCTTGACGGCAACCCCACCGCCCTTTCCCTGCCCATCAGCCTGACCATCGATACGCCCCCGGCCCTGGTCGAGGCCGACGCCCCCGCCGAAACGGAAGCCGTCCCGCCCACCCTTGTCTATGTCCTGGGCGGCGGCTGCGCGCTGCTGCTGATCCTCTGCGCCCTGCAGGGAACGCTGCTGCGCCGGAAGATTCGCAGGCTGGAAGAAGACCGGCTGTAACAAAACAAGGATGACGGCGCAATTTCTGTGCCGTCATCCCAGACCATCAGCAAAGTCCCAGGAGGTGTCGGAGGACCCGCAGGTCCTCTGACTGTCCATCGGAAATCGGCGGCATGTACGGCGATTTTCGTGCTTTTTCGTAAGAAAAAGCTTCCTTACACGAACGAACGGCCGGGAGAATGGCGTAGCCATTCGACCAGTGAGTGAGTGCAAAACTCGACAAAGTGGTGTAAGCCACTTTGTCGATGGTCTGGGATGACGGCGCAATTTCTGTGCCGTCATCCGTTTGCCTATGCGCCGGCACCGCCGTCAGCGCTTATCGCCATCGACAGGCGGCCACATGGAGATCCACCGTCACCGTGGCGTCGGGCCTGGCGGACAGCGCATCCTTTTCTTCCGCCGAGAGATCCTGGTTCAGGGGTGTCATCCATACAAAGCTGCGCCACAACGCCGGCGTAACGGGCCACGCGGCCGTCACCTGCCGCTCCCCCACCACCTGCGTCTTCTCCCGCAGGTAGGCATCCACCTGGCCCTCCTCATAGGGGGGAAGGCCGCGGGCCGCCCTGATCTCCCTCAGGTATTCCCGCCCGGGATACACCTTCACCAGCAGGCCGTCGGCTGTCAGCACCCGGGCAAATTCGGCGTAGCTGGCCGGGGTCAGCACATCCAGCATCGCAGTGAAGCACCCGTCCCGGAAGGGCAGACGGCGCAGATCAGCCGTACACCACACCGCAGCGCAGGGCTGATCCGTGGCCGCCATGATCGCGTCCCGGCTGATGTCCACCCCCGCCCCACACCAGTCGGGATGGCGGATCAGCAGCGCATTCAGGTACCAGCCGTCCCCGCAGCCGACGTCCAGCAGGCGATGCCCGCCTTCCGGCAGCAGCGCCTCGATAGCCTCCGCCACCGGATCATAGCAGCCCGCGGCAAACACCTGACGCCGCGCGGCGAAAAGCTCCCGGTCATAGCAGCTGTCCACCGGGGCGGACAGCACGTTCAGGCACCCCTTGCGGTGGACGTTGACGCTGTGCCCCCGGGCGCAGACAAAGGCCTCCCCCACATGCTCCACGTCGCCGCCGCATACAGGGCAGCACAGCCCGCCGAGCCTTTCCGCCGCCTGGCAGAGCTTCTCCCGCTTGCTGACCATGGACATTCCTCCCGAATTTTGTGAAATGGGCTGGACAAATCCCCGCGATCCATGTAAACTGTTATGGAACACAAACACCCCGACGCCCAGGGGCAAGGGCGGGGCGGAGCCTTCCGCCTGATGGAGCACACATGAACATCCGCGAGGAATCACTGCAAAAGCACTACGAATGGCAGGGCAAGATCGAGGTCGTCAGCCGTGCGCCGGTGAACGACCGCCGCGACCTGTCCCTGTGCTACACCCCCGGCGTGGCCGAGCCCTGCATGGTCATTCACGATGATGTGAACAAGTCCTACGAGCTGACCCGCCGCGCCAACCTGGTGGCCGTGGTGACGGACGGCACCGCTGTGCTGGGCCTGGGGGACATTGGCCCGGAGGCCGGCATGCCCGTGATGGAGGGCAAGTGCGCCCTGTTCAAGGCCTTTGCCGACGTGGACGCCTTCCCGCTGTGTATCCGCAGCAAGGACGTGGATGAGATCGTCCGCACGGTATCCCTGCTAGCGGGCAGCTTCGGCGGCGTCAACCTGGAGGACATCGCCGCTCCCCGCTGCTTTGAAATTGAGGAAAAGCTGAAGCAGATCTGCGACATTCCCGTTTTCCATGACGATCAGCACGGCACCGCCGTGGTGGTGGCCGCCGCCCTTTTGGGGGCGCTGAAGGTCACGGGCCGGGATATTGCCGAAGCGAAGGTCGTCCTCAACGGCGCGGGCTCCGCGGGCATCGCCATCGCCAAGCACCTGCTGAACCTGGGCGTCCGCCATCTGACGCTGGTGGATCGCTTCGGCGTCATCGACGAGGGCATGTCGGAGCTGAATCCCGCCCAGGCCGCCATGGCCAAGGTGACCAACCGCGAGCACCTGCGCGGCGCTCTGGCGGACGCCGTCAAGGGCGCGGATGTGTTCATCGGCGTGTCCGCCCCGGGCGTCCTGACTCAGGACATGGTGCGCTCCATGGCCGCCGATCCCATCGTTTTCGCCATGGCCAACCCCACCCCGGAGATCATGCCCGATGAAGCCCTGGCCGCCGGCGCCAAGGTGGTGGGCACCGGCCGCAGCGACTTCCCCAACCAGATCAACAACGTGCTGGCCTTCCCGGGCATCTTCCGCGGTGCGCTGGACTGCCGCGCCCGGTGCATCAACGAGGAAATGAAGATGGCCGCCTCCCGGGCTCTTTCGGCTCTTGTGGGCGACCAGCTGGCCGCGGACTACATCCTCCCCGACGCCCTGGACAAGCGCGTCGCCCGCGCCGTGGCCGACGCCGTGATGCAGGCCGCCCGGGACACCGGCGTTGCCCGCATCTGACGCAGACGCACATCATCATAACGAGATCCCCCAGGGAGAACACGCCGCAAGGCCGCTCCTTGGGGGATCTTTCAGTTCATCAACAGGCCCTCACAGGTTTCCGCCGTTCCAGCCCCAGGTGCCAATCTCCTCATAGGTGACGTAGACCCGGTCGCCGTCCAGCTCCAGTTCCTCCTGGAGGATGTCCGTCAGGGCGCGGGTCAGGTTGGCATAATCCTCCTCGCTGGCCGAGCCGAACAGCTTCACCTGGCAGATGGCGCAGGGCTCGTTGCTGCCCTTGAAATACAGCGAGGCGTTGTCCTGGAATTGCAGCATCAGCCAGCTTTCCGTCTTGCCCGGAAGCAGCTCGATGGCGCGGCCCATCCGCTCCTTCAGGGCCTGCTCCCGCCTGCTGGAAATGCCGATATTGACCGTTGTGCTGATGTAAGGCATGATCCTTCTCCTTTATCCGTCAGCCCTTCGCGACGGTTCGTTCCCTGCCGTTTTCGGCGTCGGTCAGACGTGCAGCTCCTGCTTCTCGCCCAGCACGTCGGCGTTGGCCGCCAGCAGCGGGCGGATGATCTCCGCCAGGAATTCCTCCACCTGCTGCTCACTGCGGCCGGTGAAGTGCTCCGGCTGCAGGATGGCCTCCACCTCTTCCCGGGTGACCATGAAGGCCGGGTCGGCGCAGATGCGGTCGATCAGGTCGTTGCTGCCGCCCTCCTCCTTCACCACGCGAGCCGCCGCCTGGGAATGGACGCGCAGCTTCTCATGGAGCTCCTGACGGTTACCGCCCTTCTTCACCGCGTCCATCATGATGTTCTCCGTGGCCATGAAGGGCAGCTCGTTCATCACCCGGGCGCGGATCACCTTGCCGTACACCATCAGGCCGTCGCACACGTTCATCATGATGTTCAGGATGGCGTCGATGCCCAGAAAGGCCTCCGCCACGGCGATGCGCTTGTTGGCGGAATCGTCCAGCGTGCGCTCGAAGAACTGCGTGCCCGCCGTCAGCGCCGCGTTGAGCGTATCCACCATCACATAGCGACTGAGGGCGTTGACCCGCTCGCAGCGCATGGGGTTGCGCTTGTAGGGCATGGCGGAGGAGCCAATCTGACTCTTCTCAAAGGGCTCCTCCATTTCCTTGAAGTTAGCCATCAGGCGCATGTCGTAGGCGAATTTGCTGGCCGTCTGCGCCACGCCGGAGAGGGTGGATACCACCATGTAGTCCATCTTGCGGGAGTAAGTCTGGCCGGACACCGGCACCACCCGGCTGAAGCCCATGGCCTGGGCGATGTCGCTTTCGACGGCCTTGATCTTCGCGCTATCCCCGCCGAACAGCTCCATGAAGCTGGCCTGGGTGCCCGTGGTGCCCTTGCTGCCCAGCAGCGCCAGGGAATCCATCCGGTGCTCCAATTCCAGGAAGTCCATGTACATCTCGTTCAGCCACAGGGTCGCCCGCTTGCCCACGGTGGTCAGCTGCGCCGGCTGAAGATGCGTGTACGCCAGGGCGGGCATGGCCTTGTACTTCTCGGCAAAATCCGCCAGCAGCGCCATGACGTTCAGCAGCTTGCGCCGCACGACCTGCAATCCCTGCCGCATGATGATAACGTCGGTATTGTCGCCCACATAGCAGGAGGTGGCGCCCAGGTGGATGATGCCGGCGGCCTTGGGGCATTGCAGGCCGTAGGCGTACACATGGGACATGACATCGTGGCGGCACTCCTTCTCCCGGCGGAGGGCATCGTCATAGTTCACGTCCTCGGCATGGGCCTCCAGTTCGGCAATCTGCTCGTCGGTGATGGCGATCCCCTGCCGCTGCTCGGCCTTGGCCAGGGCGATCCACAGCCTGCGCCAGGTGCGGAATTTATTGTCGTCGGAGAAGATGAACTGCATCTCCTTGCTGGCATATCGGGTGGAAAAGGGGCTGATGTAGGCATCGTGCGCCATGGGTCTCGTCCTCCTTGGTGAATCATCGTCATGTCCTATTGTACAGGAAAGCGCCGCGGATTGCAAGGGAAAACCGGGCGGAAACGTCTCAATGCCAAACCGTCCATCAGGCTGAAGGCGTGTGCCCTGTTTGTCATCGTCAGACTGCAAAGCAAAACCAGCGAATTCCTTTAAGGTGACGATGAGGGAGCAAAGCCCCCTCATCAATACCAGTCATGCTTCTCATTTCGGTCAAGGGCGTTGATACGGTTCATCTCATCCTCGATCAGACTGAAATGATACAGCTGGGCATTTTCCCGAATATGGTCGGGATTGCTGGAACCGGGAATGACGGCCACACCCTTCTGCAGGTTCCAGCGCAGAATCACCTGAGCGGCGGAAACCCCGTGGGCGGCGGCAATTCCGATAATCACCGGATCGCCCAGAAGCTCAGCGGTATACCCACGGCCGCCAAGGGGATACCAACCCTGTACCACAATGCCCTTTTCCTGGATGAACGGAATCACATCGTTCTCCTGATAATAGGGATGGATCTCGTTCTGAATCAGCGCGGGCACGGTGTCCACCTGGGGCAGGAAGGCCGTCAGCTCCGCCACATACCAGTTCGACAGCCCGATGGAGCGGATCCTTCCATCCCGGACGAAGCTCTCCATGGCCTTGTAAGCCTTCACGTCATTGGGGTCGGGATGGTGCAGCAGCATCATGTCCACATAGCCGATATCCAGCCGATCCAGGCAGGCCTGGATGGATGCCTCCGGGTCGGCCATCTCATCACCAGGATAGATCTTCGTGGTGACGAAAACATCCTCCCGACGAATGATTCCTTCATCAATGGCCTCGCGGATGGCGCGCCCGACCTCCGCCTCATTCCCATATGCGGACGCCGTATCAATCAGACGAACGCCGCTGGCCAGCGCGGCCTTGACGGCCTCCACGCAGACATCGCCGTGCAGGCTGTAGGTGCCCAAGCCGTTAATGGGCATCTCGTAGCCGCTGCTGAGGGTCACGGTGCGGGTGTCGAAGTCAAAGGCGGCAACGTGCCCGGCCCTGCCCGTCAGACTCATTTCATCCAGCCACATCGTCAGTTCTTCCCTTGAAGTTCCCGCGGCAAAGCGCCTGCCCTCAAGCCACGCGGCATTCTCCGCAAAGGCGTGAAGATTGGCGGCACTGGATCCGATCCCACTGCTCTGGGACGTGCAGAACGGCACCAGTGTTTTGCCCGAAAAGTCGTAGCTTTCCAGGAAGGTGCTGATGATCCTCGGAGCCTGCCCATGCCATATCGGATACCCCAGCAGCACCGTCCTGTACTGCGCCATGTTCTCGATGCTTCCGCTGATGGCGGGGCGGGCCGTGTCGTCCTGCTGCTCCCGGTCAGCCCGGCAGTCGGTGTAATAGGCCAGGTCTTCCGCTGTGTAGGGAACTTCCGGTACGATCTCGGCGATATCCGCCTTCAGGATGTCCGCCGCCACCTCCGCCAGCTGCCGGGTGGTGCCCGTGGCGGAGAAGTAAACAACAAGGGTGTCCGCGGCCATGTCCTCTGCCTTCGCTGTCAGACCTGTCGCGATGCTGAAGGCCAGAAGCGTCGCCATCACGAGCGCTGTTATTCGCCTCATATCATTCCCTCCTGTCGTGCTGTTCTGCATGGAGCGGGAAAACCAGCCTGAAATCCATCAGGCTGGTCGTTCCGCGTTTTTGACGATGTTCTTATTTGAAGTAATCCACGCCGCCCTCGAACAGCGGCTGATATTTGTTGCCAGGCACATTCTTGTACAGGTTGTCGCCGCTGCGCTCGGTGTGGCCCATCTTGCCCAGCACGCGGCCGTCGGGGGAGGTGATGCCCTCAATGGCGCAGTAGCTGGCGTTGGGGTTGAAGCGGGCGTCCATGCTGGGCGCGCCGGACAGGTCAACGTACTGGGTGGCAATCTGCCCCTTGGCGGCCAGGTCGCGGATCAGCTTCTCCGGGCCAACGAAGCGTCCCTCACCGTGGGAGATGGCGATGGTGTGGATGTCCCCCGCCTCGCACCGGCTGAGCCAGGGCGACTTGTCGGAGGCAATCCGCGTGCGCACCAGCATGGACTGGTGGCGACCGATCTCGTTGAAGGTCAGGGTCGGGCACTGGTCGTCCGTATCGACGATGCGGCCAAAGGGCACCAGGCCCAGCTTAATCAGCGCCTGGAAGCCATTGCAGATGCCCAGCATCAGACCATCCCGCCGCTCCAGGAGGTCGGCCACGGCGTCCTTCATGGCCGGGTTGCGGAAGAAGGCCGTGATGAACTTGGCGCTGCCGTCGGGCTCGTCGCCGCCGGAGAAGCCGCCGGGTAGCACGATCATCTGGCTGCGGCTGATGATGTCCGCCGCGGCCTTGATCGATTCCGTGATGGCCTCGGGAGTCAGGTTGTTGATGACCAGAATTTCCGCCCTGCCGCCGGCACGCTCCACCGCCCGGGCGGTATCGTACTCACAGTTGGTGCCCGGGAACACAGGGATAAAGGCCAGTGGCTTCGCGACGGCCAGGCGCGGCTTCACCCGCTCCCCCGCCTTGTAGGTGAAGGTCTCGGCGGTCTCGCCGTCATGGCCGTGGTAGGCGAAGACCTTCTCCAGCTTGCCCTCGTACAGCTCCTGCATGGGCATCAGGTCGATGCGGTCGCCCTCGTAGGCCAGCACCCAGTCCGCAATGGTGTCGCCCACCTTCACGCCCAGGTCGCATTCGCCCGCGCACTCGATCAGCATCCCGCCGATCTGCTGGGCAAAGAGGTCGCCGTCATAGTCGTCATCAATCCGGGTGCCGATGGCATTGCCCAGGCCCATCTTGAACAGGCCCTCCGCCACGCCGCCCAGGCCCAGGGCCCAGGCCGCCACGATGGTGCCGTCCAGGATGCCCTGGCGCACCGCCTCATAGTTGGCCGTCAGCGCGGCGGTATCGTGGGCACCGCAGCTGACCAGGCGGATGTCGTGGCCCGCCTGCTTAAATTCGGGGGAAATAACCTCGCTGGCCTTGCCGTGCGCCACCGCGAAGGAGCACAGCGTGGGCGGCACGTCCATCTTCTCGAAGGTGCCGGACATCGAGTCCTTGCCGCCGATGGCCGCGATGTTCAGATCCAGCTGGGCGTCGAAGGCGCCCAGCAGCGCCGCGAAGGGCTTACCCCACCGGGTGGGATCCGCCGTCATCCGCTCGAAATACTCCTGGAAGGTCAGGTAGGCCTGCTTGTAGTCAAAGCCCGCGCACACCAGCTTGGTGACGCTCTCGATCACCGCCAGGTAGCTTCCCTCGTAAGGAGACTGCTCCAGCAGCTCGGGGTGCATGCCATAGGCCATGCCGGAAACGGTATCGGTCTCGCCGCCCAGCACGGGCAGCTTGGCCACCATGGCCTGATTGGGCGTCAGCTGACGCGCTCCGCCAAAGGGCATGAGCACCGTGGCCGCGCCGATGGTGGAATCGAACCGCTCGGACAGCCCCTTCTTGGAGCAGATGTTCAGGTCGCTGACCATGGCGGCCAACTTCTCCGACACCGTATCCCCCGCGAAGGCAACCTGTCTGACCTCATCTTCGTCAACGGATACGGCGGTATGCTTTTCCGCGCCGTTGCTGTTCAGGAACTCCCGGGACAGATCGACAATGGTCGCGCCCTTCCAGGTCATCCGCAGCCGAGGCTCCGCCGTCACCTCCGCCACCACCGTGGCCTCCAGGTTTTCCCGCCGGGCCGCCGCCAGGAAGGCCGCCACGTCCGCCGGGGCCAGCACAACGGCCATGCGCTCCTGGGATTCAGAGATAGCCAGCTCCGTGCCGTCCAGGCCGTCGTACTTCTTCGGCACACGATCCAGGTCGATTTTCAGGCCGTCCGCCAACTCACCGATGGCCACGGACACGCCGCCCGCGCCAAAGTCGTTACAGCGCTTGATGAGCCGCGTCACCTCCCCGTCCCGGAAGAGGCGCTGCAGCTTGCGCTCGGTGGGCGCGTTGCCCTTTTGAACCTCCGCGCCGCAGGTCTCGATGGATTCCAGCTTGTGGGACTTGGAGGAACCCGTGGCGCCGCCGCAGCCGTCGCGGCCCGTGCGCCCGCCCAGCAGCACGATCTGATCCCCAGGCGCGGGAGCTTCCCGGCGGACGTTCCGAAGAGGCGCCGCGCCCACCACCGCGCCGATTTCCAGGCGCTTGGCGGCATAGCCGGGATGGTACTGCTCGTCCACCAGGCCCGTGGCCAGGCCGATCTGATTGCCGTAGGAGGAATAGCCCGCGGCGGCGGTGGTCACCAGCTTGCGCTGGGGCAGCTTGCCGGGCATGGTTTCGCTCACGGGCTTCAGCGGATCCGCCGCGCCGGTGACACGCATGGCCTGATAGACATAGGTGCGGCCGGACAGCGGGTCACGGATGGCGCCGCCGATGCAGGTCGCCGCGCCGCCGAAGGGCTCAATCTCCGTGGGATGGTTGTGGGTCTCGTTCTTGAACATCAGCAGCCAGGGCTCGGTGGCGCCGTTCACGTCCACGTCGATCTTGATGGAGCAGGCGTTGATCTCCTCGCTGACGTCGATGTTGGGGGTCTGGCCGATCTTCTTGAGGTACTTGCCGCCCATGGTGGCGATGTCCATCAGGTTGATGGGCCGCTGCTTGTCGCCGTAGACCGTCTGGCGGGCGGCCAGATAGCGCTGGAAGGCCTTCTCCACCGCCGCCTTGCGGATGTCCGCGTGGTCGATGGTGGTCAGGAAGGTGGTGTGACGGCAGTGATCAGACCAGTAGGTGTCGATCATGCGGATCTCCGTCAGCGTGGGGTCGCGGTGCTCGGAGGCGAAGTAGTCCCGGCAGAAGGCCAGGTCATCGCTGTCCATGGCCAGGCCGTAGCGCTTCACAAAGTCCCCGACCTCCGCCGCGTCCATGGTGGTGAAGCCCGTAAGGGTCTCCACATGGTCGGGCGTCTCGTACTGCTGACGCAGGGTGGCACGCTCGGCCAGGTCGGCCTCCCGGCTCTCCACCGGGTTGATGACGTGCTTCTTCACCCTGTTCAGCTCATCCTCGGTGAAGTCGCCCTCCAGCAGGTACACCCGGGCGCTGCGCACCGTGGGGCGGTCGCACTGGCCCACCAGCTGAATGCACTCCTCGCAGGAAGCGGCCCGCTGGTCGTACTGACCGGGCAGGTATTCCACCGCGAACACGGCCTTCGCCCCGGCAGGCAGGGCAATGTAGGTATCGTCCACCTGGGGCTCGGAGAACACGATGGGCTTGCACCGCTCGTACAGGTCATCCGCCACGCCTTCCACATCGTAGCGGTTCAGCATCCGCAGCCCGGTGACGGACTTGATCTGCAAAATATGCCGGATCTCCCACAGCAGCTGCTTGCTTTCCACGGCGTAGGCTGGCTTCTTTTCCACATAAATGCGCTTGACGCTCATGCTTATCCTCCTGTGCTGTTACTGGCTGATGGCGCGAAGGGCGCGCTGGCCGATGTCCTCGCGCCGGTGCAGGTCGGTAAAGGCGATCTGATCCGCCGCCGCGTAGGCCTTGTCGACGGCTTCCCGCAGGGTGTCCGCAGTGGCCGTGACGCCCAGCACGCGGCCGCCCGCCGTCACCACGCCGTCCCCGGTCAGCTTCGTCCCCGCGTGGAAGACCTGCGCCGTCCTTTCCGCCGCCTCCAGGCCGGAAATGGGGTAGCCGCTCTGGTATTTCACCGGATAGCCCCCGGAGGCCAGCACCACGCAGCAGGCCGCGCCGTCCGCAAAGCGAACCTCCGTCTGGTCGAGGGTGCCGTTCACCGTCGCCTGCATGATGGTCAGCAGGTCGCTTTCCAGCAGGGGCAGCACCACCTGCGTCTCCGGGTCGCCGAAGCGGCAGTTGTACTCGATGACCTTGGGCCCCTTGGGCGTCATCATCAGCCCGAAATACAGGCAGCCCCGGAAGGTACGGCCCTCGGCATTCATGGCGGCGATGGTGGGCAGGAAAATTTCCCTCATGCACCTTTCCGCCAGCGCCTCGGTATAGCAGGGGTTGGGGGCGATGGTACCCATGCCGCCGGTGTTCAGGCCCTCGTCATGATCCAGCGTGCGCTTGTGATCCATGCTGGACACCATGGGCTTCACCGTTTTGCCGTCGGTGAAGGCCAGCACGGATACCTCCGGCCCCGTGAGGAATTCCTCAATGACCACACGGGCCCCGGACGCGCCGAACTTGTTCTCCTTCATCATGGAGGCCACGGCCTCCAGCGCCTCCGCCTGGTCCTGGCAGATCAGCACGCCCTTGCCCAGGGCCAGGCCGTCCGCCTTGACCACGATGGGATAGGCGGCGTCCCGGAGGTAAGCGGCCGCGGCGTCATAGTCCTCAAAGGTCTCATAGGCCGCGGTGGGAATGCCGTACTTCTTCATCAGGTTCTTGGCGAAGACCTTGCTGCCCTCGATGATGGCGGCGTTTTTCTCCGGGCCGAAGGCGGGGATGCCTACGGCTTTCAAGGCGTCCACCATGCCCAGGCACAGGGGATCATCCGGCGCCACCACCACAAAGTCGATGGCCTGCGCCTGCGCGAAGGTGACCATGCCCGCCACATCCGTGGCCTTGATGGGCGCCAGCTCGCACAGCGCGGCCATGCCGCCGTTGCCCGGCGCGGCATAGAGCTTCTCCACAGCCTTGTTCTCCGCCAGCTTCACGGCGATGGCATGCTCCCGGCCGCCGCCGCCCACAATCAGTACCTTCATTGTTTATTCTCCTTCGTCACGAGGCAGGAGGCTCCGCCTCCTGCACCTCTGCTTAAGGGGCATCGCCCCTTAAGAATCCCATTGCCAGCGAACTTCGTTCGCTGGTGGACGCCCCAAGCGCGCAGGTATTTGCCCGCGTCGCGCCGCACCTGTTGTGCGGCGTGACCCCCGCAGCGGAGGGCTCCAGTCGCGGTCCACCCGAACGGGAGTCCAGAGGGGCAATGCCCCTCTGGCAGGGTTCAGGGGCAGCGCCCCTGGTCAATGATGGAACAGCCGAATCCCGGTAAAGGCCATGACCATATCGTACAGGTCACACACCTCGATGACATTGTCATCGCGGATGGAGCCGCCGGGCTGGGCCACATAGCTCACGCCGGAGCGATGCGCCCGCTCAATGTTATCGCCGAAGGGGAAGAAGGCGTCGCTGCCCAGGGCCACGCCGGTCTGCTGATCCAGCCAAGCGCGCTTTTCCTCCCGGGTGAGGGGCTCGGGCTTTTCCTTGAAGAACCGCTGCCAGCGGCCTTCGCCCAGCACCTCCTCCGGGTCGTCGGAGATATACACGTCGATGGTGTTGTCCCGGTCAGGCCGGGCAATCTTGTCCACGAAGGGCAAATTCAGCACCCGGGGATGCTGGCGCAGCAGCCAGTTATCGGCCTTCTGCCCGGCCAGGCGGGTGCAGTGGATACGGCTCTGCTGGCCCGCGCCGATGCCGATGGCCTGGCCGTCCTTGGCGTAGCACACGGAGTTGGACTGGGTGTACTTCAGCACGATCAGGGCGATGACCAGGTCGCGCTTGGCGGACTCGGGCAGCTCCTTGTTCTTGGTGACGATGTTGGCCAGCAGGTCATTGTCGATGACGAACTCATTCCGGCCCTGCTCAAAGGTCACGCCGAACACCTGCTTGCGCTCGATGGGCGCGGGACGGTAGTCCGGGTCGATCTTCACCACGTTATAGCTGCCCTTGCGCTTCTGCCGGAGGATGGCCAGAGCCTCCTCGGTGTAGCCGGGGGCGATCACGCCGTCGGACACCTCGGGCTTGATGAGCTTCGCGGTGGCCTCGTCACACACGTCGGACAGGGCAATCCAGTCCCCGAAGGAGGACATGCGGTCAGCGCCGCGGGCACGGGCATAGGCGCACGCCAGCGGGGACAGCTCCTGCTTGCCCACAAAATAAATCTGGCGCAGGGTATCGCTCAGCGGAAGGCCCACGGCCGCGCCGGCGGGGCTCACATGCTTGAAGGACGCAGCAGCGGGCAGGCCCGTGGCCCGCTTGAGCTCGCTCACCAGCTGCCAGCCGTTCAGCGCGTCCAGAAAATTGATATAGCCGGGCTTGCCGCTGAGCACTTCCAGCGGCAACTCGCCCTCCTCCATGAAGATTCGGGAAGGCTTTTGATTCGGATTGCACCCATACTTCAGTTCCAATTCCTTGGCCATACTCAAAACTCCTTTCCCCAGGGGCTCTGCCCCTGGACCCCGCCAGAGGGCCATCGCCCCTCTGGACTCCCGTTCGGCGTCCGACGCGCTGGACTGGCGTAATGCTTGGTTCCGCCTGTGAGGTTTTCAGGGGCTCTGCCCCTGGAACCCCGCCAGAGGGCCATCGCCCCTCTGGACTCCCGTTCGGCGTCTGACGCCCGGAACTGGCGTATTGCTTGCGCCCGCCTGCGTGTAGCAGGAACGCGCGCCGCCCCGCGTGTCCGCCCATGCGCAGCAAAGGCTCTCCCTATTTGGGGAGAGCGGTTTGCTTAATTGTTCTTGTTTACCATGCGCGTTTCGGTCGCGCCGGTGGCCACATCAATGTACCGCACGAACAGGCTCACCTTGTTGTCGGCATTGAGGCTGTTCCAGGTATCCTCGGTAAAGCGGTCGATGTCCCCGACGATGGTCACCCGCTCCGGCTCGCCCTCGAAGGACGGAATGGGGCTGCCGTTGCAGCGGTAGGTATGGATGAAATGGCCGATGCCCGCCCGGGGCGTTTCGTACTCAAAGAAGTACCGCCGGGGAAAGTCGGGATCGTTCTCATCGCTCTTGAGGATGGACAGCTTGTAGGAAGCCTTGCCGTCCTTCACGCTGACGACGCCGGAAATGCGGGGCGTATAGTTGGGGGCGTCCGGCTCAAAGGTACGGGTGCGCAGGGCGTCCTCGAAGGACTTTCCCGCCGCCATGAAATCGTACACCGTATCCGTCTGATCGCCGTTGGTGACGATGGTATCCGTCCCCAGCACCCGCACCGGCGCGTAGATAATCAGGCTGGGATCCACCATTTTGCTCTCGTCAAAGGCCTTGGTGATGATGCCCCCGTCCTTCTCCACAAACACGCGGTTGCGGCTGTTCTCGCTGCGGCCCATAATGAAATAGGCCATCACCACATGCTTGCCCTGCTCGTCCATGCCCAGGACGATCCCGCGGCCGGGATACTCGTTGGCGCTGAGCACATCGTTCAAATGATTCGTCTGCATGACACTTATCCTCCGTACAGCTTTTCCTGCAAGTCCCGCGCGACCTCCTCCAGCGCCTGGGGCAGCAGCAGCCATTCGGCCTGCTCCATCACCCGGCGCTGAAGCACCTCCGCGGTATCCCCGGGCAGCACCTCCACCGCCTTTTGCGCGATGATGTCGCCGCCGTCGGGAATCTCATTGACAAAATGCACCGTGGCGCCCGTCACCTTCACGCCCTTGGCCAGCGCGGCCTCGTGGACGCGCAGCCCATAGTAGCCCGCCCCGCAGAAGGAGGGGATCAGGCTGGGATGGATGTTCAGGATGCGGTGATCGTAGGCGCGGATCACGTTTTCCGGCAGGATGGTCAGGAAGCCCGCCAGCACCGCCATGTCGATGTGATGCGCCCGCAGCACAGCCAGCAGCCGCTCGCCGTAGGCCTCCACCGGTTCGCCCTTGTCCTTGCGCACCACCACCGCCGGGATGCCCGCGGCCTCAGCCCGCTGGATGGCGTAGGCCTTCGCGGTGGAAGCGATCACCAGCGCCAGCTCGGCGGAGGGAATCCTCCCCGCGGCCTTGGCGTCGATGATGGCCTGCAGGTTCGTGCCGCCGCCCGATACCAGGATTGCGGCCCTTACCATAGCGTCACGCCCTTCTCCCCCGCGACGATCTCGCCCAGGACGTACGCGCCGGGCTCGCCGTTCTCCCGCAGGATGGTCAGCGCCCGGTCGGCGTCCGCCTTCGCCACGGTTATGGTCATGCCTACGCCCATGTTGTAGGTGTTAAACATGTCACGCTCGGGGATATCGCCCTCCCGGGCAATGATGTCGAAGATGGGCAGCACCCGCACATCAGCCCGGCGAATGCTGGCGCAGCAGCCATCCTTCAGTGCCCGGGGAATGTTCTCATAGAAGCCGCCACCCGTGATATGGCTGATGGCCCGGGGCTGAATCTCCTTCAGCAGCGCCATCACCGGCTTGACGTAAATCTTCGTGGGGGTCAGCAGCGTTTCCCAAAGACGCTGCTCCAGCTCGGGGTAGGCACGGTTCTCGCCGCCCGCGCCGATGCCGAACACCTTGCGCACCAGGGAAAAGCCGTTGGAATGCACGCCCGTGGAGGGCAGCGCCAGGATCATATCGCCGGGTTCCATGGTCTCCCGGTTGATGATCCGGCTCCTGTCCACCACGCCCACGGAGAAGCCCGCCAGGTCGTAGTCATCGTTAGGCATCATGCCGGGATGCTCGGCCGTTTCGCCGCCCACCAGCGCGGATTCCGCCTGAACGCAGCCCTCCGCCACGCCGGCCACAATCTGCGCGATCTTTTCCGGGACATTCTTGCCGCAGGCGATGTAATCCAGGAAAAGCAGGGGCTTGGCGCCGCAGCAGATGACATCGTTGACGCACATGGCCACGCAGTCAATGCCGATGGTATCATGCTTGTCCAGCAGCATGGCGATTTTCAGCTTGGTGCCCACGCCGTCCGTACCGCTGACCAGTACGGGACGCTCCATGCCCTTCACGTCCAGCTCAAACAGTCCGCCGAAGCCGCCGATGCCGTCCACCACCCCCGAGGTGAGGGTGCGGGCCACATGCCGCTTCATTAACTCCACGGCCTTGTAGCCGGCGGTGATGTCGACCCCCGCGGCCTTGTAGCTTGCGCTCTCGCTCTTCATATCGTTTCTCCTTGCGTATGTTGGATCATTCCCGCCCGAAAAGGGGCTGTTCAAACCGATGCTTGGCCTTCTCGCAGGGCACGCTGACGGGATATTCCCCCGTGAAGCAGCCCTTGCAGAAGCCGCAGTGGCTGTGGGCGGCCAGCTTGTCGCAGGCATCCAGGGACAAAAAGCCGATGGAATCCGCGCCGATGATCCGGCAGATCTCCTCATGGCTGTGCTTCGCCGCGATCAGGCCGTCGGTGGAATCCACATCCGTGCCGAAGAAGCAGGGGTGGGTAAAGGGCGGCGCCGACAGGCGCACATGCACCTCCGTGGCTCCCGCCTCCCGCAGCAGCCTGACGATGCGGGCCGAGGTGGTGCCGCGCACCAGGGAATCGTCCACCATGACCACCCGCTTGCCCCGCACCGTCTCGGAAATGACGTTGAGCTTGATGCGCACGGCGTTCTGCCGCTGCTTCTGCTCCGGCTGGATGAACGTGCGGCCGATATACTTGTTCTTGATGAAGCCCAGGCCGTAGGGGATGCCGCTCTGCCGGGCAAAGCCGATGGCGGCGTCCAGGCCGGAATCCGGCACACCGATAACCACATCCGCCTGCACCGGGTGCTCCAGGGCCAGGAAGGAACCGGCGCGCACCCTAGCCTCGTGGACGGAGCTGCCGTCCACCACGCTGTCGGGCCGCGCGAAATAGATGTACTCGAAGACACACATGCCGTCATGCCTGGCGTTTTCCAGCTTGTAGGACTTGACGCCCTCCGGGCTGACCACCACCACCTCGCCGGCCTCGATGTCCCGGTCGAAGGTGGCGCCCACGGCATCCAGCGCGCAGGATTCCGAGGCGAACACCACGTCCTCGCCAATATGACCCATGCACAGCGGGCGGAAGCCGTGGGGATCCCGGGCGGCAATAAGTTTGGTGGAGCTCATCATCACCAGGGAATAGGCGCCTTCCAGCTGACCCATGGCCGCCAGCACCGCCTCCTCGATGGAAGCGCACTTCAGCCGCTGCTGGGTGATGATGTAGGCGATAACCTCCGTATCCGAGGTGGTGTGGAAGATGGCGCCCTGCTCCTCCAGGCCCTCCCGCAGCTGGAAGGCGTTGGTCAGGTTGCCGTTATGGCACAGGGCCATGGTGCCCTTGCGGTGATTGACCAGCATGGGCTGGGCGTTGTTGCGGTTGAGGGTGCCGGTGGTGGCATAGCGGCAATGGCCCACGGCCAGCTGGCCTCTGTTCATCTTGCCCAGCACATCCGCGCTGAAGACATCGTTCACCAGGCCCACGTCCTTGTGGCAGGTGATGACGCCGTCCCGGTTGACGGCAATGCCGCAGCTCTCCTGACCCCGGTGCTGAAGGGCATACAGCGCGTGATACACGTCGGAGGCCAGGTTGTCCGCCTCGCCCCTGTGGTAAATGCCGAAGACGCCGCACTCCTCATGGAGCTTGTCAAAGGGCAGGTCATCCCAGTCCGCCATCGTATAATCTTCCATGCTTACTCTCCCATCAGGCGCTTGAGGATCTCCTGATAGGCATCCTCCACGCCGCCCATGTCCCTGCGGAAACGATCCTTGTCCAGCTTTTCGTGGGTCTTGCTGTCCCAGAAGCGGCAGGTGTCGGGGCTGATCTCATCCGCCAGCACCAGCGTGCCGTCCATCGTCATGCCGAATTCCAGCTTGAAGTCGATCAGCTCGATGTCGCTCTGGGCCAGGAAGGCCGTCAGCAGGCTGTTGATCTTGAGGGCGTACTCGGCAATCTTGTCCAGCGTGGGCTTGCTGACCCAGTCCATGGCCATGATGTGGTACTCGTTCACCATGGGGTCGCCCAGCTCGTCGTCCTTGTAGCAGTATTCCAGGACGGTCTTCTTCAGCTTGGTGCCCTCAGGCAGGCCCAGGCGCTTGCTCAGGCTGCCGGCGGCGATGTTGCGCACGATCACCTCCAGGGGCACGATGGTGACCTTCTTCACCAGGGTCTCCCGGTCGGAAATCTCCTCGATATAGTGGGTGGGGATGCCGTTCTTTTCCAGCATCTGCATCAGGAAATTGGTCACGCGGTTGTTGATGACGCCCTTGCCCAGGATGGTGCCCTTCTTCAGCCCGTTGAAGGCGGTGGCGTCGTCCTTGTAGTCCACCAGCACCACGCCGGGATCATCCGTCGCGAAAACCTTCTTGGCCTTGCCTTCATAGAGCTGCTGCAGCTTCTTCATGGAAATGTTCCTCCTTCGTTATCGTTCGCTTTCATCAAGGGATAAGGGGTACAGGTTCAGTCAATGGCCAGCGCCGCGTCCTTGGCCAGCACGGCGTCGTGCTGCGCCTGGCGCAGGGCGTTCAGCCTTTCGGCCAGGGCCGCGTCTTCCACGGCGAGGATCTGGGCCGCCAGCAGCGCTGCGTTGGCCGCGCCGTCAATGGCCACGGTGGCCACGGGCATGCCGCTGGGCATCTGCACGGTGGACAGCAGGGCGTCCAGGCCGTCCAGGGTCGAGGATTTCACCGGGATGCCGATCACCGGCAGGGTCGTCTGCGCCGCGATGGCCCCCGCCAGGTGCGCGGCCTTGCCCGCGGCGGCGATCACCACGCCGAAGCCGTTTTCCCGGGCCGCCTTGGCGAACGCCGCCGCCTCCACGGGCGTGCGGTGCGCGGAATAAACATGGGCCTCAAAGGGAATATCCAGCTTTTTCAGCTGCTCAAAGGCCCCCTTGAGCACGGGCAGATCGCTGTCGCTGCCCATGATGACTGCAACCTTTTTCATGCTTTCCTTCCTTTCCACGGTGCCTGAACAAGAAAAGAGCCTGGCAAGCCTGTTGCGCCTGCCACGCTCTTTGTGTTACCGCCATGGTGATGGCCGCCCGAAATACAGACGGCGCCCTGCCCCAGCATTGAACACTGAAACTGCCCCAGCACGGCGCTCCCTCCTTTCGGACAACGGAACCATCATACCATAAGCGGGCAGCGCCGTCAAGCCATATTCCGAACATTTTTCCGACTTGTTCCTGTATTGTTTGACTTTTGTCCAATATGGGGAGCGGACGGCGATTTTCGACAGCAGTCCGTCCTTTTTGACTGATTTCCTGCGTATTCGCCGCTTTCAGGTGTCATTTTCCGCTCCATTCCTTCATTTTCTGCCGTCTCATCCCCAGGCAGGACAAATTTTCCCAGTTCCAATAGTGCGGATGTTTCGTCCCCCCGATCTTGACTTTGTTCGGCTTTCCGCAGAATGTTCGCCTTTTTCAGCATACAAAAAATCCCGCCCCGGATAAGCGGGGCAGGAATGAAGGCTTTACCGTGACCCCTGATCGTAGGGAATGCCCTCCGCCTTCGGGGCGGCGGACTTCTTGCTGGTCAAGGTCAGCACAATCAGCGAAATGATGTAGGGCAGCATGTTGTACACGGTGCCCGGCAGGTTCAGGCTGGCCAGGAATTCAAAGCCCGTGTACACGTTGCTCAGGGAGCGGAACAAGCCGAACAGCAGCGCCGCCAGGGCGATGCGCAGGGGCTTCCACTGACCGAAGATCATCACTGCCAGGGCCAGGAAGCCGAAGCCTGCCACGCCGTTCTCAAACTTCCACTCGCTGACGCCTGCGGTGATGTACACCAGGCCGCCCACGCCGCCCAGGATGCCGGAGATCATCACGCCGACGTAGCGCATCTTATACACATTGATGCCCACGGAATCCGCCGCCTGGGGATGCTCGCCGCAGGCCTGCAGGCGGAGGCCGAACTTCGTCTTGTACAGCAGCACATAGGAGACCGCCAGGAGGATCACCGCCAGGAGCATGAACCAGTTGAACTCAAAGCCGTTGATGTTCACCAGGAAGGCCTTCTTGGCCTCGATGTACTGAATGGCCGAGGACACGTTGGCCGCGTTTTCCGCGGTGTTGATGGCCTTGACGATGACCGTGGCCGCCGCCGTGCCCAGCAGGTTCATGGCCGTGCCGACCAGGGTCTGATCCGCCTTGAAGTTGATGGCCGCCACCGCCAGCAGCAATGAATACAGCATGCCCAGCAGCATGGAGGCCAATATGGACAGGGCGATGACCGTCAGCGCGGAGGCGCCCGCCGACAGGTACTTCATTACCAGCGCGCCGCCCAGCGCACCGAACACCATGATGCCCTCCAGGCCGATGTTAATCACGCCGGAATGCTCGGAGAAGCAGCCGCCCAGCGCCACCAGCAGCAGCACCGCCGCGAACAGCAGCATGTATTGAATCAGCAGCGTCATTTCTTCTCAGCCTCCTTCCGCAGCTTCATTTCATCCCGGCGATCCAGCCATCTGTTCAGGAAGTGCTTGAAGAACAGCACAAAGCCGCACAGGTAGATAATCATCGCGGAGATAAAATCGGAAATCTGGGAGGAATACATGGTCATGTCGATGTACGCGCCGCCGGCGGTGATGTGCTGGATGAAGAAGGAGGAGAACAGCGCGCCGATGGGATGCAGTCCGCCCAGGAAGGCGGCGGCAATGCCGTTGAAGCCCATGGCCGGCACGGCGGACTGGGTCACCGCCCACTCCTCGAAGCCCGAAAGGAAGAACATCGCCGCGCCCAGGCCCGCCAGCGCCCCGGCGATGGCCATGGTCAGGATGGTGTTGTACTTCTCCCGCATGCCGCTGTACCGGGCCGCGTTCTTGTTCAGGCCCGTGGCCTTGAGCTCATAGCCCAGGCGGGTCTTGTTCAGCAGCACCCAGATCACCACGGCTATGATGATGGCCAAGGGGATGGCGATGGTCACGTTGCGGTTTTTGCTGAAGAGCTGCCCCAGCCCCAGGGAGGGAATCAGCGCGGCGGGATTGGCGTTGTTCAGCTTCAGCGTATAGGGGCTGGCAGGATCCTTCACTGCGGACAACAGCGTATTGACCAGATACAGCCCGATCCAGTTGAGCATGATGCAGGAGATGACCTCATTGACGTTGCGGTAAGCCTTCAGCGCACCGGAGATGGCACCCCACAGCGCCCCGGCCAGCGCCGCCGCCAGCATGCACACATACCAGGGCAGGTGCCAGGCCAGCGCGCAGTACAGCGACGCTCCCGCGCCCACCACATACTGGCCCGCCGCGCCGATGTTGAACAGCCCCACCTTATAGGCGAACAGCACCGACAGGCTGCACATGGCCAGGGGCGCCGCCTTCACCAGCGTGCTGCCCAGATAGCGCAGCTGCGCCGCCTGGGAACTGTACTGCCAGAAGTTCTTCAGAATCACGGTGATGGCACCCCAGGCCCCGGCAGGATTGATAATCAGCAGCGCGATGTAGCCGACCACCAGCCCCAGCAGAATGCACAGCAGCGACGCCAGCAGCGCCTGCACCGAAGGATTGCGCAGGAAAGGGGTGCGCTTTTTCGCTTCCATGGGTCACATCTCCCTTCTCTTGGCACCTGCCATGTACAGGCCCATCTCTTCCGCCGTGGTCTCCTTGGGATTCAGCTCGCCCACAATCTCGCCCTCGTACATCACCAGGATGCGGTCGGATACGTCCATGACCTCATCCAATTCGAGGGAAACCAGCAGCACCGCCTTGCCGGCGTCCCGCTCGGCCACGATCTGCCGGTGAATGTACTCAATGGCGCCCACGTCCAGGCCGCGGGTGGGCTGGACGGCGATGAGCAGCCGCGGGTCGCGGTCGATCTCCCGGGCCACGATGGCCTTTTGCTGATTGCCGCCGGACATGCTGCGGGCCATGGTCGCCGGACCCTGGCCGGAACGGATGTCGTACTGCTCGATCAGCCGCTCGGCGTACCGGCGGATGTTCTTGCGCTGAAGGAAGCCGTGCCTGGTGAACTCCGGCTCAAAGTACCGCTGAAGGACGATGTTGTCTTCGAGGGTGTAGTCCAGCACCAGGCCATGCTTGTGACGATCCTCGGGGATGTGGCTCATTCCGCCCACGGAGCGCTCCCGGATGGAGGACTTGGTGATGTCCTTGCCCATCATGGTGATCTTGCCCTCCGTCAGGGGCTCCAGGCCGGTAAGGCCGTAGACCAGCTCGGTCTGGCCGTTGCCGTCAATGCCCGCGATGGCAACGATTTCGCCCGCCCGCACCTCAAAGGACACACCCTTCACCGCGTTGTTTCTGTGGGCCTTGGAGGCCACGGTCATGTTCTCCACCTTGAGGATAACGTCGCCGGGCGTTTTGGGCTCCTTGGCCACATGGAAGTTCACGTCCCGGCCCACCATCATGGCGGACAGCGCGGCGGTGGTGGTATCCTTGGTGTCCACCGTGCCGATGTATTTGCCCTTGCGCAGCACGGAGCAGCGATCCGCCACCGCCATGATCTCCGCCAGCTTGTGGGAGATGAACAGGATGGACTTGCCCTCCGCCGCCAGGCTGCGCATGATGGCCATCAATTCGTCGATCTCCTGGGGCGTCAGCACGGCGGTGGGCTCGTCGAAAATCAGGATTTCATTGTCCCGGTAGAGCATTTTGAGGATCTCGGTGCGCTGCTGCATGCCCACAGTGATGTCCTCAATCTTCGCGTCCGGGTCCACCTGCAGGCCGTAGCGCTTCGAGAGCTCCAGCACCTTCCTGCGGGCCTCTTTCTTTTGCAGGAAGCCCAGCCTGTTGGTGGGCTCCACGCCCATGATGATGTTGTCCAGCACGGTGAAGCACTCCACCAGCTTGAAATGCTGATGCACCATGCCGATGCCCAGGGCCGTGGCGTCATTGGGATTCCTGATGGACACCACCTGGCCGTCCTTCTTGATGACGCCCTCCTCCGGCTGATACAGGCCGAACAGCACGCTCATCAGCGTGGATTTGCCCGCGCCATTCTCTCCCAGCAGCGCATGGATTTCCCCCTTGCGCAGCTGCAATGTGATGTTGTCGTTGGCGATGATGCCGGGGAATCTCTTGGTGATGTTGAGCATCTCAATGGCGTATTGGTTCTCCAAAAGGCATACCTCCCACACGCAAAGTTATCGGATCGTATCGGTCGGCGTCAGGCGCCGGACAAAATCGAACTTCTGACAAAAGCCCCCGCTTCCGTGGAGGGAGGCCGGGGCTCTTGTCAAAAGTCCGGGGACAGGCAGACCCTATCCCCGGAGAGAATGAACGGTTTACTTCAGGTTGCCGTGGTCAGTCACGGTGGTCTTCTCGGAGACGGCGGGCATCGCGTCAATGGCGTTGGACACGGTGATCTCGCCCCGGAACATCTTGCCGACCAGCGCGTTGTAGTCTTCCTCGGTGAAGCCGTCGCCCCACAGGGTGGTTTCCGCGGGCAGCTGCACATAGTTCTCCGCGGGATTCTCGGACACCAGGCCCAGGGTATCCACCTTACCGCCGAAGGCCGCGAAGTTGTTGTTCAGCACGGTTTCGGTCAGCATGGTATTGACGGTGGGGGCCAGGCCCTTCATGGCGGAAGTCAGGGTCAGGTTCTCCTGGCGCTCGTTGATGATGAAGGACTGGTCGGTGTCAACGCCGATGACCTTGGTGCCTTCCACCTTCACGGCAGCCTCAGCAGCGGAGGTGTAAATTCCGCCGCCGCAGGCGAAGACCACCTGCACGCCCATGTTCTGATACCAGTTATCCATGGCGGCGGTGATGTCGGCGTCACCGTAGAACTGGTTGCCGTAAGCGCACTCGATGGCAATGTCCACGCCCAGCTCCTGCGCGGCGGCGTCAGCGCCCTGCACATAGCCATAGCCGAAGCGGACAACCGCGGGAACCGCCATGCCGCCCAGGAAGCCCAGGTGGGTGTAGCCCAGCTTGACAGTGGCGTAGCCAGCCATGTAGCCGGACAGCTCTTCCTGGTACACAGCGCAGTACACGTTGGCGGGAATCTCGGTCAGGCCGGCGCCGTTCAGGTCGTCCTTGGACACATCCAGGGCGATGTAGGTCACGTCAGGGTACAGTTCAGCCGTCTCCGCGATGGCGGGGGCGAACAGGTAGCCGGGCATGACGATCACGTTGTAGCCAGCATCCACCGCCGCGTCCACCATGGCAATACGATCCGCGTCGGAATCGCCGGCGGGCTTGAAGTAGGTGAAGTCCACATTGTTGGCCTCGCAGAAGGCCTTGCAGGCTTCATAGGTGGTCTGGTTGAAGGACTGATCGGTGATGTCGCCGGAGTCGGTAATCATGGCCACCTTATAGGCCGCGCCCTCAGCGTTCGCCAGGGAAACGACGCCCAGCAGCATGGTCACCGCCAGCAGAAGAGAAATGAGCTTCTTCATGAATTTGAATCCCCTCTCATTTTGTGAGCATCAACGCTCCGATTCCATTATAACAGTATTCATACGTTTTGAAAAGAGGATTCTCACCAAACTTTTCCCCATCCAGATGCAAAAATCTAACAAAAGCCGCGCTTTCTCGTCGGAAAGCGCGGCCAGCATGTCGACAAAGTGGCTCCCGCCACTTTGTCGAGGTAGTTGAGGAATGTTTTTCTCCGCAATATTACATTTTGCGGAGAAAAACTCCCCGCCCCGCCGGCAGAGCCGGCGGATACGATTGCAGTCTTGCAGACGGCAATTTACTCAGCTATTTCGCGATCATTTGCCAACAGTCTAACCGTTCCTTCTCATTGGAAAGCGCGGCCAGGGGATCATCATGTCCCGGAATGGTCGTCAGGCTCCTACGGGGTTACTCCCCGTTCCACTTGGCAAAGCCCTCGCCCAGGGCCTCAAAGGCTTCGGTGACGAACATGAACGCCGCCTCGTCCTCCTCGCGGACGATGTTTTTCAGCCGCGTCACCTCCATGGGGCTGCATACGCACAGGATCACCGGCCGTTCCCTGCCGGAATAGGCGCCCTTAGCCTCCAGAAGCGTGACACCCCGATTCATTTCCGTCATCACTCGCTGGGTCACGCGCTCCCAGCTTTCCGACATGATATAGCAGGCCTTGTTGGAGGACACGCCGGTGAGCACCATGTCCAGCACCTTGCTGGTCACCACAATGGTAATCAGCGCGTACAGGGCCTCGGTTATGCCGATGGCCACCGCCGCGCCCACCACCACCAGGCCGTCGATCATCATCAGGAACATGCCCATGCTGATGGCCGGGATGCGTCGGTGTACCATTCGGGCGACCATATCGGTGCCGCCGGTGGTCGCGCCGCCCCGCAGAATCAGCCCCAGGCCCGCCCCCAGCACCGCGCCGCCAAAGAGGCTGCCCAGCAGCGGATCCACGGTGACGGCGGGCAGCTGAATCAGGTCGATGCTCAGGGAGAACAGCACCGTTGCCACCAGGCTGCGGACGACAAATACCCGGCCCATGGCCTTCCACCCAATGAGGAACAGCGGTATGTTCAGCAGCATGCTGGTCGTGCCCACGGGGACGTTCAGCATGAAGTTCAGGATGGTGGCCACACCGGTCAGACCGCCGGGCGCGATGTTGTTGGGCAGAAGGAACAGCGGGTAAGTCGCGCCTCCCAGGATGCATCCCAGCACAATCAGCAGATACGCCGTCAGCGTCTCCCGGCGCGCGCTCTTATCCCGCCACTTATCCATCAGGTTCATGACTGCCTCCTTGTCTTTTGCCGATCTCCCTGGCCCCCATGGACAGCGCCAGCGCCTTGTCCAGCCGCCGCATGGCCTCGGGCGTCAGCACGCCCAGGCGCTTGCTGAGCCTGGACTTTTCCAGCGTCCGCACCTGCTCGGTGAGGATCACCGAATCCCGCTTCAGCCCGCTTTCCGCTGCCGTGATGGGCACATGCACCGGCAGATGCGCCTTTTTGTCCCTGGTGGTCACAGCGGCCACAATCACCGTGGTGCTGTGCTGGTTGCCTATATTATTCTGGATGATAACGACCGGCCGTATTCCGCCCTGCTCCGAGCCCACGACCGGGTCGAGATCGGCCCGATAAATTTCTCCACGTTTCATCATGTCACACTCCGTCCGGGAAGTCAAGAGGGCAGGCCAATTTTTATGCACCGTGCATAAATCGTCCGCCCCTGCATCCTATGCGGCCCGGCAGGCGTCTGTGTCCGCCAGGCCGACCCTTCCCTGCCATGAGGTACGGACATCTGCCAATTTTCGCGCCGCCCTTCGACGCTCGTCCGATGCGTGCCGCGCTATACTGCTTGCACAAGAAAGGGGCGGCGACCATGCGGGTGAGCGGCTATCTGTATGTGCTGGAACAGTGGGTCTGCGCCCTGAGCCTGCTGCTGGCCCTGGGGACGGCGGCGGGGCTGACCCGGCGCTCTCCGCTCCGGCTGCTTTTCACCGCCGCGCTGGACGCCCTGACAGCGCTGGCCGCCGCCTTCCTGCCTGACGACCGCCTCCGCCTCCTGGCGATGCTGCCCGTGGTGGCACTGTCCCCACTGGCGGCGTGGCCAGGCGTTCCCCGCGCCCTTAGGGGCAGGCTGGCGCTCCTGTGCCTGGCGCTCTCCCTGATTCTTTCGGGCGCCATGCGGCTGCTTCGCGGCATGCCGCTGCCGGGATGGGCGCTGCTGCTCATCATCGGCGGCGCCTTGCCGTCCCTGGCCGGAAGCCTGCGCCGTCAGAGCGGCGTCCGATGCGCGGCGGTGGACATCCTCCATGGGGCGGGCCGCGTGTCCCTCACCGCCCTGGTGGATACCGGCAACCTCCTGCGCGATCCCATCACAGGACTGCCCGTCATCGTGGTCTCCCGCCGGGCGGTTCAGCGGCTCCTTCCCCCCGCCCCGCCGGGAGAGCTTCCGCCGGGGACGCGGCTCATCAGCGTCCGCACGGTGGCAGGCCCTTCGCTGATGCCCGTCTTCCGCCCTCAGCTGATCCATCTGCTTCAGGATGGCCTGTGGCGCCGCGTCCATGCCATGGTGGGCCTGTCCCCAGACGGCTACGACGGCGTTCAGGCGCTGGTGCCCGCCAGCTTAATCGACCAGGACGAGGCCGCCGCGCCCGTCCCCATCACACAAGGAGGCTGATTCCATGTCCATGACCTTCCGCCTGATCTCCCTGGCCCGCGAGCAGCTGACCGCCATGCTTTCCCGCCTGACGCCCAGCGAACTGTACTACATCGGCGGGCCCGATCCCCTTCCGGCTCCCCTGACCCACGAGGAGGAGCTTGCGCTGGTCGGTCGCCTGAAGGAGGACGACGGGGCCATCCGCCGCACGCTCATCGAGCGGAATCTGCGCCTGGTGGTCTTCATCGCCCGGAAGTTCGAGAACACCGGCGTCATGCTGGAAGACCTCATTTCCATCGGCACCATCGGCCTCATTAAGGCCGTCAACACCTTCGATCCTCAGAAAAAAATCAAGCTGGCCACCTATGCCAGCCGCTGCATTGAAAACGAGGTGCTGATGTTCCTGCGCCGCCACAGCCGCACCAAGCTGGAGGTCTCCCTGGACGAGCCGCTGAAGACGGATTGGGACGGCAACGAGCTGCTGCTCTCCGACGTGCTGGGCACCGACGCGGACACGGTGTACCGCTCCCTGGAGGAAACCGCCGAAAAGCAGATGCTCTTCGCGGCCCTGTCCCACCTCACCCCCCGGGAGCAGAAGATCATGAACCTGCGCTTCGGCCTCTCCGGCCAGCCGGAAATGACGCAGAAAGAGGTGGCGGATGTCCTGGGGATCAGCCAGAGCTATATTTCGCGGCTGGAAAAGCGGATTCTTCAGCGGCTGCACGGGGAAATGATGCGGCAGGCGAATTGAGTGAAACGGAAGAGGTATGTTTGGAAGTACAGATATCTTTTTCATATGATCTTGAGCGCTGGCCATGGCTCTACTTTCTCCACGGAGAAAGTAGCAAAGAGGTCTGGGGGTGGCAAAATTCAACATGCACCGTTGCCACCCCCAGCCCCCCCGTGGCTTAGCGCGATGTGCGTAGCTATAATCGAGCCACCGGCTAACACCGCCTCGCAGGGGCGGTCAGCCCACTCCATCGGAGCAGGTAAGTGTCCAGCAGGCAGCGGGGGTTCTCGTTTGGTTTAGCTTCGTGACGTGGTTGCACATGGGACTGGCACCGTTGCTGTTGCAGCGGTGTTTTTTCTTTGAGCAATGGGTTACGCGACAGGGGTTTCGCTCTGCAGAGCGACCAAAGGGCTTTCCGGTCGCCCTTTGGAATCCTTCGGCCCGCAACTTTGAGGGCTTGGAAACATGCAAAGCGGGCCACCCTGTGGGGGCCCTGATGGTTTCGCCGACCCCGTATAGGAACCAACACTGCCAGCCCCACAACCGACTTAGGAACCACGGGTTCCAGTCCCATGTGCAACCACGCCGCGAAGCCAAACCAGACGAAAACCCCGCCGCCTGCTGGACACTTGCCTGCTCCAATGGAGATGGACGACCGCCCCTGCGAGGCGGTATTAGCTGGTAGCTGTTTATGACTACATACAACGTGCTATGCCACGGGGGGTTTGGGGGCCGCCACTCATGCAGGTTAACTTTGGCGGCCCCCAATCCTCTTTGGTACTTTCTCTGAAGAGAAAGTACAGCCTATATCAACAAAAAAATTGCAAAGGGAAAGTCCCTTTGCAAAAGACTTTTTCGTTCATCAGAGGATTCCGCCCTGCGGGGCGGCCAAAGGGCTTTCCGATCGCCCTTTGGAATCCTTCAGGGCCCGGCGTTTGGGGCTTTCCAATGCTCTATTGGAAACCCTCGGCCCCTACGGCGGTCGGGGCGCCCCTCACCCCTTGAAAACCTTCGCCCCGCTGCCTGCCATCAGGCCTATTTCCGCAAAATTATTCTGTTTTTGTTACCTTTTGTCACCCCTGTTTAGGAGGCAAAATCCGGTGCCATACTCCATACATCCAGTTTGCAGGAGGCATGAGGTATGGCGTACAGCAAGGTTGAAATCTGCGGTGTGGACACGGGTTCCCTGCCGGTTTTATCGGCTGAACGGATGCGGGAATTGTTTCCCCTGGTCAAAAGCGGCGACAAGGGCGCCCGGGAGGAGTTCATCCAGGGCAACCTGCGCCTGGTGCTTTCGGTGATCCAGCGCTTCTCCGGGCGCGGTGAAAACGCGGACGATTTATTCCAGGTAGGGTGCATTGGCCTGATGAAGGCCCTGGACAATTTCGATACCACCCTCAACGTCCGCTTCTCCACTTATGCGGTGCCCATGATTATCGGTGAGATTCGCCGCTATTTGCGGGACAACAACGTTATCCGTGTCAGCCGCTCCATGCGGGACACCGCCTACAAGGCCCTGCAAGCCCGTGATCGGCTGCAAAGCCAGTGGAACCGGGAGCCCACCGTATCGGAAATCGCGGAGGAAATGCACATTCCCCGGGAAGACGTGATTTTCGCCCTGGAGGCCATCCAGGACCCGGTGAGCCTTTTCGAGCCCGTTTACAACGACGGCGGCGACGCCCTGTACATCATGGATCAGGTGCGGGACGAAACCTGCCGCGACGACGCCTGGCTGGAGGAGATCGCCATCAAGGAAGCCATGCAGCGCCTGAACGAGCGGGAAAAGAAAATCCTTCGGCTTCGGTTTTTTGAGGGAAGAACCCAGATGGAGGTGGCGGGTGAGATCGGCATCAGCCAGGCGCAGGTATCCCGGCTGGAAAAGAACGCGCTGCTTCATATGCGCAAGCATGTGCAGGTGACTTGAAGGGACGGCGGTTTCCGTGTCGTTCATATGGCCATGGAAGGGGCGAAAAGCTCACTGAGGGTCGCGGGATAAAACGGACGCTGATGTTCAACGTAAAAGGCCAGGTAAAACAATATTTCCCGGGGCGCGGGCTGGCGGCTGAGGCATTTCCCGATGATCTGCATCATTTGTTCTCCGTCCAGGGACTCCCAGCACAGCATGGCCAGGCGCTCCACGGATTTGGCAATGGTCGATTCCTTTTTCCTGACGGTTTCAGCAACGAAGGGGTAAATATCCGTTGTAACGTGGATGTCGCTCTGTATGACCTTCTCCTGATAAAGCAGGTTGCCCGTGTGCTCCACGGCAACGACAAGGGGTCTGATGTCTGAGCGTGTGGGCCCCAGGATGAGTCTGACCAATTCCTCTGTGATTGTCATGCAAGAACGCCCCTTATTCTACAAGATGGACTTAGCATAACAGAAAAATTCCACTTGTAAACATTTGCGACACTTTTAGACACAAATTTTCTATTTTTGCTGAACTTCGGCATTTTCAGACCGTCGCAAAAGGGAAACGGACGAATCCGTTTCCCTCAAGGTATCAAAAAAGTGGCAAAGCCACTTTTTTGAGTTTTGCACTCACTCACTGGTCGAATGGCTCCGCCATTCTCCCGGCCGTTCGTTCGTGTAAGGAGGCTTTTTCTGACGAAAAAGCACGAAAATCGCCGTACATGCCGCCGATTTTCGATTGAGGGTCAGAGGGCCTGCGGGCCCTCCGACACCTCCCTGGACTTTTTTGATGCGTCACCCGATGTATTCCTTGCCGCCCATGTACATCCGCAGCGCTTCCGGGATGCGCACCCGGCCATCCGCCTGCAGATTGTTCTCCAGGAAGGCAATGAGCATCCGGGGCGGCGCGACGCAGGTATTATTCAGCGTATGGGCAAAGTACTTGCGGCCGTCCTCGCCCTTGACGCGAATCTGCAGCCGACGGGCCTGAGCATCGCCCAGGTTGGAGCAGGAGCCGACCTCGAAGTACTTCTTCTGCCGGGGCGACCAGGCCTCGACATCCACCGACTTCACCTTCAGGTCAGCCAGGTCGCCGGAGCAGCATTCCAGCGTGCGCACCGGAATATCCAGCGAGCGGAAGAAGTCCACCGTGTTCTTCCAAAGCCGCTCGTACCACATGGGGCTGTCCTCCGGCTTACAGACCACGATCATTTCCTGCTTTTCAAACTGATGGATACGGTAAACGCCACGCTCCTCGATGCCGTGGGCGCCCACCTCCTTGCGGAAGCAGGGGCTGTAGGAGGTCAGCGTCTGCGGCAGCTGGCTCTCGTCCAGGATGGTGTCGATGAACTTGCCGATCATCGAATGCTCGGAGGTGCCGATGAGGTACAGATCCTCGCCCTCGATCTTGTACATCATGTTTTCCATCTCGGCAAAGGACATGACGCCCGTCACCACGCTGCCATGGATCATGTACGGCGGGATGCAGTAGGTGAAGCCGCGGTCGATCATGAAGTCCCGGGCATAGGACAGCACGGCGCTGTGCAGCCGGGCAATGTCGCCGGTGAGGTAGTAGAAGCCGTTGCCGGAGGTCTTGCGGGCGGAATCCAGGTCGATGCCGCTGAGCCGCTCCATGATGTCCACATGATAGGGCACCTCAAAGTCCGGCACCACCGGCTCCCCGAAGCGCTCCACCTCCACGTTCTCGCTGTCATCCCGGCCCACGGGCACGCTGGGGTCAATGATGTTGGGGATCACCAGCATCCGCTTGCGGATCTCCTGCTGGTAGGTCTCCTCCTTCTCCTCCAGCTCGGCCAACTCGGCCTTGATCTGGGCGACTTGCGCCTTGGCGGCCTCCGCCTCGTCCTTCAGGCCCTTGCCCATCAGTGCGCCGATCTGCTTGGAGACAATTTTGAGCTGGCCCCGCAGGCCGTCCGCCTGCTGGATGGCCTTGCGGTAGTTCACGTCCAGCTCGGCCACCTCGTCCACCAGGGGGAGCTTGTGCTCCTGGAACTTTTTGCGGATGTTCTCCTTCACAAGCTCCGGGTTGTTGCGAATCAGGTTGATGTCGATCATGGCTTCTTCCTCCTTGAAAAGAAATAGAGCCTCTCATGCCCTTGCCGGGACGAGAAGCTCGCGTTGCCACCCAGTTTGCCGACGCTCAGGCGTCGACCACTCGCCGCGCTGTAAGGGGCGCACCCCGCAGACTCCTCGCCTGCGCCCATCCGGGAATGGAATGTTCCGCACGCCGCGCCGCCTCGCATCCACCGGCGGCTTTCTGAAGCTGACTGCACGAAACCGTTTCCCGTCACCGGGCCTATGAACAGGGTCTATTATACGATAAACCGCGCCGGTTTGCAAGGTTTTTTTGCGGGAAGAAAAGGCATGGGTGCTGAAGAACCATTGGCCTTGCAGAATGTCCCCCGAAGCCCGGGATGGCGTCGGAGGGGCCGCAGCCCCTTCGACTGTTCATCGTATCGACCGGCTTTGCCGGTCGGGCGGGCATTTCTCGCCCTTGGCGAGAAATTTCCTTACAAATTCGCCGCCCGGGAGCAGCGCGACCAGGCGAATTTGCGCCGCTCGCAAGCGGCTTTCTCCCCATCAAAAAAGTGGCCGCAGCCACTTTTTTGACCCCCTTTAGGGCGCCGGATAATAGTCCCCGTAGATGAACTCGTGCAGGGCCTTGACGTTTTCCTCCCGGCGCGCCGCGGTACGGAACACCACCACGCTGGCGCCGTTCTCCGTGGAATACTTCCAGGTTTCGTCCAAGGGAATGCGGTGCTGCTCAATCAGCGAGCCGCCCGCCTGGGCCCGGGTGATGATGTCGCTGCCCAGCACGGCAAGGCCCAGCTCCATCATGGTGCCGCCGCCCACATTGGTCTGCACATAGGGCATGGCGGTATCCACCAGGGAGGCGAATTTGTCGATGGTCATATCCTGCATGATGGTCTTCAGCAGCAGATCCAGCAAGTGACGCTGGCGCTCGGTACGGCTGAAGTCGTTGTCGATGGAACGGATGCGGGCGTACATCACCGCCTGCACGCCGTCCAGGTGCTGCACGCCGTCCACCTTTTCCAGGGCCTGGCGCTTGTAGTCCTTGTCCTGGTTATCGTACTTCGGGGGATGCTTGCGCAGGTAGGTGTTGATGGCCCCGGCCTCCTGTTTGGTCATGTCCACATCCACGCCGCCGATGGCGTCAATGATGGAGGCCAGCCCGTAGAAATTGATGGTCACATAATGCTGGATGTTCATCTCGAACACCCGGTTGATGGTGCGCATGGCCAATTGGCCGCCGCCCCGGGCATAAGCCACGTTGATGCGGTTCTTGCTCTTGTAGCCGGGAATCTCCACATACAGATCCCGCAGGATGGAGGTCAGCTTCACCGCGCCCGTGTCCTTGTTGATGGACAGGATGATCTGCACATCGCCGTGCTGAAGGCCCTCGTCCATGGTGGTGTCCCGGGTGTCGATGCCCACCAGTAGGATGTTCACCACGTTGTCGGGCAAATTGGAGTTCAGCTCCAGGTCATCGGGATTGATGCTGTCGTCAATCTCCATGTCCATGTTTTCCAGGGCCGCCAGGGCCTGCTGCGCCTCGCTGTCCTCGATGAAGAAGCCGTCGTCCTCCTCCTCGTCGGCGTCCAGGTCAATATCCTGCACCACGTCCGTCAGACTGTAATCGCCGTCCTCCTCGGCCAGGGCCGCGCCGGAAAGCAGCAGGCACAGGGCCGTCAAAAGCGCCGTCAGCCGCTTCGTCAACATCATTGGGTCAAGACCTCCTCTTGCTTGTGGCGGTTGCGCAGCCGGATGGCGGGCAACGCTTTTTCTCATTATACGGGTTGTTTCGCCAAAATGCAACATGTGGATCGCTGTCACAGATGTAAAAGGCTGTCAAGGTAGCGCAAGCTCCCGCGCAAGGCCTTTTCGTCCCGGGCCTGGCTTTCGTAGGGCTCCAGGATGATGTCCCCGGCGTACCCCATGGCCCGCAGGCGGCGGATGAGCCCCGGCCAGTCCACATCGCCCTCCCCGGGCAGGCACAGGGAGCCGTCCGCCCGCCGATCCAGGGCGTGAATGTGCCGGAGCCTGCCGCCCATGGCGTCCAGCATGGCCTCCGGGGTCGATCCCGCGCGATAGGCCTGCTTGATGTCCAGGGTGAAGCGCGTTTCCGGCGCCAGCGCGACGGCCTCGGCCACCTGCTCCGGCGTGCGGATGGCGCACCAGTACACGTTCTCCCACAAAAGCTCCATGCGCCGCGCCCCGGCAATGTCCCTCAGCCGCGCCATGGTGGGGGCGAGGGCGTGAATTTTCCCCGGCGCCATGGGCCCATGCAGCCCGGGCGGCCCGTGAAAGATGTAGTATTTTGCGCCCAGGGCCTCCCCCGCGTCGCACACGCCGGCAAACCACGCCATGGCGTCCTCCACCTGACGGCGGGAGCGCCCGAAAAGATCCGACTCGAACTGGGTGCCCTTGGGATGGACGGACACGCATTCCGTCTCCCCCAGCCGCTCTCGCACCTCACGGCCAAAGTCGCCGCTGTATTCGCTGAAGGTTTCCAGGAACACCTCGCAGCAGGGCACGCCCAGGGAAGCCGTCTTGGTGGCTTCCTCCTCCGTTTCCATGCGGCCATAAAACGCCGCGCTGCTCAGCCCGATCCTCATGCCTGATCCTCGGGACGGTTGAGGGCGTCCAGCGTCAGGGAGAAGGCGGGCACAAACTCCGCCATGAAATCCCGCACCTCCGGCAGGTCGATGGCCTCGATGCTGCGCAGGATGTTCTCCCCCGCCGCCTCGAACTCCGGGTTTCCGGCCCGCTGCTCCTCCAGGCATTTCACATAGGCGCTGATCTTGTCCGCCGCCCGGACAAGCTGCCCCGGGAGGCCCTCAGCGTGGCGGAAATACGGCGTGAGCGCAGGACGCATCCCCTCCGGCAGCATGGCCGCCAGCCGATCCGCCGCCCTGTCCTCAATGGCCCCGTAAGCCTTGCGCAGCTCCGGGGAATGATACTTCACAGGCGTTGGCATGTCTCCGGTAATAACCTCCGTCGCGTCATGATAAACCGCCAGGGCCAGCACATGCTCCGGCTCCACCGCCCGGCCGTACCTGTCCCGGGCGATCAGCGCCAGACCGTGGGCGATCATCGCCACCTGCAGGGAATGCTCAGCGTCGTTCTCGGGCAGGGCGCTGCGCATCAGTCCCCAGCGCTGAATATAGCGCAGCCGCGCCATGTAAGCATAAAAATGGTGCATTCTTCTCTCCTCCTTGGTCGGACTTTTCTTTCGTGTTCACTTTCTTATCATACACGATTTTGGCCCGTTATGCCACTGTCCGGCAAATTTTTGTTGACATCCGCCGCCGCCATGTTATAATAAGCATGACAATCGCATCCACCGCTGGGGGGGCGGCCCTTGAGGCTGCTGAGAGGACGAATGTCCGACCCTTGGAACCTGTGTAGATCATCCTACCGTAGGGAAGCGGCGGCGCATCGGCTGATGCGCCAGGTTTATTCCGGCTTTTCGGGATGAATCCGTCTGCTTTCCCGCGTCTGACGATGCGGGTTTTTTCATGCGAATTTCCCTGGATGCGGGAAAGCGAGGTATCCCCATGAAGACCATTTCCCTGAAGGCCCTTTTCCTGAACCTGTTCCCCCGCGCCCTGGCCGAGGACGCCGCCCCCGAGGCGGAGCCCACCTGGCTGGACAACGCCTTTGGCGACTTTGCCGATATGCCCGTGTGGGGCTGGTGGCTGCTGGCGGCGCTGATCGTCCTGGGGCTGGCGGTTTACCTGACGCTGCGGGGCAAGCGGCAGAAGCCCTCCTTCTGGACGGCGCGAACCATGGCCGTGGGCGCCGTCGCCATGGCCCTGGGCTCGGTGCTGAGCATGGTCAAAATCTGGAGCATGCCCCTGGGCGGCTCCATCACCCCCGCCAGCATGCTGCCCCTGCTGATCTTCGCCTACTGCTACGGCGCGGGCCCCGGCCTCACCCTGGGCGCGCTTTACGGCGTAATGCAGTTCATCCTGGGCGGCGGGCGCTTCGCCGGATTAGGCGTCATCGCCAATCTGCTGGACTACCCCATCGCCTTCGGCCTCTTGGGCCTGGCGGGCCTTTTCCGCAAGCAGAAGAACGAAGCGCTGGGCCTGAGCCTGGGCTTTGGCGTGGGCTGCCTGGGCCGCTTTCTGGCTTCCTTCACCTCCGGCTATGTGTACTACGGCATGTACGCCCCCGAGGGCTGGAACCCGCTGATCTACTCCGCCGCGTACAACTTTGCCTATCTGCTCCCGGAATGCCTGATCTGCATCGCCCTGGGGCTGGCCATCGCCCCCCGCCTGCTCCGGGAGCTGCGCCGGGCGCGCTGACCCGGCAGGAATCCCCCCCGTCCGCGGCGAATACTCCTGAAAACGCTGATGACGGGGAGGCCTGCCGATGATCGACCTTTGCACCCTGGGCACGGGCGGCGCCCTGCCCCTGCCTGACCGCGCCCTGAGCAGCCTGTACGTCCGGGTCAACGGGCGGGCGCTGCTCATCGACTGCGGCGAGGGCACCCAGGTGGGCATCCGGCGGCTGGGCTGGGGTTTCCGCTGCCTGGACGGCCTGCTCATCACCCACTACCACGGCGACCACTGCGGCGGATTGCCCGGCCTGCTGCTTTCCCTGGACAAGGCGGGCCGGAGCGAGCCCTTCCATCTTTACGGCCCCGCCGGACTGCGCCGGGTGGCAGAGGGGCTGCGGGTTATCGCGCCCGTGGTGAGCTACCCCGTGGTGCTGCATGAGATCGCCCCCGGCGACGCCTTCGATCTGATCGGGCTGACCATCGACGCCTTTGCCCTGCGCCACGGCATCCCCTGTCTGGGCTACCGCCTGCACCTGCCCCGCCGGCCCGCCTTCGACCCCGTCAAGGCCCGGGCCCTGGGCGTTCCCCTGCCGCTGTGGAAGCGGCTCCAATCCGGCGAGACCGTCCAGGCGGAGGGGCACGACATCCGTCCCGCGGATGTCCAGGGCGCGCCCCGTCCGGGCCTGGCCCTGCTCTACGCCACGGACACCCGGCCCACGGAGAGCATCGTCCGCCTGGGCGAGGGCGCGGATCTGATGATCCTGGAGGGCATGTACGGCGATGAGGCCAAGCGTCCGCAAGCCCTCAAAAATCACCACATGCTGTTTGCCGAAGCCGCCGCCCTGGCCCGGGAAGCCCGGGCAAAGGTGCTGCTGCTGACGCATTTCAGCAACTGCGTGGACGACCCGGAGGCCTTCCTGCCCCAGGCGCAGGCCATCTTCCCGGAGACCCGCTGCGCCCACGACGGCTTGACCCTGACCCTGCGCTACCCTGAGGAAGCGTCGACCCCATGAAGGAGGAACCGCCATGCGGCACTGCGGAACACAGCCCCTGGAAACCGACCGCCTGATCCTGCGCCGCTTCACCGCTGATGACGCGGCCGCCATGTACCGCAACTGGGCCTCCGACCCGGAAGTGACCCGGTTTCTGACCTGGCCCACCCACGGCAGCGTGGAGGTGACGCAGATGGTCATCGGCAGCTGGCTGCCGGAGTACGAGAAGCCGTCGTACTACCACTGGGCCATCGTGCCGAAGGAATTAGGCGAGCCCATCGGCAACATCTCCGCCATCATCAAGGAGCGCACCGCCACAGCTCACATCGGCTACTGCATCGGCCGGAACTGGTGGCACCATGGCTACACCTCCGAAGCCCTGGCCGCCGTAATGACCTTCTTCTTTGACACGGTGGGCGCACAACGCATCGAGTCCATGCACGACCCGCGCAATCCCCATTCGGGCAACGTGATGAAAAAGTGCGGCATGACCTACGAGGGCACCATGCGCCAGGCAGATTGGAGCAACCAGGGGATTTGTGACGCCTGCTTGTACGCGCTGCTTAAATCGGAGCGCTGATGTATCAAAAAAGTGGTTTACGCCACTTTTTTGAGGGGCTTCGCCCCATTTTTGCGCACTCCCTCACTGGTCGAACGGCGTTGCCGTTCTCCCGGACGTTCGTTCGTGTAAGGAAGCGATTTCTAACGGAATCGCACGAAAATCGCCGTACAGGGGCTTCGCCCCGTTTAACCGCCCCGAAGGGGCCGCCGATTTTCGATCAAGAGTCAGAGGG
>CBFFZW010000010.1:0-80209 GCA_965646445.1 uncultured Christensenellales bacterium | reverse complement strand
AAGCGCTGCCCCCCCGAGCCCCGCTCGCCGGTCAGCTTGTCTATATTACCACTCCCCCTCGCTTTTGTCAATACCTTTTTTATCTTTTTTCAGGCTTTTTTCTTAACTTTGATGCCCGCCTGCCCGCCGTCAGCCTTCAGCCGCGATAGGCAAAACAGTCGCTTCCTTATTATACGGACCAGGTTCGACAAACTTTATGGTGAAAAATTTCACAAAACCGCAGGAAAAGCCGCTTTACCCCTTGCAAAACCTACGAAAATTGGCTACAATATGGAATGGGACAACCCGTGAAGAGTTTGAAGGAGGTATCATCCAATGTCCGTTAAAGTCGCGATCAATGGTTTCGGCCGCATCGGCCGTCTGGCTTTCCGTCAGATGTTCGGCGCTGAGGGCTACGACGTGGTGGCCATCAACGACCTGACCTCTCCCGCCATGCTGGCGCACCTGCTGAAGTACGACACCGCTCAGGGTTCCTACTGCGGCACCATCGGCCAGAACCTGCACACCGTGGAAGCCACCGAGGATTCCATCATTGTGGACGGCAAGGAGATCAAGATCTACGCCGAGAAGAACGCCGCCGACGCTCCCTGGGGCAAGCTGGGCGTTGACGTCGTGCTGGAGTGCACCGGCTTCTACTGCTCCAAGGAAAAGTCCATGGCGCACATCACCGCCGGCGCCAAGAAAGTCGTTATTTCCGCGCCCGCCGGCAACGACCTGAAGACCATCGTTTACAACGTCAACAACGAGACCCTGACCGCTGACGATCAGATCATCTCCGCCGCTTCCTGCACCACCAACTGCCTGGCGCCCATGGCCAAGGCCCTGAACGATGCCTATCCCATTCAGAGCGGCATCATGACCACCGTGCATGCCTACACCGGCGACCAGATGATCCTGGACGGCCCCCATCGCAAGGGCGACCTGCGTCGTGCCCGTGCCGGCGCCCAGAACATCGTGCCCAACTCCACCGGCGCCGCCAAGGCCATCGGCCTAGTCATCCCCGAGCTGAACAAGAAGCTGATCGGTTCCGCCCAGCGCGTGCCCGTGTGCACCGGCTCCACCACCATCCTGGTGGCTGTGGTCAAGGGCACGGACGTGACCGTGGATTCCGTGAACGCCGCCATGAAGGCCCAGGCTTCTGAGTCCTTCGGCTACAACGTGGAGCCCATCGTCTCCTCCGACGTCATCGGCATGAAGTACGGCTCCCTGTTCGACGCCACCCAGACCATGGTCGCCAAGATCGACGACGACACCTATCAGGTGCAGGTCGTGTCTTGGTACGACAACGAGAACAGCTACACCTCCCAGATGGTTCGCACCATCAAGTACTTCGCGGAGCTGTAATCTCAGGTCGTGACGAGCGACGATTTAGGTGAATAAAGGGCCCCCCGCCTTTCGGCTGATGTCGAAGGGCGGGGGGTTTGTGTGCACTTTTGTGCTACTACATAAGGGCACTGCCATGATAGATGATATAAAGTCGAAAGATGAATACCCCCGTCTACAAAATGTTCTTCCATCACATTGATTCTTTAGTAGTTCCGTTATATAATAGGACTGGAGAGTTACTAACTAAGACTGATTCACTGGGAGAGCTTATGCTGACAAGTGTTGAGATTTGTTCGGGCGTTGGTGGACAGGCTCTCGGTCTCGCAATGGCCGGCTTTGTTCATGAAGTACTTGTGGAATACGAACAAGATTATTGTAATGTACTGAAGCTTAACAGACCTGAATGGAATGTTATTTGCGCTGATGTCCACAATTTCTCTGGAAAAGAGTATTATGATAAAGTCGATCTTCTTGCTGGTGGCGTTCCCTGCCCTCCCTTTTCTGTTGCTGGAAAGCAATTAGGACAAGAAGATGATCGTGACTTGTTTCCTGAAGCAATTCGCCTTCTGCGAGAAATCAAGCCACGAGCATTGATGCTTGAAAATGTTCGAGGTTTTCTCGACCCTGTGTTTACTGACTATCGCGAACACATTCTTGATGAAATCGATTCTTCAGGCTATAATGTTCACATCAAACTACTTCAAGCATGTAATTTTGGAGTACCACAATTGAGACCCCGTGTAGTCATTGTTGGTATCCGTAAAGACATTCGGGACACATTCGATTTTCCTGTTGAGAAACCTGAACTCACAAAAACAGTTGGCGAGACTCTTTTGGACCTAATGAAGGCCAAAGGCTGGAAAGGAGCATCTACATGGGCAAAAACTGCTGATTCTATCGCTCCAACGATTGTCGGCGGTTCCAAAAAACATGGTGGTCCAGACCTTGGCCCTGTTAGAGCGCGAAAAGCTTGGGCCGAATTGTCTGTTGATGGAACCGGTGTTGCAAATGAAGCCCCCGAAGCTGAATTTGAGGGAATACCCAAACTAACTCCTCGAATGATTGCAAGGATTCAAGGTTTCCCTGATGAGTGGACATTTGGGAATAAAAAGACCACTGCTTGTCGAATGATTGGTAATGCGTTCCCGCCTCCTGTTGCAAAAGCTGTTGGCGAAGAGATAAGGAAGGTGCTTGAAAATGAAGGCGTTGATTGCTGAAGCAAGAGAAAGGTACCATCAGTCACTTCTAACCAATGGTGTGCTAACGGTAGATAGTAAAGGGATTCCCAGTAATGCTGATTCCTTTTCTAAACTTTCAATTTCTATTGCCAAGGGCATTGCAGAGCAGCTTATGGCCGAGACCCATGACAAAATTGTTGGACAAACTTCTGGTGCCAAGTTCGAGCAATTAAACATGCAGTTTCTTTCGGAAACCTTTCCTAATTTGCAAAACCTTCGGCCTGGAAAGTGGCATATTGTTAAACTGGGAAATCGCAGTTCGATCAAAACCAGCAGTTTTGCCCAGTATGAACATTTGGAGTATCTCAGTAAGTTGACTGAAACTGATGCCAGGCTTGCTGCCAGCATGGGCAATGACTACATGGTTGCTCCTGATGTTGTTATTTATAGAGAAACCGTCTCTGACAAAGAAATCAACACCCCTGTTATCATGGTAGATAAATCTGTCGGTACCCTTGCAACGATTCGCGCTGCTAATGGTGGGTTACCTATTTTACATGCTTCTGTTTCTGCAAAGTGGACAATGCGAAGTGACAGAGCGCAAAACAGTCGTACTGAAGCCTTGGGTTTGATCCGCAACCGTAAAGGTCATTTGCCCCACATTGTTGTCGTGACAGGTGAACCGATGCCTGGACGACTCGCTTCTTTAGCTCTTGGAACCGGCGATATTGACTGCATCTATCACTTTGCTCTACATGAACTTGTAAAAGCAGTTGACGCGACCGGAGCAGAGGATTCTATCGAGATGCTCAATGTGCTAATTGAAGGTAAGAGAATCAAGGATATAAGCGACCTTCCGTTGGACTTGTCCGTCTGACGAAATTCGAGCAAAGCTTTCGTAATGAATTGACGATGGCTTTGCTCGAACTCAAACTCTTTCGCAATTTTCAAAGCTAAGCGGTTCGCTTTTTACGAAAGTCGTCTTGTACGCATCTACGTATTAATGTTCAAATGTATTACTTTTAGAAAGCCTTCCGCAAGTGCGTATACTCACCCGCGTAAAGTTTTCTATCATGTTACTGAGGTGATAGAAAATGATGACCGTCAAGGAAGCTGGAGTCGCACGCTTTCAAGAGATCATGACCCAGCGGGATATTCGCGCCAATGAACTGGCCGTCCGCAGCGGGGTCACGCCTTCCAGCGTGTACAGCATGCTTGACCCAAGGCGCAAAGAGGTCTCCATCAACCTGGTAAAAAAGCTCTGCGACGGCCTGGACTTGACGCTGGGCGCGTTTTTTTCTGCTCCGGTCTTCGATACTCTCGAACAGGAGATTCAATAAGTTCCCCTCCCCCACAAAACTCCATCAATATTTTCGGATGCTTTTTCCGCCGGGCTATGCTATATTCGTTGTAGAAACAGCACGGGGAGGAACGCAAGCATGGGGGTTTTCAAGCCGTTTGAGATGCCCACGGGCGCCGTCATCCCGGAGAGGGAAATTGACATCCGCACCCTGGGCGCGGTGGAAGGCGGTACCGTCAAGAACACCGAGGCCATCCGTAACGCCATCGACACGCTGGCCCGGCAGGGCGGCGGCCGCGTGGTGATTCCCGCCGGACGATGGCTCACCGGGCCCATCCACTTCCGCAGCGGCATCGAGCTGCACCTCGAAAGGGGCTGCGAGGTGCTCTTCAGCACCGACAAGGAGGATTACCTGCCCGCCGTCTTCACCCTGTTCGAGGGTATGCGCTGCTACACCTATTCCGCCCAGCTCTACGCCCATCAGTGCCACGACATCGCCATCACCGGCGAGGGCACGTTCAACGGCCAGGGCTTTGTGTGGTGGTACATGGCCGCCATGTACCGGGAGGGCATCCAGGATCTTCATGACGCCGGCGAAAGCCACCGTCCGGTGGAGCAGCGGGTCTACGATACCGAGGAGCAGGGCCTTCGCCCGGGTCTCCTTCACTTCATCGACTGCCAAAATGTGCTGATCGAGGGCTGCACCTTCACCTTCAGCCCCTTCTGGACGGTGCATCCCACCTGGTGCGAGAACATCATCGTGCGGAACATCCGCGTCCGCAACCCCTACGACCACGCGCCGAATACCGACGGATGCAATCTGGAGGGCTGCAGGCGCGGTCTGGTGGACGGCGTATGGGCGGACACCGGGGATGACGCCGTTTGCCTGAAGGCGGGCCGCGACGAGGATGGCCGTCAGCAAAATCGCCCCTGCGAGGACATCGTACTGCGGAACATCGTGGCCAATAGGAGCCACGGCGGCATCACCATCGGCTCGGAGATGAGCAGCGGCGTGCGCAACATCTATGTGGACGGCTGCGAATTCCTGCAGAACTTCATCGGCATCTGGATCAAGACCGCGCCGGAGCGGGGCGGATATGTCCGGGACGTGGAGTTCCACAACATCAAAATCGCCCGGCTGCGGCAGCAGGGCATCTGCTTCACCATGGGCTATTATGTGGACGACTACCAGCAGGAGGACCTCCCCCACATGCCCGTGGTGGAAAACATCCTGGTCGAGGATTTCTCCTGCGAGTACGCCGGGGTAGCCGTCAAGATCGAGGGGCACCAACGCTCCCCCATGCGGAACATCCGCCTGAAGAACGTCACGGCCTCCGGCGGCGTCAACGTGGAGACCGCCCATGTGCAGAACCTCTGCATGGACAATGTGAATTTCGCCTGAGGCATTTATAATAGGAAGGAGACCGTTATGCGCATTCGGAAGCCGCCCATGGGCTGGAACACCTGGAACACCTTCGGCCCCGACATCAATGAGGCGCTGATTCTTGAATCCGCCGACGCCATGCTCGACACCGGCCTGCGGGATGCGGGGTATGAGTACATCGTCATCGACGACATGTGGGCCCTGAAGGAGCGCGGCGCGGACGGCCGCCTTGTCCCCGACCCGGACAAATTCCCCCGGGGCATCAAGTTTCTGGCGGACTACTGCCATGAACGGGGGCTGAAGTTCGGCATTTACTCCTGCGGGGGCTACCTCACCTGCGGCGGCTACCCCGGCAGCTACGGCCACGAATGGGAGGACGCCCGCACCTTCGCCGAATGGGGCGTCGATTACCTCAAATACGATTTCTGCTTCCACCCCGCCAATGATTCCGGCGCCAACATCTACCGCCGGATGGGCGCGGCCCTGGCCAACTGCGGCCGGGACATCCACTTCAATGCCTGCTCCTGGGGCTCGGAATACACCCGGCAATGGATTCGGGAGACCGGGGCCCATTCCTGGCGCTCCACCGGGGATATTTCCGATGCCTGGGCGTCCATCAAGTCCATCGCGCAGTCACAGATTCTGGCCCAGGAGTACAACGCCCCCGGCTGCTTCAACGACATGGACATGCTGGTGGTGGGCATGAACGGCCAGGGCACCGTGGGCGTCACCGGCTGCACGGAGGACGAGTACAGGCTGCACTTCGCCCTGTGGGCCTTCCTCCAGTCGCCGCTGATGATCGGCTGCGACATCCGCCATATGTCCGGGGAGACCCGGCGCATCCTGACCAACCGGGACATCATCGCCCTCAACCAGGATGACGCCTGCACCCAGGCCTACATCGCCAACAACACCCTGCAGGCCTTCGGCTCCCAGGAGCACGCGCCCTACCCCACCCCCAACCGTCAGCCGGACGATCCCTTCTACTGCTACACCAATTACAGCCTGAGCCGCGTCATCCTCATCCGCCTGCTGGCTGACGGCGACTTCGCTGTGATGCAGGTCAACTTCCGCGACCACGAGACCTCCGACGCGCCGCTGATCGTCACGCCCAACATGCTGGGCCTCCCCGAGGAACAGGCCCGCCGCATGCGTGTGCGCGATCTCTGGACAGGCAGGGAGGTTCCCCTCGTCAACGGCACCATTCCCAATACCGGGCTGAATCCCCACAGCGCCCGCGTCCTGCGCGTCCATCTGGAGGACTGACATGGCCTGCACCCAATGCGGCCGCCCGCTGACGGCGGATGAGGTCGCCCTGCACAAGCGGCTCATCAACCGAGGGGCCTCCGCGCATCTTTGCCTAAGCTGCATGGCGGGATATTTCGGCTGCCAGGAGGACGTGCTGCGGGAGAAGATTGCGTACTTCCGGCGGATCGGATGCCTGCTGTTCGCACGAGAAAACACAGAATAGGAAGGATAGCAAATGGTAATGCCAGATAGGGAAGCAATTTGATAAGTCAATGCAATACTAATTGTGGCATAAAAGAGAATATATAGAACGGCGAAAGTCTCTGGATTATAAGGGCTTTCGCCGTTTTTCCTTGCCTGTTTATTGCATATTTTTCGCTTAAGTCTGCAAGGCGATACTAAATGATAACAAAAGAAAATGACAGATTGCCTGTTGAATAACGACAGGATTGTGCTATACTATTATTTATATTATTGTACCCGAAAGGTAGGGATAGACTATGGATAAGTATATTTTGGAACGGGATGGACAGTTAGACTTTTACAAGGCCTTTCTGCCCCGTGTTAATCCCGCTTTAGATATTGATGAAATACTTGCAGACAATAACGATGGGGTTATCAACGGAAACTTGCTTGAATTTAAGTTGCACGTTACCGATTTGAACGCCGTTCTTTTTCAGTGCATTAAATATCTGTCCGCGCTGCGCGTCAAGGGCAAGCCCGTTCCGGCTAACATTCTGATTGTCGACGTAAACGCTGCTTGCGTTTGGCTGTACCGCTCTGCGCCCTATTTGGTGGATATTGAAAAGCTGTATTCCGGCGGTGCATCAAAGGATAACAGCGGCTTTATCGGCGGCAATGCTGAAATGGTGCTGCACTATGATAAGCCCCTTGACGTTGAAAGCATTGTTGCCCTGCTCAAAGAATGCAAATATACAAAGATACACATTGACGAAAACTGTATTGTTGGTTGGGCTACGTCTTTTTACAAGGCGGTTCCCACGGCGCGGAAAGAGGATTTTCTCGGCGACGATACGGGCAAGCATAAAACAATCGGAGAAATAAGAAAACCTGTCCATTTTGCGCAATACATTTATCCATACACAGGGCAGACAAACGTCAAGTTTAATTACTTGATGGACAAGCTAAATGATACCTTGCAGAAGAAGAACTTAGGCGCGTTCTATACTCATCAGTTATATGCCGAAAAATCCCTTGAATTGGTACGGGCTGCAATCGCCCGTGTTCCTGCCGGAAATGACTATATCATACTGGACAGATGCGCCGGGACAGGGAACCTTGAAGCGGGCTTGACCGATGATGAACTTTCACATTGTGTTGTTTCCACGGTAGAATACTACGAATACAAGGTACTTCAGGAACTACTCGGTGCAAAGGTGCGGCATATTATCCCGCCCATTGAGACGGCGGAAACATTCAACGCAGGGCTTGTAACAGGTGCGGATGCTTTGAGCAAAGAATACATAGAAAATCCGATTATCAGAGAGTATATTGATAACCCGGAATGTACGGTGATTCTGTTTGAAAACCCGCCCTATGCGGAAACTACCTCGGCGGAACATCAAAAGCGAAAAGTCGGCAAAGCATCGTCAGGTTGGAAAAGCAGCTATGTTGTAGGTGAAATGAAAAAGTTCGTCAAAGGCTCCGTTTCTAATGATTTAGGAAATGCTTTTATTTGGTCGGGATTCAAGTATTATCTGCGTCAACCTACGGATAGCTATGTTGTTTATTCACCAGTTAAATACTGGAAATCACAGCACATGATAGATAAAGCATTTATAAAAGGTTTTGCGTTTAATAGGCGGCATTTTCACACAAATATTGACGCTTGCATCATGGCCGCATTGTGGACAAATGAAGATAAAAAGCTGGAATATATTTGGCTTGAAGGATACGACATTGAAAACAATGTCTTAGTGAAATATGAAAATCCTATTTCAGTAAAGCGCATTCATACAGGGTATAGCAAGCTATATTATGATAAGCGAACTATGCCCGATGATATGCACGACGGGATTTTACTTGCCCATAATGGGTTAGAGGCTCCAGACAGTGTAAAAAAGCGGCTTATTCCCACGCGGAACGGCAATATACTCGGTTATATGGTAGTTGACGGCGCAAATTTCGATAATCCTGATTTGCATTCCGTTTTGCTTTCTGCGGGCATTTTCAACGGCAACGGCTTTTTCCTGCGAAAAGATAATTACCTTGAAAAGTTGCCCATGTTCTGTGCGTCTCGGTATATCACATATAACAGAGCATGGACGGAACGCGCCCGGATCATGAAGTCAGCGGACGGTGCAGACAGGTTTGCGCGGGACGTTGCAAGCGGAAAGCTTGCGCAATTCCTCTTGAAATGTCTGCTTTTCACCTGTACAGAAATGCAGAATCATATGCGCACATTTACTGGAAGCGATGGGCGGTTTTATCGCAATGAACTTTGTCTTGACGGTACGAACGGAGAAACAATCGCCCTGCGCGATATAAAGGGACTTTCTCTTGGCGGCCGCGAAAAGGATATTTTGAAGCAATGGGAAACGGTTCTGCAATGGGCAAAGAAAGCAGAAAGCTATAACCCTACTTTGACATATGGCGTATATCAGATTTTTGCTGAATTGGATACATCGCACGTTGACGAAACGACGGGCAACACAATTTGGGATAATGTGGAACTGCATACCGCTCTTGCGGGCTTAAAAACGCTTGTCAAGGATTATTACAATTCTGAAATTGTCTCAGTTCTGTTTAAATATGAATTCCTAAAATGATACTATTTGCATTGCAGCGGCGGGCGTTTTTTGCGTCTGCCGTTTTCTATATAGTAAAAAAATTTCATACTGTAACAAGCAGGGAAATTGTATTGACAATTTCCGAAAACAAGAGAACAGTGTAACCCCGCTTTGCTGAGCTACACCGCTTTCTCTTATAAAAACTTCCTTATGTGGCGCCTTTGCATGAAACGCTTGAGCATTATTGTCCTGACACAGTATCCAGCAGCGCCCTATCCACCCACATGACGGGACGAACGCCGCCGCTGTAAAAGTCCACATCATAGCCCTTGAAGAGAATCGCGCCGTCGTCCTTGACATAGGCGGCCGTGTCGGCGGTCTGTCCCATGGTGCGCAGCCACCACCAGCAGCAGCCGGCATTGGCGCCGGTCTGCTTGACGTAAAGCTGCTGTTCCTGGGCCCAGGCTGTCCCCCGCGCCTGCCGCGCCTTGGCGGAGGGCAGGTACTGCTTTGCCTCCTCAATGCTCAGCAGGAACACCCGGTCAACGGTGCTTTCGCCGCCGCTGGTCTTGTAGGACATGTTGTCAGGCGTCTCCACCGCCGTCGGCAGGATGGCGGCCTGCTCCTCCGGGGTGAAGGCGGCGCCGATGAAGTCCTCATTCAGCCAGGCGCGAAGCTGGCTTTCCGCCCAGGTGGTGTCCTGCCATTGATGGTGAAACTGTCGGCTGTCGATGGCAAAGCGCGTCATCAGCAGTACCCTGCCATCCTCCTCGCCCAGCACGAGCCATTCCATGGGCTCCGGGCCGTTGGCCAGGTCGTTGTCCTGCTCCCATCGGCCCAGGGTAACGGCAGTCGGCTCGCCCTCCGCCAGACAGCCCAGGGGCAGGAGTACCAGGCAAATCACCATGAGCCGCGCAATTATCCTTTTCATTGGCCCGCGCTCCTTTCCGTATCCAGGGGAGTCTGGTCGATGATGAGCAGATCAATGGCCACATCGGGCTGAGCGGTCAGGGTCAGGGTGTTGCGCCCTTCCTGAAGGTACAATGCCAGGCCGTCCGGAACAAACTGATCCGGGCCGTTGGTCAGGCGGGCGTTGACGGCCACAGGCGTGTCGCCGCCATTCACCGTGACCCAGATCGTCCCGCCGTGCTCACCGCCGGTGCTGTGACGGATGTAAACGGCGTAGCGCCCCGCCTGGGCCGCGTCATAGGTGATGGTCACGGCGGCGTCCGTGGTCGGGAAGCTGAGGGCCGGGGTGGTGGTCAGGCCCTCCACCGTCACCGCGCCGCCCGATGCCGCGCCGTCCTCCGCCTGAATCATCACCCGATCCACCTTCTCCCCGGAGGGCAGCGGTATCAGCGTGTCATTGGGGATGATGCCCTCGGGAATCACCGGCGTATCGTCCACCCAGGTGATCTTTTGCGCCCGGCCGTTGCGATCCCAGCCGGAGGAATCCGCCTTGGCCGTGTGATAAACGATCCAGTCCTCCGTGCCGTCAGGCGACTTGGTGAAGGAAGCGTGGCCCGGGGCGTAAATGCCCGCGGCCTCGTTGCTGCGCAGCACAGGCTTCGGGAGCTTCTCCCACGCGCCGGGATCCATGGGATCCCCCGTCAGGCGCAGGGCCGCCACCACATAGTCGTTGGATGCCGAGTAATTGGCGGCGTACATGCAGTAGTAGGTGCCCGCCGGGGAAACCAGCACCGCCGGGCCCTCGTTCTGGGGCAGCTGAGTCATTTCCCAGTAATACTGGGGCTTGGAGATCATCACCCGCTGGGTGCTGACCACCCGCGTGGGATCGCCGGTTTCCAGCTGGGCAATGTACAGGTACTGCTTCCACAGGCTGGGGCCCTCGTTTTCGTTCCGCCATCCTGACCAGATGAAGAATATCCGCCCGTCGCTGTATTCAAAGAAGGTGCCGTCAATGGCCCACTGGTCGTCCGGCAGCTCCAGCTTGACAGGCCGCTCCCACGCGCCCATGGGATCGTCCGTCACGGAGCGCGCCGCGTACATGCGATGCCGGGTATTGTCGTTCTCATAATCCGCGGCATAGAACACATACCAATGCCCCTGATAATGGTGCATTTCCGGCGCCCACAGCTCCGTCTGCTCCGGCAATGCCTCCAGCTGACCGCCGCTTTCCGTCACCTGAAGACCCGTCAGCGTGGCGGAACGGGCCACGGCCATCCCGCGGTACCAGTAGTACCAGTCGCCGTCACGGATGACCCAGGGATCGGCGGCAGCGGTGAGGAACGGATTGTAGAAGCCGTCGTTAAAGGGGGTGAAGGGCGTGGCAGCCTCCTCCGCCCGGCAGGCAAAGGGCAGAAGCAGCAGGGTCATAAGCCACAGACATACCGCTCTTTTCATGGTTGTACCACCTCCGTCGTCGTTGGGAATCAGCCCTTGACGCTGCCCAGCGTCAGGCCGCTGACGAAATACCGCTGCAGGAAGGGATAGACCATCAGGATCGGCACCGTGGCAATGATGATCTGCGCGCTCTTGATGGTGTTGTCCGACAGCTCGCGGATCAGCTCGTAATTGTCCGAGGACGCGCCCAGGGCCGTCACGTCCACAAAGATGGTCTTCAGGTAGCTTTGCAGCGGATAATGCGCGGGATTGTCCATGTAGATCAGGCCGTCAAACCAGGCGTTCCAGTGGCCGACGGTGCAGAAAAGCGTCAGCGTGGCCAGGGATGGCAGCGAGCAGGGCACATAGATCTGGAAAAGCGTGCGCCAGTGGCCCGCGCCGTCGATGTAGGCGGCGTCCTCCAGCTCAGAGGGAATGCCGCGGTAGAAATTCAGCAGCAGGATGATGTTCCACACCGGCACCGTGGAGGGCAGCACCAGGGCCCAGATGCTGTCCATCAGCCCCAGGCTCTGGATCAGCAGATAGGTAGGGATCAGGCCGCCGCCAAAGAGCATGGTGAAGAAGAAATACCAGATATAATACCGTCTGGCCCCGAACTGGGAGGAGCGCTTCGCCAGGGGATAGGCGGTGATGATGGTGATGAACATGTTCAGCACCACGCCCAGGGCCACCCGTTCCAGCGACACGAGGAAGGACTGCCAGAAGGGCGCCTTGCCCAGCAGGTATTCATAGCTGGTGAGGGTGAAGTCCTTGGGCCAGAAGGTCACCGCGCCGCTGGATACCTGGGCGTTGGAGGAAAAGGAGATGGCCAGCACGTTGAGAAAGGGCAGCAGACAGCAAAGGGCCGCCGCCGCGGTGACGACGCCGTTGAACACCGCGAAGATCCTCTCGCCGCGCGTTCTTTTTGTGTTCATCCTTCCGCCTCCTTAGAAAATCTGGTAGTCGAATTTACGGTAGGCAATGTAGTACGTCGCGGAAATCAGCACCATGGACACCACGCTCTTGAACAGTCCCACCGCGGTGGAAGGGCCGTACTGTCCGCCCTCCAGGCCCAGGCGGTACACCAGGGTGTCGATGATGTCGCCCGTCTCCATCACCATGGAATTGTACATATTATAGACCTGGTCAAAGCCGGCGTTGAGGATGTTGCCCAGATCCAGCACCGCCAGGAGGATGATCGTCTGCTGAATGCCGGGCAGGGTGATGTGCATCGTCTGCTTGAAGCGGCCCGCGCCGTCGATGGCGGCGGCCTCGTACAAGCTCAGGTCAATGCCTGTGATGGCGGACAGGTAGATGATGGTGCCGAAGCCGAAGCCCTTCCATACCTCCAGCAGAATCATCGTGACGGGGAACCAGCCCGGATCGCCCAGGAAAAACACCGTCTTCCCGGTGAAGGCATAGATCAGCTTGTTCACAATGCCGGTGGAAGGCGACAGCAGATCAACAAAAATGGTGGACAGGATGATCCAGGACAAAAAGTGCGGGAAATACACGATGGTCTGCACCGTGCGCTTGTAGGCCCTGTTGCGCAGCTCGTTGAACAGCAGGGCAAAGACGATAGAGGTCAGCGTTTTCAGCACGGTCTTGCCCACAGCCATCACCAGCGTGTTGCGCAGCACGTTCATGGTGTTGGGCAGGGAGAGCACAAAATCGAAGTTCCGCAGGCCCACCCACTTCTGGTTGGCGCTGAACATCCCCAGCGCCGGCTTGAACTTCTGAAAGGCGATGACCAGGCCGCCCATGGGGATATACGCGAAGATGAACAGCAGCACCACACCGGGCAGCAGCATCATGTGCAGGGGGATGTCCTTCTTCAGCTTCGCAAGCCGCGTTCTTCTCTGCAACGCCATAACCTCCTTTGAAAAGTCTCCCCCGCCCGCGGTGACGGGCGGAGGAGATCACCGGGTTCCGGGCTTACTGCTTGTTCTGGGCGTACCAGGCGTTGATCTCGTCCTCAATGTCCTGGCCGCCGGCCTTCATGTAGTCGCTGACAAACTTGTCAAAGCCCTCGTCGACATCCACATAGCCGGTGATGATCTGAATATAAGCCGTTTTGCGGATCTCGCTCAGCATGGAGCCTCGATCCTGCTGGGTTTCGGTAGGCATCCCGGTGTAGGCGTTCTGAATGATGTACTCCGGGTGATTCACCAGATAATCCAGCACCACGCCCGCGGTATGCTCCCCAGGCCCCCACATGATGTTCCAGGCCCAATCGCTGTTCACCATGTCGTAATAGTACCGGGAGTAGGGGTTCATTTCCTCCACGGTCATTTCCCCCGCCCAGACCTTCTTCATATCCCGGTAGGGATTGAGGTTGATGCCCTGATCCAGGATTTCAAAGGGGCCGATGTTGTAGGTCAGCTCCCCGGAAGCGGTATCCCAGTACCAGTATTCATAGGTGGGGTTCTCGGAATAGAGCAGCTCGCAGTACAGGTTGATGATGTAGGCGGCCAGCTCAGGATGCTCGAATTCCTTGTTGACCACCAGCACGCTCTTGAGGGAGGACTGGCTCATCACCGTGGCGGGGACATCCTTCTGGGCGGAGGGCCAAAGGTAGTAATCCCATTCCACATCGGGGAAGAACTCGTGCATGGGGCCGTTGACATCAAAGGGCATCCAGTGATAGCCCATGATGCAGCCTACCCTGCCGTTGGTCACGGCTTCCTTGGCCTGGTTGAAGGTCTTGACGGTGAACTCGGGGTCGATCCAGCCGTCAGCATACATCTTGGCCAGGGTACGCAGGGCTTCCTTGGCCTCGGGCTGGGTCGCGCCGTAAACCAAGCGGCCATCCTTTTCAATGAAGCCGTTGGGGTACGCCCCGAACATCCAGAAGAAGCCCTCCAGCTGGGTGAACATGTCCTTGTCGCAGTACAGGGCATAGGTATCGTCCACGCCGTTGCCGTCGGGATCCTGGGTGACGAAGGCCTCCATGATGGCCAGCAGATCGTCGATGCTCCTGGGCTCTTCCAGGTTCAGCTTCTCCATCCAGTCCCGGCGGATGGACAGATACCGCCAGGTATCGTACACACTGGTCAGGAAGGGAATGCCGTAAAGCTGGCCGTCGATGAGGCAGGCGTCATACGCGCCGCCGCCGTCCGCCGTCAGGATGGCCTTGGAGGTGGGCGACAGATACTTGTCCCAGATTTCGGTCATGTCCCAGATCTGGCCGGAATCCTGCAGGTCGAACATGTCGCTCAGACCCACGGTGAACACGTCCGGGATGTTGCCGGAGGCCATCATCATCTGCTTTTTGGTATCGTAGGCGTCCCCGGCGCTGGCAACGAATTTGTAGGTGATGTCAACGTTCAGCTCATCCTTGAACAGGCGGGACCAGCGGTTGTCCTCCACGGACTCGCCCAGCTTGGCGTATTTGTCCGCCGTGTCGGAAAAGATCACCTTCGTCATCTCCACCGTCACCGGCTCGTCATACTTCCGCCACCAGACAGGCTGCTCCTCGGCCAGGGCCATAGGCGCGGCCCCCAGCAGCATGACGGCCGCCAGCATAAGGCACAGCAGCTTCTTCATCATATCGGTATCGGCTCCTTTCTTGGCAAAGCGTCCTTATGGAGAAAGCGGGCGCGAAGTCATTCCTTCGCGCCCGCACGGCCCAGCTTATTCGGCAATTTTGGTAGCGGCGTAGAGCGCGGCGACTTCCTCGGCGCTCAGGGCGCGGGTCCAGACGCTGCCATCGTCCATCACGGCGTTGAGGGACGGCGGCGCCCAGAAAGAGGAGCCGAAGCGGAACAGGTCGATGGCCAGCGCGTCGGGGGTCACCTCCGGCTCGGCGGTGGCAATGGCCTCGCCGTTGAGGTACAGGGTCATGGCGGAGGCGTCGATGGTCGCGGTGACCATAGCCCACTCGCCCTCGGGCAGCGCCACGTCCGCCACGGCGTAAACGTCCTTGTTGTACAGGCCGTAGGCAAAGGTCATCACGTTGCCGTACTCATCGTCGCAGGTGACGATCTTGAAATGGCCGTTGGGGCCGGAGCAGCCGAACACCAGGGTGCCGGGCTTGGTCTCGCGCAGCTTGATCCAGGTGTTCAGGGTCAGCGCGTCGGCGGCGTTGATGAGGGTGGTATCGAAGCGGACGTGGGTCTTTTCTCCGCCGAAGTCGATGCCCTCGCCGTGGTAGCCTTCCGTCCACAGGGCGGGGAAAACCAGCTTTTCGTCAGCGCCGGCGAACATGTAGGATTCCTCGGAGAAATTGGCCTGCTCGTCAATGAGCACGATCTGGCCGTCGGTGTAGTCGGCCAGGGCCGGCAGGGCAAGGGACATTAAAAGGGTAAGGCATAGCAGGAACGAAACGATACGGGTCTTCATGGTGATTTCCTCCTTTTCCTGAAACAAAATGTCAGAGCGTCAGCGCGGAATGTCCTCAACGGCACCGAGCCAGGGCCGCCAAGTCATTCTCTGCTCTCCTGAATACATTGAATATACCTTTCAGCTTGACAAAAATCAAGAAAAAAGCCATACTGTTATAGACAAAAAGTTCATTGTTTGGAGGCTGACGCTGTATGCCTGAATATCAACAGTCCAATTCCATCCATCATCGGCACCAGCGGGTGGAGCATTATGTCAACTTTCGGTTCAACCCGCATCTGCACCGGGATTTTGAGTTTATCCTCGTGCAGGAGGGCGAGGTGGATCTGGGCGTTCAGGGACGGCATGAGCAGATCAAGGCCGGACAGATCGCGCTGATATTGTCCAATCAGGTTCATTTCACCTCCACCCCGCGGCAGTCGAAATGCTTTGTGGTCAACTTTTCCGCGGGGTATGTGGGCTCCTTTGTCCATATGATTGCGGGCAAGGAGGGCGTCCGCAGCGTATTCGACGTGCGGGAGCCGCTGTTCCAGTACCTGGTGGACACCTATCGCCATGTGGCCTATCCCGATACCGCGGAGCCGCTGACCATCAAGGCCACCTGCTACGCGGTGTGCGAGGCCTTCCTTGCCAGCGTGCCGCTGGTGGAAGCCCAGCAGACGGATGACGGCGTCCTCCACAAACTTTTGTCCTATGTGGAAGAAAACTTCCGGGAAAACATCAACATGCAGACCGCCGCCCAGGCCATCGGCTATGGCGCGAATTACCTCTCCCGGTATTTCCATCAGTCGGTGGACATCAATTTCCGCCAGTACGTCAACCAGTGCCGGGTGGATTACGCCTGCGAGCTGCTCAACCAGGAGAACATCTACCTGGCCCAGGTGGCCCTGGACTGCGGCTTCCAGAACGTGCGCTCCTTCAACCGCGCCTTCAAGGAATGCACAGGAACGACGCCCTCGGATTACCGGATCAACAAGGGCATCAAGCCGGACGACACCAGCGCGATATGAATCACACTTTTTGTCCATATCTGAATACTTTTTTTCTTTCCACGGGCATGGATAAACCTTTATAATAAAGTCATGATTCCATCTCGCGTCCATGAACGAAAGGATAAAGGAGTGTTTTCAGCAATGGATCAAATCGTGATTGATTTTTCCCGTTCACGGGGCGTCATCAGCCCCGAGCTTTATGGACATTTTTCCGAGCATATTGGCGGCGTGTTCTACGATGGCCTGTGGGTGGGCGAGGACAGCCCGGTGGACAATATCCACGGCTTCCGCAAGGCCCTGGTGGACAGCTTCAAAAAGATCGCCCCGCCCGTGCTGCGCTGGCCCGGCGGCTGCTTCGCCGAGACCTACGACTGGCGCGACGGCATCGGCCCCCGGGAAAGCCGCCCCACCCGGGTGAACTGGTGGTATTATCACGACCACCGCATGGAGAGCAACCAGGTGGGCACCCATGAATTCATGGATCTGTGCCGCCTGGTGGGCGCCGAGCCCTACATCGCGGCCAACATGACCGCCACCACGCCCCTGCATATCCGGGACTGGATCGAATACTGCAACTTCCCCAAGAACGCCACCACCCTCACCCGGGAGCGGGCCGCCAACGGCGACGAGGAGCCCTTCAACGTGCGCTACTGGGGCATCGGCAACGAGAACTGGGGCGGCGGCGGCCAGATGTCGCCAGAAATGTGCGCCCGGGAGTACATCCGCTACACCACCATTTTCCGCAGCCTGGATACCAGCAACATGAGGCTGATCCTGTGCGGCGCCAACGGCCGTGATCTGGACTGGACCCGCCGCCTGATGAAGGAATGGGCCGCCCGTCCCTGGCACGAGGTGCCCACCTGGGGCGTCAGCTTCCATTATTACACTGACTGGGGCCGCGGCCATGACGAGCTGGCCTTTAAGGATGAGGAGCAGTGGTACGACGAGCTTTTCCGCGCCGACAGGATGCGGGAGGTCATCGACGCGCACCGCTTCCTGATGGACGAGTTCGACCCCGACCGCAGGCTGAAGATGGTGGTGGACGAGTGGGGCAACTGGCATGTGGAGGGCACAGGCCCCAGCAAGGGCTACAACCTCTTCGAGCAGCAGAGCAACCTGCGCGACGCCGCCGTGGCCGCCCTGACGCTGAACATCTTCAACAACCGCTGCGACGTGGTGGGCATGGCCAACCTGGCGCAGCTGGTCAACAACCTGCACTCCCTCTACCTGGCCGGGGGCGAAAACTTTGTGGAAACCCCCAACTACCATGTGTTCGCCATGTACCGGAACCATCAGGGCGGCAAGCAGCTGGAAACGAACGTTTCCGCCCGTACCCTGGAGCACGAGAAGTACGATCCCCTCAACACCCTCTCCTGCTCCGCCTCCGTCAAGGATGGGGTGCTCACCGTCACCATGGCCAACCTGGATCTGACCACCGCCAAGGATGTCAGCCTTTCCGGGCTTGGCGGCGCCGTCACCGGTAAGGGGCAGCTGGCCATCCTCTCCCATGCCGACCCCCTCACCTGCAACACCTTTGAGCAGCCCAACGCGGTCGTGCCCGTTACCCGCGATATCGACTTTGCCGACGGCGGCAGCATCCGCCTGCCCGCGGCTTCCGTGGCCGCGCTGACCATCAAGCTGGCGTAAGGAGGGAGCAGCATGACCACGAGGATCGAAGCCATCAAGGCCTGGCAGTGGGACAAAAAGCATCACGCCTTCCGGCGGCAGGAATCGGTTTCCCCCGATGTCTACCGCAAGGCGGACATGGCGGACAGCGCCCGGACAGCCTACCGGCTGGCGCTGGCTCTGTCCCTGGAAACCCCTGTGCTGGCCCCCGGGGAGATCATCGCCTTCACCCGGACGGTGCCCAACCTGCCCATGATTTACAATGAGGAGGAGTGGCAGGCCATCAAGGCGAGCCATTTCATCCACGAAAACGGCAACGTGTGCAACCTTTCCCCGGACTATGTCGGCGTCATGGCGGAGGGCCTGGACGCCATCCGCGCCCGGCTGACGGACGCGCCCCTCCACCAGTGCATGAAGCTCAGCATCGACGCGGTGCTGAACCTGACCCGGCGCTATGCCCAGGCCGCCGAGGACGCCGGGGACGCTGCCCTGGCGGACGTCCTGCGCCGCGTACCCGCCCAGCCGCCCCGTACCTTCCGGGAAGCCCTGCAATCGCTGCGCATCCTGCACTTCGCCATGTGGTGCGAGGGCGACTATCACAACACCCTGGGCCGCTTTGACCAGTACATGATGCCTTATCTTCAGCGCGACCTGGACAGCGGCGCCCTCACCCGGGAGCAGGCCATGGAGCTGCTGGAGGCCTTCTTCCTGGCCTGCAACCGGGACAGCGACCTGTATCCCGGCATGCAGCAGGGCGACAACGGCCAGAGCATCGTCCTGGGCGGCGTCACGCCGGATGGCCGGGACGGCTACAACCTGCTGAGCGAAATGTGCCTGCGGGCCTCGGCGGAGCTGCGGCTCATCGACCCCAAGATCAACCTGCGCGTCAACAAGGATACGCCCCCGGCCGTCTATCAGCTGGGCACCCAGCTGACCAAGCTGGGCCTGGGCTTCCCGCAGTATGAAAACGATGATGTTGCCGTGCCCGGCCTGATGGCCCTGGGCTATGCCGAGGCCGACGCCCGGGACTATGCCATGGCCGCCTGCTGGGAGTTCATCATTCCTGGCAAGGGCATGGATATTCCCAACATCGGCGCGCTGCCCCTGGCCAACCTGGTGGGCGACGTCATCCGCCGGAAGCTGATGACCGCCGCTTCCATGGACGCGCTGATGGCGGAGATTGAGGCGGACATTCACCGGCAGGTCAAGGCCATTGCCGCCGGTATCCACGACCTGTATGTGATTCCCTCGCCGTATCTGTCGCTGTTCTTCGAGGGCTGCGTGGAGAACGTCCGAGACATCTCCCAGGGCTGCCGCTACAATAACTTTGGCCTCCACGGCACAGGCGTGGCCCCCGCGGCGGACATGCTGGCGGCGGTACAGCAGACCGTTTTTGAGGACGGCCTTGACCGGAAGACGCTGCTTTCCGCCCTGGAAAGCAACTTTGACCATGCCCAGACCCTTCAGCACCGGCTGAAGTACGACTGCCCCAAAATGGGCAACGACGACGATCGGGCGGATCAGTACGCGGTGCGGCTGCTGCACATGTTTGCCCAGGCCGTCAAGGGCCTGACGAACGAGCGGGGCGGCATCTACCGGGCGGGCACGGGCTCGGCCATGTATTACATCTGGCACGGCACGGACATGGGCGCAACCCCCGACGGCCGGGAAGCCGGCTCTCCTCTGCCCGCCAACTACGCCCCCTCCCTCAACATCAAGCTGGACGGCCCGGTGTCGCTGGTCAAGTCCTTCGTCAAGCCGACGCTGGGCGAGGTCATCAACGGCGGCCCCCTGACCATCGAATTCTCCGATACCGTCTTCCGCAATGACGAGGCCATCGCCAAGGTGGCCGCGCTGGTGAAGCTGTTCATCGACCTGGGAGGCCATCAGCTGCAGCTCAACACCGTCAACCGGGAGCAGCTGCTGGACGCCCAGGCCCACCCGGAGCAGTACCGCAACCTGATCGTCCGCGTATGGGGCTGGAGCGGCTACTTCGTGGAGCTGGATCGATGCTACCAGGATCACATCATCAGCCGTGTTGAGCTGAATTTATGACGCCATGAAAACAGGCATCGTCTTTGACATCAAGGAATTCGCGGTCTACGACGGCCCCGGCATCCGCACCACGGTCTTCCTGAAGGGCTGTCCCCTGCGCTGCATGTGGTGCCACAACCCCGAGGGCCTTTCGCCCCGTCCTCAGCTGATGGTCAGCCACGCGGCCTGCGTACACTGCGGCCAATGCGCCGCCGTCTGCAAGCATGAAAGCTGCGTCGCCTGCGGGGAATGCGTCTCCGTGTGTACCCTGGGCCTGCGCAGAATCGCCGGAACCACCTGGCAGGCGGACGATCTGGCCCGTCGGCTGCTGAAGAATCAGGAGGCCTTCGCCTGCAGCGGCGGCGTCACCTTCTCCGGGGGCGAACCGCTGATGCAGTGGGACTTCATCGACGCCGTGCTGGACGGCCTCCCCGGCATCCACAGCGCCATCGAGACCTCCGGCTTTGCCCCGGACGAGGTTTTTGCCCGGGCCCAGCGGCGGCTGAGCCTTGTCATGATGGATCTCAAGCTGATGGACAGCACCCTGCACCGGCGCTATACCGGCGTGGACAACGGGCCCATTCTGCGCCATCTGGCCATGCTGAAGGCTGGAAGCACGCCCTACATCATCCGCGTGCCGCTGATCCCCGGCGTGAACGACAGCCCCGACAACCTGGAGCAGACCGCCGCCGCGCTGGAAGACCCGGGCCCGCTGATTCGCGTGGAGCTGCTTCCCTACCATCAGACTGCCGGTGCCAAGTACGAGATGGCCGGCATGCGCTATCAGCCCACCTTTGACGTGGAACAGCGCCCCCAGGCCCACACCCGGCCCTTCACCCGGCGCGGGATTGACGTGAAGGTGCTGTAAGCGTCCTTCTGCAGCATTCGATCCATAAAAAGGCAAGAGCGAGGTCAATCACACCTGCTCTTGCCTTTTGCTTTGCGCTTTCATGGCGCTGTCCACGCTTTTTCCCAGACAGTCCGCCAATTCCGCCGCCGTTTCCTTCATGCCCCGCCGGAACCAGACCTCCACCCATCCGTACAGCAGAAATGCGACATAGGCGGAGGAATAAGCAGGAACCAGATCCTGCGCCGGATTGAAGCCAAAGGTCTCCAGAAAAAGATCCTTGACGAGGTCAATCAGTCCCCTTTCGTAGATCAGACTGTAAAAGCGCCGGTTCGCCTCAAAATGGGAAAACAGCTGGCGGATCACCCCGCTGAAGGAGGCCGGATGATCCCCGTCCCATCCCGCCACGCAGCCCTGAAACAGCCGCGCCATATGCGCTTTCAGAATGGCCTCCTTCGATTCAAAATTGCGGTAGAAGGACGTGCGGCCCACCCCCGCGCTGTCGCACAGCTCGCTGATGGTGATGTCGCTCATGGGCTTTTCCGCCAGCAGCGTCAGCATCGCCTCGGTCAGATGCTCGATCACATAGGCGTTGCGGCTTTCACTGCTGAAGGGTGAAACACTTTTCGCCTTTTGTTCCATTTTCGTCGCCTCCATTGACAAGCGGTCACATTGCTGTTACACTTGTTCCGCTGTTACGTTTGAAACACATCGTAGCACATATTCTTTCATCTGTCAAGGAGGTATTGGTCGATGACACTCACACAAAAGCGCGTGGTCATCCTGCTGACGGTCGTCATCGTCGGCGCGGTACTGGGACGGCTGACCGTACGCGCCGTGATGAACATGCTGCTGGGCGGAACGCTTTTCGGGGGGAATTTTCTGTGAGCGAGAAGAAAGGAAGAAGGAAGGGACGCATCATGTGGGGACTGATCTATGTGGGCGCATTCATCGCGGCCTTCATCATTTCCGCCGCGGTCAAAATGACGGTCGATCCCTTCGCCGGAAAATACAAAGCTCATTGGGACAGCTCGGTGGGGACGGTCTATACCGACCTTTCCTATGGCGATGGCGCGGCCAACAAGTTTGATCTCTATCTTCCCGCTGACAGCGGCAGGGAAAGCTACGGCCTGGTGGTCTACCTCCATGCGGGCGGCTTCACCAGCGGCGACAAGAGCGGCGACGCGGAAATGCTGCAATGGCTCTGCGCCAGGGGCTATGTGGCGGCGGGAATCAATTACACGCTGTTCAGCGAGGAAAATCCCCAGGCCAATGTTTACACCCAATCCATGGAAATTCGGGAGAGCATCCCCTCTGTGCTGGCTGAAGCGGCCAAGCGGGGCTATCCCATTAACCAGATGGCGATAGCGGGCGGCTCGGCCGGTCACGCCCTGGCCCTTTTGTACGCCTATCGGGACGCCGGCCAATCGCCTGTCCCTGTGAAGATGACCTTCGGCGCGGTGGGGCCCTCCTGCTTCTACCTGGAGGACTGGATCAACATGGGCGCCGACCCCCATCATCCCGTCGCCGTCGACCCCTCCGTGGATTACAGCGGCATGGCAGGTTTGTTTTCCGCCATGGCCGGGAAAGAAATCACCAATGATATGCTTTTCTCCGGCGCTTACCTTGAGCAGGTGAAGGACATTTCCGCCGCGATGTGGGTCGATGACGACGCCGTGCCCGCCGTCTTCGCTTATGGCGCGTGGGACAGGGTGCAGGCCTTCAGCGCGTCCAAAAAGCTGGACGCCGCGCTGACAGAGCATGGCGTACCCCATGAATACATCGTGTTTGAACACTCCGGCCACGGCCTGCAAAACGACAATGCCCAGTATGGCCAATACATGGAAAAGGTCATCGAGTATCTGGATACCTATATGCCGATCCGCTGACCTTGCAAACAAATCCATCAAAAAGGATCAGGAGAAACCAGTCCTGATCCTTTTTCATGTGGAACCTGTTCATGCCCTTGCCGCCACATAGCGGATATGGGGCATGTCCACACCCCGGTAGTGCTTGGTGAAGCTGTCCGCTGCCGTCATGCCGTTGCGCAGGGCCACCCGCTGGGAGGCCGTGTTGGTATCCCGGATGATGGAGCACACCTCCTCCGCCTTCAGCACGTCGAAGGCGTAGCGCTTGCAGGCCCGGGCAGCCTCGGTGGCATAGCCCTGGTGCCAGTATGCCCGCTGGAACAGGTAGCCGATTTCCAGCACCTCCCGCTCCTTCCAGGGCTGCATGGTCAGGCCGCACTGGCCGATGACCTCGCCGGTCTCCTTCAGCACCACCGCCCACAGGCCGAAGCCCCACTGCGCATACCGGGCAAGCTGCCTGTCCAGCCACTGCTGAACCTCCTCGTCCGTGAAGGCTCCCTCATAGGCCGTCATGGTTTCCTCGTCCTTTAGGATTTTGCACAGGGCCTCGAAGTCCCCCTGAGTAAGCCGCCGCAGCAGCAGACGCTCCGTTTCCAGAACCGCCATGCTCTCCCCTCCTTTGCACCAAAAAACACGGAAAGGCCCGTCCGTCAGACATGCTCCGACGGCGGGCCGTTTTCAGCCTGTCAACGCTGAGTCTCTTCCTTTTCCAAGGCTACCAGCGTATCCCGCAGGCCCGCCAGATGGGAGGCCTCCTCCCGGGCGATGGTCATAAAGGCTTTTCTGACATCCTCCCGGTCGCAGCGGGCGGCAAAGTCCAGATAATTCATCATGGCGTCATGCTCGCTCTCCGTGGCGAAGCGATACAAGCCTACCAGCGTGGTCAGGCCTTCGGCGCGCTCCATTTCCATCACGCCGCCGGGAAACAGCATCTCCGCCCCCATGGCCTTCATGAGGTTCGCGTCCGCCACCTCATTCTCGTGGTGCCTGACCTTCATGGCCATGAAGCATTTCAAATGCTTCTGTTCGTCCCGCAAAATAGCCTGGATTCCCTGCGTCACCGCCGGTTCCGTTGCCAGCATCAGCGCCCGCTCATACACGCGGATCGCCCGGCGCTCCATTTCCACCGCCACTGACAGGGCTTCCAGCTCGTTCCGAACAACCATGCTATCCCTCCTTCGCCTCGACACACAGGCTATACACCGTTCATCCTCAATTCATCCACAGGGTTATCCACAGTTTGTGGGTAACTCGCGCGTTTCAGCCCACAGAATATCATTACTATCCACAGTATCCACAGGTTTTCCACAGCCCCCTGTGCGCTGCTTTTTCCTTATCAAACAAGCAGCAAACCATGGATAAAAAAGAGCTCCCTCTACCTAAGCCGGAGGGAGCCCTTGCGTCATACCGCGGTTTTACGCATTCTCCTGAAGGTAGCTGTTCAGCTTGCTGACCAGCTCCTCCACGTTGGTGCCATGCGCGGCGCAGGCATCCTCCAGGGACTCGGCGGTGGCATGGGGGCAGCCCAGGCAGTGCATACCAAACTCCATCAGAATCCGGGCCGTGCCCTGATTCAACCGCAGCACCTGGCCAATGGACATCGACTTATCAACCATCGTTTGTTCGTTCCTTTCTTTGCGGAAGACGTTCCGCTTTGATGATACGCCATCCCCGACCAATTGTCAAGGGAACACGACCCCTTGAAGGAAAAAAGCCATCTGACTGGGACTCATTCATCCAGCCTGACCGGCAGATCCGTCTCGCCAAAGGGATCGTTGCCCTCATAGCCTTCCAAATCCACCTGATGATGATTCGTCGCCAGGGGCAATTCCCCCGCCGACTTCAGCACGGGCACGGGTTCCGGGGCGGAAAGCAGGTGCACCGTCATGTATTCCCCGTCAAATTCCAGGCGAATCTGTTCCCCGGGCCGGGTCATGGCCACGACCTCCGTCTGACGGCAGCGGCTGCGCCGGGCAAATTCCACCGCGATTTCCGCCCTTCCCCAGAAGTGCATGGGCATCAGGAGTCTGGGCTTCACGGTGAGGATGAAGTAGTTCGCGCCCGCGTCAAACAGCCTGCCCTGACGGGGATCCACCGGGAAGAAGGCCAGGTCGATGGGCTTTTCCGCCGAGGCCTTGGCAATGGGCTCCACCGCCGCGCGGAAGGCTTCGTCCGCCTCCTCGATTTCCTTGACGGTGGATTCCTCCCGCCAGTGCCAGAAATTCAGGTCGCCGGCGTGGAACAGCCGCACGCCGTCCACATCCACCAGGAAGGATACCCCAAGATCGGTTGATTCAAAGGCCTGCACCCGGATTCGCTGGGATACCTGCAGCGCATCGCCGGGGGCCATGCGCTTGCCCCGGGTGCCGATGGGCATATCCGCCGCGACGATGTACGTCACCGGCGCGTACTTGCGCCACTCGAAAACCTCGGGATCCATGTGATCGGGATGCTCGTGGCTGATAAAGACCACGATCTCCCGAAACTGCTGAAGAAATGCCGGCGTTATGCGCTTTTCCTCCGGCAGCTCGCCGTTTTCGCCCAGCCAGTAGTCAAACACCAGCAAAGCGCCGTCCAGCGCCGCGGAAAAGCCGCTGTGATGATAATAGGTTACATTCATTAGCTGGCCCAAGAAAATGAGCACCTCCATGAAGACGCCGAAGCGCCCGCAATGTGCCTTGGCGTGGAAGCAGAAACGCCAATGGCCGGGAGCCAGACTGGCTCATCTATATCAACAACGCCCCGGAAGGCGATGGATGTACTGGCAGCTCATCCTCGTCATTATGCCATGAATCACCCTTTTTGTCAAATTATTCGCCGGATTTCGTCATGAAAAACCATTTTGTGCCCAATAATCGCCCCGTTTTTGTTGAAAAGTCCCACTTTCAACGTTTTTGCCTATTGAATTTGGCCGCTGTGATCCTTCCCTGACGCCTCCTCCAGCGTGACGCCAATAAGCCCCGCCAGGGTCGGCGCCACATCCCGCATGGGCATGGCGGGCAGTCTGCAAGGCCGGATTCCTCTGCCGCGCACCATGAACAGGCAGTTTTCCGCCGGATGGCCGGGCCCGAAGCCGTGGGTCGCCTTTTCCCTCTTGGCCTGAGGCAGCCCATCGGAAAAAACCACCGCCGGGGCCGCTTCCACCGCGAAGCCCACTGACGGGATGCAGCCCAGGGCATCCAGCTCCTCACGGCTGTACACATGGGTCACGCCCCCCGCAGCGCCCTTTGCCCGCAGGAAATTTTCCGCCTTCCGCAGCCCCTCCGCCCCGTCTTCCCCGGGGAAAAGATAGGCGCTCATACCATTGGACTGCACCCGGGCAGCTTTGCCCAGACCCGCGCCCTTCAGCAGCTCCGTGAGACACACGGTTTGGTCGACATCCGCCTGACCATGGTCGCTGACCAGCACCAGCAGCGCGTCTTCCATCCCAGGCGTATGCTGCATGGTCTCCCAGACAGCCTGAACCCGCCGTTCGTTCCGCTCCATGGCAGCCATGGCCTCCGGGCTGTCGACGCCATGGTGATGGCGCATGTCGTCCAGATCCACCAGGTGCACCGCCGTCAGCTCCGGCTGATGGGCGCGAATCACGTCCTGGGCCAGCATGGCCGCGTAATCGGAAAGATGCGGTTCCCTGCTGCTGACCCGCTTCCGCCCGTGCTTCAGCTCCATGTGAAGAATCCATGCCTTGGAGCCATATTGCAGCATCTTCAGCACCTGATTTTCACCGGGCAGCGCCAGCACCTCGGGGAAGTTCCTGCGGATGGCGGGATGCTTCCCTGTCACCGGCCACAGGATGGAGGCGCACTGCCCGCCCTGCCGCCTGACGGCGTGAAACAGGCTGTCCCCCCGAACCTCCGCCGCGTCCCAGTACCAGGCCCGCATGGCCGCTTCCTTTTCCGGCTGAAAGGGCTGATTCTGCCCGATGCCATGGCTTGCCGGATCTCTGCCGGTGACCAGGGTGGTGTGCGCGGGATAGGTCAGCGCCGGGAAAACCGTCTTCACCTGGGTACAGACAGCCGCTTCCGCCATCCACCGGCCCAGAAAGGAATCCTTTGGCATGCGGCTGAGGTCGGCCTCCGCCATGGCGTCCAGGGAAATCAGCACGATTTTCCGCATAAGCCCTCCGGGGCAGCGCCCCATTGATCGCTATAAATGACAATAGAGAAGCCAGTCACCGGCAACGTCGCAGGGACAATGCCAGCCTGCAACGTCGGGTAAAACAGTCTTCTCTATCATCAACGCGGACTTTCATCCGCGACTTAGTGATTATACACCTTTTTTTCTGTTTCGTCAAATCCTGTACAAAAATTTTTTTCGCTGCCGATAGCTGGCCTGATACTTGCCCCCCAGGCCCCTGACCAGCTCCTTGGCCCGCTCCACATCCGCGTAATTCCGTTCAGGATCGTGGCTGTCGGAGCCAAAGGTGAAGCACTCGCCGCCCAGCTCGATATATCGCCTGATGATGCTGACATCCGGCAGGGGCGCGCCCATGGCGCCATAGGTGGACGTGTTGATTTCCAGGCACTTGTCCAGCCGGATGATGTGCCGGCAGATGGCGTCGAAGGCGTCCGGCGCATCCTCGTACCGCAGGGGCTGCTCATCGCCGGTGTAAGCCGAAAACTTGGCCACATACCCAATGTGGGCAACACTGTCGAAGTCTGTCCAGGCACAGATGGATTCCGCCTTGGCCTCGGCATACTCCCGATAGGCCTGGGCCCTGGTCTTTCCGCCGAAATAGTCCTGCCTGTCATAGCAATCCACGCCATTGACCAGGTGCAGGCTCAGCAGGCGGAAGTCGAAAGGCTGGGTATCCAGCATGGCCTGGATGCCGGGACGCAGGCGCGGATTATCCCCGATTTCCACCCCCGCGCGGATGTCCAGCATCGGATACTTGGCCCGCATGGCCTCGATTTCCCGCCACCAAACATCCCACACGGGCGGCACGTCAAGCTCCTTTTGGGGATGCCCCGGCTCAATATGCTCCGTCAAAGAGATTTCCTGTACGCCCTTTTCCGCCATGGATCGGCACAATTCGTCCATGGTCTGCCTGCCGTCCATGGAATGAACCGTATGCAGGTGGTAGTCCATTTTCCGTTGTTCCACGTGAAACATCTCCTATTCTTCCCGCCGGACAGCGTAAGCGCGGCCCTTCTCCAGGGCGTACAGCCACGTTTCGCTGACGGCGCGGCCGGTGATGGTCTCCAGCGCCCTGGCATACCAGGTCAGCTGCCGCTGATACCGGGCCACAAAGGCTTCCTCATGAACAATATGATCCGTTTTGTAATCCAGCAGCACCCATTGGTCATTTTCCATGAAGGCGCAGTCGATGACGCCCTGGAGCAGCGTTCCCTCAGGCAGGCGAAGGTTGAAGCCCCATTCCCGCCGCACCAGAGGGCTTTGCAGAAGGCGGCTGCCCAGGGTACTGTCGAAGAAGTCTGCCACCGGCTGACTTTGGAGGACGAAGGTATCTTCCATCGCAAAGCACCCCTGACTGATGAGCCGTTCGATTTCATTCCGCAGCGCCATGCCTCGGTCAGACGCCTGCCGGATGGTGGCCAGATCCACCAGGGACAGCAGCCGATGAATCATGGTTCCCCGATCCGCTCCCGTCAGCTGCTTTTCTTCCATGAAGGCGGGGCGCGCGGGCAGCTCGCTGAGCCGCAGCGGCAGCAGGATGGTCTCAGCCTGCCGCTTGCTTTCCTCGTTTTCCTCCGCGTCCGTCAGAGGCAGCGGATCATGGAGGACGCTTTTCTTGGCTAAGCTGGACACGGAGGTTTTCAGCGGCATGGCCTGAACCGGCGTTTCCTCCGGCCAGGGAGCAGCATCCACAGGCCTTGTCAGCACCCCGTGAAGCCACGCGCGCCAAGGCTCGCCATCCGCCTTTTTATCCACAGCGTCAGGCTGCTCATAGCGCCAAAGCCTGATTTGCCAAGGGTTTGCCGACTGTTGATAAGCTGTGGATAAATGCTGCTGTTCGTCGTCAGCCACCACCTGCATCACCCAGTCCATCATGCTCTCCGCCGCCCAGATGCGGTAGTCGCTGTCCGGCATCCGCCAGGTCAGCCTGCCCTCCTCCGGCGCGCAGCCGATGAGCATCAGCCTCTCCCGGGCGCGGGTCATGGCCACATACAAAAGACGCGCCCTCTCCGCCTTTTCGTCCAGAAGGCGCTGAATGTCGAAGGCTTCCTCCGCCATGGTCTCCCGGCGGATGTTCAGCGCCCTGTTCACATAGGGCAAGCTGACTCCCAGACGGCTGTGGGCCATCAGCCCGGAACGACGGTTCAGGTGCAGCTTCTCCCCCATTCTCGCGCAGAATACCACGGGAAATTCCAGTCCCTTGCTCTTGTGTATGGTCATGATCCGCACCAGATTCTCGCCCTCGCCCAGAGTCTTGGCGGAGCGATCATCCCCGCTGAGGCGCTGTTCCTCCATCTGCCGCAAAAACCCGGACAGCGTGACGCCGCCGTTGGCCTCGTATTCCGCCGCCCGCTGGCAGAGCATCCGCAAATTGGCCTGCCGCAGCTCGCCCTCCGGCAGCGCCCCACAGGCCGCGTACAGCCCTGTTTCCCGCAGCAGCACCCACAGAAAGTCGGTCAGTCGCATCACTTGGCCCCGAAAACGCCATTCCGTCAGCTGTTCCCTGACAGCCCGGCACCTCGCCGCCAATTCATCCTCTCCCTGGCAGCAGGCCTCAAAGGCATCGCAGAAGCTGACGCCGCGCCCTGTTTTGCACAGGCGAATGGCCGCCAGCGCCTGGTCGCCAAGCTGAAAGGGCGGCATTTTCAATACGGACAGCAGCGGCATATCCTGACGGCCGTTGTCCAGCAGCCGCAGGAGCGCCATCATGGCGGTGATCTCCGCCAGATTGAAGTAGTTTTCCGACCCGTCGAAGTACACGGGGATGCCCTGCTCCTGCATCAGCTGGGCCATGGCGGAGCCCACGCCGGCCACCTTGGGCAGTAGAATCACCATGTCCCGGTAGGCCATGCCCTCTGCCGCCAATGCCTGAATCCGTTGGGCGATGATCTGCACCTCTGCCGCGTACTCCTCAGCCTTGCCGCCATCCCCCACATCCGCCAGATGAATTTCGATGGGCGGATCATTTTCCGTCTCCCGGCCCGGAATCAGCTCCTCAGCGGCGGTATAGTTCAGCTCGGTCACCGTGTCCCGCATGAGCTTGCGGAAGACGATGTTCGTCCCTTCCAGGATATTCGTGCGGCTGCGGAAGTTCTTTTGCAGGAAAATCCGCCTCTCCCGGGCGTCGTCCTCATCGCTGTACGTCAGCATCCGATGCAGGAACAAGCGCGGTTCCGCCTTGCGGAAGCGGTAAATGCTCTGCTTCACGTCCCCGACCATGAACATGCAGCTGTGTTCCCCGTGAATGCTCTGCAAAATGGCGTCCTGCACCGCGGAAACGTCCTGACATTCGTCCACGAAAATGTGGTCATACTCCCCCTGAAGCGCTTCCCGGTAGGCTTCATCCGACAGCACCGCCAGCGCCATTTGTTCCAGATCGCTGAAGTCCAGATAGCTTCGCTGCCGCTTGGCCTCCGCAAAATAGGCCTCCGTTCGCCGGGTCAGCACCGCCAGGCCCCTCAAATGGGTCTGAATAACCGCCCATTCCCGACGAACTTTATCTTCATTTAGCATCAGACTGTCGGCCGTTTCCTTGATGATGGTCTTGATCTTCGTCCGCAGGGTGTTGTACTGCTTCTGCCACTGCTTCTGCTCGTCCGTCAGCCCGCGGCAGGTGACTGCCTTGGTGAGGGCGAAGGTCGCCAGTCCCTCCGCCATTTCACGGGGTGACTGCTTCGCCAGCGCCATCAGCCGCTGATATCCCTGTCCATCCGCCTGCCATGTGACGCGCAGCGCCTCCACGGCCTTGGCATCCTCAAACAGCTTATCCTGAGCTGCCAGCAAAACGCTGATGCCTTCCAATTGGCGCCGTCCCTGGGCCACCAGTACCTGATACCACGGGTGTTCTGCCAGCTCCTCCAGGCTGAGCAAACCGATTTTCTCATCCAGCCAATCGAACGGCTGCGGCAGGGACATGAGAAACTTATACAGCTGTCCGGTCATGTCCTGAATGTCCTTCTGACTGAAGGACGAGGCGAAGGCCTGAAAATCAGCCTGTTCCGGCTGATCCAGCAGCTCATTCATGGCCTGCTGAAAGGCCTCCTCAAACAGGATGTCCGTCTGCTTTTCCTCGGCGATGCGGGACAGAGGGTCGATCCCCACCGCCTGGAAGCTGTTTTTCAGCACCTTCTGACAAAAGGCGTGAATGGTGGAAATTTCCGCGCTCTCCAGATCGTCCAGCGCCTGGCCCATGGTGTCGGGGTCATTCCGGCTTTCCGACAACAGACGCTGATTCAGCCGCTGACGCATTTCCGCCGCCGCCGCCCGGGTAAAGGTGACGATCAGCATCCGATTCAGCCTCGCCCCCTCCCGGAGCAGCGTCATGATGCGCTCCACCAGCACGGCGGTCTTGCCGGAGCCCGCGGCGGCGCTGACCAGGATGGTGTGGTTTCGCGCGCTGATGGCCTGGCGCTGCTCCCTCGTCCAGCTTGGCACGGCAACTCCCCCTTTCTCTTTTTATTGTACCACAGATGACAAGAGACGAAAAGCATGTTTCACGTGAAACAATACAGCGTTTTCATCTCCTTTTCTATTTTGTACCATATTATTATGATTTTATTATAATTATCTTTTTGAAGTATTAACGATGTCAAGGCTTTTTCGGCTTCAATGCGCTGAAATCAATTCAAATCATGCCCGCACGATCAGATTCCCATCTTTTATTTGCATCGGCGTTTTCATGGCGGCATCAAAAAAGCGCGGTCGACCGATGTTTTCAGCCTTCCGCGCTCTTACGTTATGTAAAATCTGGATCCTCCAATATTCTCGCCTGCACCGGCTGGCCGCTGCTTGTTTCGCAGATGGACGCCATGCCCTCCGCCGTCATCCGCACCCGATAGCTCCGGCGGTCGTCGCAGCCGTCCAGGTCGCTTTCATCCGTGCAGGTGACAAAGGTCTGCACGCCGCTGATTTCCTTCAGCAGCCGCGTCCGCCTCGTCATGTCCAGCTCGCTCATCACATCATCCAGCAGCAGCACGGGGGTGGTGCCCGTGACCTGCCTGCACACCTCCAGCTGAGCCAGCTTCATGGACAACGCCGCCGTGCGAATCTGCCCCTGGGAGGCGAACAGCTTCATCTCCCGGCCGTGGAGCGTCAGACCGATGTCCTCCCGGTGGATGCCGAAGCCGGTGCCGCCTCTGATCATATCCTCCCTGCGCCCCTGCTCCCACTGGCGGCGCATCCGTTCGGGGATGTTCTCGCCCTCCAGGCAGCCCATGTAACGCATGGAAAAGGCCTCCTCGGGCCTTCCGCTGATGGCGCGGTACTGCTCCGCCGCGATGTCCGCCGTCAGCGCCAGGATTTTCCGTCGCATCGGAATGATGACCTGGCACGGCGCGGCCATGGCCTCCTCAAACACCGCGATCATCCCCGCGTCCGTTTTGCCGGACTTTTTGCACTGGCGCAGGATGGCGTTGCGCTGCTCCAGGGCCTTGCTGTACTGCTGCAGCGCCACAAAGTAGGAGGTGGAAAGCTGGCTGAGCATCATGTCCACAAAGCGGCGGCGGACGGCGGGGCCCTCCTTGACGAGCATCAGGTCCTCCGGGGAGAAGATGACGCATTGGAGCCGACCCATCATATCCGACAGCCTGGGCGCCCGTTTGCGATCCAGGAAAACCTGCTTCTTCCGGCTCTCCCCCGGCGTCAGCTTCACCGCGATTTGGCAGCGGCTGCTTTCTCCCCGCACCGTGACGCCCACGGCGGCCATTTCCGCGCCCTTGCGCACCACCTCCCGATCCATGCTGGTGCGGTGGCTGCGGCCCAGGGCACAATAATGAACGGCTTCCAGCAGATTGGTTTTGCCGGAGCCGTTCTGACCGAAGAGCAGGTTCACCCCCGGATGAGGGCGAAGCGTCAGCTCCCCGTAATTACGGAAATCATGCAGCTTGATTTCTTCGATCAACATAGCCGTTTTCGTCCCGTTACTGGAACACCCTCACAGGCAGAATCAGGTACAGATAGCCCTCCCCTTCCTTGGGGCACACCACGCAGGGGCTGACGCTGCTGTTGAACTTCATGCAGAGGTCATCTTCGCTGATGTTGCGGATGACGTCGGTGATGTACTTGGCGTTGAAGGCAATCTCAATGGGCTCGCCGGACAGCGTGGCGTCCATTTCCTCCCGGACGTCGCCCAACTCCGCGTTGGAGGTAATCAGCAGGCTGTTGTCGGCAAAGCGCATTCGAATGAGGTTGTTCTTGCCCTCCCTGGCCATCAGGCTGGCGCGGTCGATGGCGTTCTGAACGGCCGCCCTGTCCGCCATGGCTTGGGTCTTGAAGGCCGGGGGCAGAATTTTGCGGTAGTCGATGTATTCGCCCGCCAGCAGCACCGTGGACAGCCGAGTATTGCCGAAGGTGGCCTGCATCCGGGTCTTGCCCATCAGCAGGGTGCAGAATTCCTCCTCCTCCGGCAGAATCTTGCTCAGCTCGTTGAGCACGCGGCCCGGAATGACAGCCTTGAGGGTTTCCATGCCCTCGGGCAGCTCAAAGGGCTGGAAGACCTTCTGCATGGCCAGACGGAAGCCGTCCAGGGCCACCAGCCGAGCCTCGTCCCGCACGATTTCCAGCAGGCAGCCCGTCAGGATCTGCCGACTTTCATCCGTGGCAATGGCGAAGACCACCCGGCTGATCATTTCCTTCAGCTTGTTCTGGGGAATCTTGATGGTGGTGCCGTTCTCGACCTCAGCCATTTCCGGGTATTCCATGGGGTTCATGCCCGCCAGGTTGCTCTTGGAGGACATGCAATGGATGGACGCGGAATGGTTCTCGTTGACCTTGATGGTCACCATGCCGCCGGGCAGCTTGCGCACCAGCTCCGTCAGCAGCTTGCCGGGCAGAACGACTCTGCCGGGCTCCCGGACATCCGCGTTCAATACGCTTTCAATGGTCAGGCTTCCGTCCGAGCAGGTGAGGTTGATCCCTTCCGGGGAGGCTTCCACCAGTACGCCCTCAAGAATCTGTTTGGCAGGCCGGGCCGCCAGCGCGCGCGTAACGGTGTTGAGTCCATCCAGCAAATCCTGGGCGTTCATCGTAAATTGCATGGGATCATCCTCTCTGATACACAATCTAATGAATACTTATTATTAGTCGTCGTAGTAGGGCCTGTGGACATTGTGGAAAAGTCTCCAAGCCCTTGCCATGGCAGGCTTTCCGGCCTCTGCCAAAAGTGGATAAGGGGTGGAAGTCCGCCCTCAGCCGGTGGATAAAAGCCGTGTACCTCACTATATTCCATGCCGGGGGCGAAATATCCTGCCTTTGCCATGGATGCGATGAATAAAAATGATGCTTTTTTCCATGCTGAGGGCCGCGGACGGCCGGGCGCTATTCCCCTGTGCCGATGACTGTACACAGAACCAACACCCTGTGGATAAGGGGCTGTGGATAAGAAAAAGGCAGGAAAACGCTGGTTTTGGGCGAATGGCGCAAGACGGTTATCAACCTGATGTCAACAGGCGGGGAATGGATGAGGCTGATGATGATTGGTGATGAATATAAAGGTATATGGAGGTGAAAAAGCGGCTCGCTGCTGATGCGGGCCGCTTTTCGTTATGCTTTGATCCTTTCCTTCTCCTGCCCGGTGCTGGCTCGTCTGACCATGGTCGCGCGGACGTACAGCGCCGTCGCCACAGTGAGGACGAAGGAAAGCCCCGCCATCAGCTGCTGTCCGTAGACGGTCACGCCGAAAAGCTGATTGCCCTGCCCCTGGATCAGGTTCAGCACCCAGCTGCCGGCCAGGGAAGCCACGAAACCCAGCGCGCCGCTGACGCAGTTTCGGATGGAGGACGCCTGGACGAAGTATTCCACCGGGACATAATCGTAGAGGATGTTCATCAGATTCTGTGCAACGCCGGCCTGGCTGATGGACAGCAGGATGGTGAACACCGCGATGAACCACCGCATGGTCGGCGTGGCGAAGGCTGCTGCCAGGAAGCTGACGGCGGCAATGTACAGCGCCATTTCAATACACCGGGCGTAGGAGGTGCGGTCGGCATATCGCCCAAGAGGCTTGGACAGGAAGAAGCGGAAAAAGTTGCCCGCGATGTTGATGAGCTGCACCGTGCCGATGCTCAGCATCAGCTCCTTGCTCTTGTAGCTACCCAGAAAGCCCACGGTGAAGTACTGCGCGCAGTTCCACATCACCGACAGCGTCACCACATGGCGATAGCCCCGGTTCGTCATCAGCGCCGTCAATACCTCCCGGATGGACGGTTCGGCGGCTGTGCGTTCCCTGCGCTCCCAGCGGCTGTTGATGCGCATCAGCGCCGCGAAGCTGCAAAGGTTGATGACCATGCCCAGGATGATGATGAAGGCAAAGGAGTCCGTCAGGCGGCCCATCAGCTCAAACCTGTCCATCATCATGCCCAGGATGAAGGTGAAGATCATGCCCCCCATGAGGGACATCATTTCCTTCTCGGCGGAATAAGTGGCGCGCTTGTGGGGATCCACAAAGGCGTTGGCCCACAGGAACACGATGGACGCCATGGAATAATTGAACAGATACGCCAGCAGGATGCCGCCGTAGATCAGGATGGTCTTGGTGTGCACAGCCAGCGGCAGGAAGGGCAGCGTGTACAGCAGCACAAAGATGGATTGGCTGGACATGCAGGCGGTGATGACCCACCGCTTCACGTTGCGGATTTTCCTGACAAGCTGCAGGGAAAAAAGCTGGAACAGGCTGGCGATGGTGACCAGCGAGGACACAATGCCGATGCTGCTGTCGCTCAGGCCGATGTAGGTCAGCAGCTTGAACAGATACACGTCGGAAACCAGCATCGACACGAAGTATTCCAGCATACAGAACCACCGGTAGCCGCTCCTGGAGCGGCGGTATTCCGGCGTCTCATAGACCGAAAGCGTCATGGGGTGATACTCCTTCGCTGTAAGCAGATCAGATCAGCAGGATCAGACGCCGAGGATGGACGGCTCCTTCCCGGCGCCCGCGCAGAGCAGCGCCGTCAGCAGCGCCGCCTGAACGCCCTTGTACGCCCCGGCGATGGGGAAGCGTTCCTCCAAGGTGTGATCCATGGTGTTGATAACCTCTCCCCCAGGGCAGTAGCAGGTGCCGAGGCACACCGCCGGGAGCTTCCGCGTGATGGCGATGCTGCAATTGGTGGCCCCGCCCCGCTGAAATACCGGCTGAAGGCCCATCTTTTTCAGCACCGCGTACAGGCCCTCCACCACAGGCTCGTGGAGGCTTTGGCTGCCGGCGGGAATGTCGCACAGGACGCGGCTTTCCCAGGTGATGGTATCCTGACCCCAGCGGGCGGTTTCCTCGTCGCAGGCCTCCTGGACGGCGCGGTAAATCTGCTCATCGAGGGCTTCCAGCAGCGCGGCGTCGTTGGAGCGGTAATTGATCTTGATGCAGGCGGAGGGCGGAATGGCGTGGACGCCGGCGTCGTTGCCCGCGTGAAAGTTGGATACGCAGAAGGTGGTCTTGGGCGCAAGGGGCACCTGCAGGTCAGCGATCTTCGCCACGGCCCGGGCCGCCGCGTGGAGGGGATTGGCCACCTGACCAAAGGCGCCGAAGGCGTGCCCGCCGATGCCGTGGAAGGTGATCTCCGCCGTCCGAAGGCCCGTGGCTTCATAAATGATGGTGGCCATGCTGGCGCTGTCGATGCTGATGCAGGCGTCAATTTTCCCCTGCTGCTCGTCCAGCAGGGCCTTGATGCCCTCCATGCCGCCCATCCCCTCCTCCCGGGTGGTTCCGGCAAAGAGCAGGTCGCCCTTGGTCTGAATGCCGCAGACATCCAGCGCCCGGATGACGGACAGGATGACGGCCAGACCGCGGGTATCGTCGCTGATGCCGGGGGCGAAGAGAAAGCCGTTCTCTTCCTCCACGCCGCCCACACTGCCCAGGGGGAAGACCGTGTCCATGTGGGCTTCCACCAGGATACGGGGGCCGCCGCCCTGGCCCTTGCGCAGGCCAAGAACGTTGCCGCCCTGGTCGATGCGGACATCCTTCAGCCCCAGGTCGCGGAACATGACGGCATAAACCTCCGCCCGGGCCTCCTCATGAAAGCTGGGCGCCTCCACGCAGGTCAGCCGCTTCTGCTCGCTGATGCACCGGGCGTGATCCTTCTGAATCCAATTCAGGGCGTCCGCGACTTCATCCATGGCCAGCAGGTTTTCCAGCGCGGCTTGTACGGGTTGGCTGACGGTAAATTCCATGGGTTCCTCCCTCTCAGGCCTTCGGGCCGATAATGTCGACAAAGTGGCGTGAGCCACTTTGTCGAGAGAAGTCAAGGAATGTTTTTCTCCGCAAAATTGCATTTTGCTACGAAAAACTCCCCGCCCCGCCGGTTTTCTTCTTGCGGCGATGCCGCCCGACGGATACGATTGCAGTCTTGCAGACGGCAATTTAGACATGCCTTATTCAGACTTTGCTGATATGCGCACGGCGCTTTCCGATGCGCGGATGCACAGTTCCGCCGCCTTGAAGCAGTGCTCCTGGGTCATGGCGGTTTCCGTGCGGTGAATGCAGTCCAGAATCAGCTGGCCGAAGTACGGGTAGCCGATTCTGTCGTTGAGGGTGTAGCGCTTTTCGCCTTCGCCATCTACCAGGATGACGGTGTTGGTCACCATGTCCGGCACGGCGGGATCGACGGTCTTGCGCAGTTCAAGGGTGCCCTCGGTGCCGGTGATGAAGGTGCGGCTGTCGCCCCAGGTACGCAGGCCGTCCGGGGTGAACCAGTCCACCCGGAAGTAAAAGCTGGCCCCGTTTTTGCCCACCACCATGCAGTCGCCAAAGTCCTCAAAGGCGGGGTGCTCGGGGTGATTGTAGTTGGCCACGCGGCTCATGACGATCTCCGCATCCTCCTCCCCCGCGAAGGTCAGGAACTGCTCGATCTGATGGGAGCCGATGTCGCACAGGATGCCGCCGGACTTCTCCCGGTCGAAGAACCAGGCGGGGCGGCAGGCGGGGCTCAGCCGATGGGGACCGAAGCCGTCCATGTGGATCACCCGGCCGATGGCGCCCTGCTTGATGAGCTCCTCGGCGAACAATCCGCCGCCGGTGTGGATGCGCTCGCTGTAATAGCAAAAGTATTTCCGGCCTGTCCGGCGCACGCAGTCCCGGGCGGCTTCCACCTGGCGGAGGGTGGTCATGGGGGCCTTGTCGGTGAAGTAATCCTTGCCTGCCTCCATCGCGCGGATGCCCAGGCCGCACCGCTCACTGGTGATGGCCGCGGCGGCCACCAGCTTCACCTCCGGGTCAGCAAAGATTTCCTCCTCGGAGGATACCGCAATGGCCTGCGGAAAGCTCCGGCGGAAGGCCGCGACCTTCTCCGGGTCAGGATCGTAGACCGCCTTCAGCGTGGCCCCGGCCTTGATGAGGCTGTCGCACATGCCGCCGATGTGGCCGTGATCCAGGTGCATGGCGGCGAAAACAAATTCCCCCGGCTTCACCACCGGGCCGGGCTTCTCCGGGAAGGAATAGGCTGGTTCAAGGATGACGGACATGGCGCTTCCTCCTGTCGCTGCAAGTGTCGATCATGCCATGACCGGGTATGGCATGGAGGGTATAGTGAAAAAGGCGCGGCTGATTTTTCCTGGTTGTGGAAAACGCCGCGCCGGAAGAATGGCTTATTGCTGCCCGTCCTCCTGAAGGAACGCTGCGACAAAGGCGTCGTCGTTCAGGTCGGGATAGAGCCGGTACACCCGGTCGATCTCCTCCGCCTGACCGGGGGAAAGGCTCTCGTCAGGATCCAGGCACCAGATGCCCTTCATCAGCCCCTGACGGCGCAGCACCTCGTGCATACCGGCGATGCAGCCAGCGAAATTGTTCCGCGTGTCGAAGAAGGCGCTGTTCACGTCCGTTACCTGGGCGGCAACGGTCATCCACTTGGCGGGGATGGGCTCGCCGGGCCGGAGCTTCCTGATCTCCCGGAACATCTCCACCGCCGTGTGCGTCCACGCGGACCAGTGGCCCAGCAGGCCGCCCACGGTGCGCACCGTGCGGAGGGTGTCGCCGTCCTGGAAGGCGTATTCCGTCAGCAGGTCGGTAACGATGCTGTCGTCATTGCCCGTATACAGGGCGATGTCGTGATCCGCGAAGGCGATGGCCCTTGCGACATCCACCGTCAGATAACGGTTGAAGGCGGCGCACTTGATGGCCTTCACGCCGGGGATGGCGCAGACCTGCCGCCAGTAGTCATAGGTGAAGACGCGGCCGCCCACCGCCACCTGCAGGTAGAAGCCGATGACATCAAGCACCTCGGCCACCTGCCGGGTGCGCTCAATGAGGGCTTTTTCGCTGAGGTGGTTCAGGCCGCCGGGGCTGAGGAGCGCGGCGTCATAGCCCAGGCTCTTGGCCAGCTTGGCTTCCGCCACGGCTTGGGGGGCCTCGCCGCAGGCGCCCGCCACGGCCAGAATCTCCCGGCCCGTGCGGGCACGGTAGGCGTTGATTTCCGAGATGGCCACCGTCAGCACCCGCTCAAAGAGGTTGATCTTCGGGTCGCGGATGGCGAACTGCGTGGTATGCACCGCCACGGCGATGCCGTCCACGCCGCTTTCCAGGTAGTAACGGATCAGGCGGCGCTGACCGGCCTCGTCAAAGCGGCGGTCTTCGTCCAGCACCAGGGGCATAGCGGGGAGAAAAGCGCCCCGCGTCAACAGCAGCATCGCTTCACTGCGCATCAGAATTTTCCTTTCTGTTCCTCAAAATGGGTGGGCTTTCCCAGCTGACGGCCGCCGGCCAGCACCCACTCGGCCTGGCGCTGCATCATTTCCGATACGCCCATGTCTGGGTAGCCGTAGAGCTCCACGCACTTCTGGGCGTTGCAGAGGATGCCGCGCTCGCCTTCCGTCCCGGCGAAGGTGACTTCCTTGCCCAGTAGGCTGGCCAACTTGGTGGCGGCATAGCGCACGCTGACGGTTTCCGGGCCGGTGACGTTCAGGTTCTGCACCTTTTCATCCGCCAGGAAGAGGGCGCGAAGGGCAACCTCATTCACATACCGCTGCCACACGCAGTTGAAGTCCGGCACGCCCAGGGGGATGGGCTTGCCCTCCATGATCCACTGGCACAGGTCGTAGAGGATGCCGTAGCGCAGGTCGATGGCGTAGCTCAGGCGGAAGTTGACCACCTTGGCCCCGTAGTGCCGCGCCGCATACTCAAAGATGCGCTCCCGGCCCAGGCAGCTGATGGCGTACTCCCCGATGGGAGAGGGCTCCACGGATTCGTCGTTGCCGCCGCTCTCGGGCTTGACGAAGGGATACACATTGCTGGTGGAAAACACGACGTACCGGGCGTCGCCGAAGTGCCGGGTGACCAGCGTGGGCACAGCCACGTTCATCTCCCAGGTTTCGCAGGCGCTGCCGGAGGTGCCGAACTTCCGCCCCGCCATGTAGATGATGTTCTTCACCTTGGGCAGCGCGGCAATCTGATCGGCGTCGGTGAGGTCGGCGGAGATGGTCTCCACCTTCTCCTTCTTCAAAAGCTCCACCACAAAGGGATCGGTGAAGCGGGATACGGCGATGACCTTGCGGGGCTTGCCGCTTTTCTCCACCGCGCGCTTGGCCATCACGGACAGGGTGGGGCCCACCTTGCCGCCCGCGCCAAGGATCATGATGTCGCCGTCAAGCCTGGCCATGTCCTGGATCAGGGCGTCGCTGGGGGTGGACAGGGCTTCGTCCAGCTGGTATTCATTCCACATGGGTCAATTCCTCCTGTCGTGTTGAAGTTCGCCAAGCAGCGCGCTGCCCGTGTCGATGATCGCCTCCGCGACCCCCGCCTTGAAGATGGAACTGCGCACCTCATAGCTGCCGTTGGTGAAGGCGTCCGCCGTGGGGAAGTAGCCCTCGTAGCCGTTGCCGCAGCAGCAGGGCAGCACCAGCGACCAGTCGGGATTCATTTTCAGCCCCCGGCCGATGCCGGAGAAGGGCTCGCCGGGGATGCCCACCAGCGCCACATTGCCGATGGCCAGGGCCGTCACGCACAGGTCGAAGGCCTCGGGGCCATGCTCCAGCTCCACCATGCGCTCGGCTTCCGCCACCACGGTGGTGAGCATCATGCCCTCAAAGGGGATCTCGTCATCCCGCCCGGCCTGATGCAGGTCGTTGTAATGATGGGCCAGGGGCATCTCCTCCGCCGTCGGCATGTTGGAGGGGTGGCGGATGATCCGCTGCACGCCGCCCAGATGCTCCACGGGGACATAGCACACCTTGTCGTACGCCTGCATCACCGCGCCCGCCACCACGCGCCCCATATGCCGGGCGTGACCATAGCCCCGCATCACGTTGTCGAAGTCCATGGTCATGTCGTTCAGCGCGCCCAGGGTGGGGGCGGGATTGACATGGTTGATGTCCCCCTGCACGCCGTTGAGGACGATGCAGCGGGTGTTGTCGATGGCCTTCTCCACCGTGCGGCGGGCCATGCCGGGCCAGTCGGCGGAAATGACGTTGCCGCCGATGGTATCCGGGTGGACGCCGAAGTGCGCCAGTACAATCGTCTCGGCGCCCTCCCGGTCAAAGCGCACCACGCCCACGCTGTCGTCGATTTCCCCCGCGGGGCCGATGACGTCCGGGTTGTTGATGCCGGGGTTGGTGCGGATGCTGCCGTCCTTCATGCGGAAGCGGCGGATGAACGCGATGCCCGGAGCCTTCGCCGTGCCCCAGCCCATGCGGGCGGGACGCAGGTCATTGATGGCGAAGCGGGCGGCGTCCAGCAGGCGGCCTTCCAGAAAGTGCGCATACTCCGCCTGCAGCGCCGGGTCGACCTCACCGAAAATCATCGGCCCGGTGTGGGTGTGGGTGGCGGTGATGAGGATGTGCTCCGCCGGGATGCCCGTGATCTCCGCCATCCGCAGGCGCAGGGGATCCAGGTAGCATTGCCTCAGCCCCAGATGATCCACGCTGATGAGCAGCACCGTCGTTTCCCCCAGGGAAAGCGCCAGCGCGTTGGCTTCCAGCTCGTCCAGCACTTGCTCGGCAAGGCGTACCTTGTAGTAGCCCGCGATGGGTGTACCCATGGCGGGGGTGATGTTGACCCGAGCGAACCCGGCGGCCAGTCCGTTCATCAGCGATCCCCTTTCGTGCGAAAAAATCAGGCGGTATAGACATCCCGTCCCCCCACGATGACGTGGGAAACGCGGATGTCGTTGTCAAACAGCGCAAAATCGGCGCGCAGGCCGGGAGCGATGGCGCCGCGATCCGTCAAATTCATGATGCGGGCGGGGGTGGCGGCAGCCATCTTGATAACGTCCGTCAGGGGAACCTTCGCCATTTGCACCATGTTGCGCACCAGGCGGTCGAAGGTGGCGACGCTCCCGGCAAAGCTGGTGCGGTCGGGGAGCTTCGCCACGCCGTCCTCGATGACCACGGCCAGGCCGTTCTTCCAGTGGCCCAGGGTGGACGGCCCGTCGGGCATCCCCGCCCCGCGCATGGAATCGGTGATGAGGGCCGTGCGGTCGGGGCCCTTGAATTTGTAGACGTACCTGAGCAGCTCGGCGGGCAGGTGCTTGCCGTCCGCGATGATCTCCACTGTCATGTCGTCGATCATGTAGGCGGCCTCCAGCACGCCGGCATAGCGGTAGGCGTTGCGGCGGTGGATGGTGCTCATGCTGGAATACAGGTGCGTCACATGGGTGTAGCCCGCCTCCCAGGCGGCTTCCACCTCGGAGAATTCCGCGTCGCTGTGACCGATGGCCGCCAGGATGCCCCGACGCTTCAGCTCACGGCCCAATTCGAGGGCGCCGGGAAGCTCCGGCGCGATGCTCCAGCGCAGGATGTGCCTGCAGCTGTCCAGAATTTTCAGGTATTCCTCGGGCACGGGATTGCGCAGATGGCGGGGATCCTGCGCGCCCGCCTGTCCCATGGCGAAGTACGGCCCCTCGAAGTGCAGGCCGGGCATGTCCGCGCCATGGTCGTTCCGGGTGAGGGCGTCCTCGTAGGCCCGCTCCATGGCCAGGGTTTCCTCCAATTCACCGGAGGTGGCCGTGGGGATGATGGTGGTGGCCCCATAGCGGGCGTGCATGGTCGCGGCGGTCAGGAAGGCGTCCACCGTGCCGTCGAGAAAATCAGCGCCGCCGCTGCCGTGGGTGTGCAGGTCGATGAAGCCGGGGGAAACATATCGGCCCTCCGCGGCGATCTCGACATCAAAAGGGAGGTCCTCGTCGGTGACGGCGGTGATGAGGCCGTCCTCAAAGTACACGTTCGTCCCCTCGACGATCCGATCACCCAGGATGACGCGGCCGCCGCTGATTTTCGTTTTCATGTCCATTTCTCCTTTGATCCGCCTCCCCCCGGTCGGGTCAGCCTTCCGGCCGGGGGCGCGGCGATGCAGCTTACAGATCCTTGGGCAGCCACTTGGCGTTGTAATCCATCAGATCCTTCACCACGGCGCGCACACGGGTGAAGTCCTGCACGAGGGGATCAATGCACAGGGCGCTAGTGAGCTTGGCGGCGTCCCATTCCATGGCCGCCTCCATGAACAGCTCCTCCCGCAGGGCCGTGGGGATGACGATGGCCTGGGCGGGCTTGGGCAGGGGATTGGCGATGGCGGGGTGAACGCCGGTGGCGTCAAAGGTGACCATGGTCTCCACCACGGTGTCCATGGGCAGCTCCCGCACCTGGCCGAAGTTGCGGTAATTCACCACGTCATAGAACTCGCGGCCGCCCTCAAGGGCTTCCACCACGCGCTCCATGCGCTCGCTGCTGATGCGCAGGGGCGGCATCTTGCCGGTTTCCAGCGGCACCACGATGTCGTCCCGCAGGCGCTTGACGGAGGTGGAACGATCCTCCAGGCGGTCATAGTGCATGCCGAAGCGGTCGCGGTTCTCCTGGGTGCCGGTGGTCTGGTAGTAGAATTCGGCGCAGTGCTCGTCGCTCAGGCCGGGCATGCAGCCCAGCATATCCCACAGGATGAAGCGGATGCGCTGATTCTCGCGGCCCGCGAAGGGATCGTCATAGGTGATGTTGGTCTTCCCGGCCCAGGCGGCCTCGATCATGCCCTTGTCGCGCATGATTTGGAGGGCGTCCTCACCATGGAACTTGACATCCGTCAGGAAGGAGCAGTGATCCACGCCAGACACGGAGAAGCTGACCTCGTCGAAGCTCTTGGCGCCGAAGTAGGGCAGCAGGATCTCCAGGTGGTTGCGGATGCCGTGGCAGAAGCCCACCGCGTGAACGCCCGCGTACTTCTGCACGCAGCGGGTCAGGGCGGTGAGGGGGTTGGTCACGTTGAGGATGGTGGCGCCGGGGCACAGGCGGTTCATCTTCTTGGCGATGCGCACAAATTCCGGCACATGGCGGATGGTGCGGCTGGCGCCGGCAATGCCGCTCTCACTGCCCTTGACGTTATAGAAGCCGTGGCGGCGGGTAATCAGATGGTCCTCCAATTCCGCCTCCAGTCCGCCGTGGGAAATGGCGATGGCCACATAGTTGGAGCCTTCCAGGGCTTCATCCTCGCTGAGGGTCTTGGTGAGGGTGATGGCCTTGTCGGGGTACATGTCGTTGTAGTATTTGCAGAAGCGGTATACGTTGTCAAGCGCCGTCTCGTTGATGTCGTAGAGGCACAACTCCGTTTCACGGTCGAAGAAAGGGTTATCCAGGAAGGTGCTGAACAGACCGTAAGTCCAGGAATAGGAACCGCCGCCGATCATGCTGATCTTCAGTTTCATGGTTTTCCCTCCATTTGATGGTCGCTTGGTGATTTATTGTTCAGGCGCGTTCCCCACCGGCGGGTGATCGGCGGGGTTCGGCGCGAGAAGCCCTCTTATCTGGCGGAAGCGTTTGACATCCGCCGCGTCGAAGCAGTTGAGCGCCCCTGGGAAGACCCATTCGTAGGTGTGGGTCTGGTCGTGATAGCGCTCGGAAACGATTTCCTCGTAGGATTGATATGCCTCATCGGTATGGCCGGGCAGATCTGTGAGCAGGGAGGCCAGGTCCGTCAAACGGGAGCATTCGCCCGTGGCGTAGTAGCAAAGACGGGCCATGTCCGCCTCGGGCCACCGGGCCAGCATCCGCGCCGCGGCGATGGCTTGACGTACCCGCAGGGCGAACAGGGAGTCCCCCAGCTGCATCAGGTAGGCGTTGAGCTTGTACATGGTTCCCCATCCGATGTACATGGTGGAGCCCAGGGGCGCGGGCAGCAGGGAGCCGGAGGCCGCAACGTCCATCGCCAGCACCTGCCAGCCCTGGCGGACGGCCCGGTGAATCCAGTTGGCGTGCTCCTCCATTCGAGCAAGTCCCTCGGGCCACAGTGCGATGACGGTGGGCAGGGGGCCGTCGCCCCGGCGCATGTCCCGCAGGAGGGCGCCGGTGTTCCAGTAGCCCTCCTGGGGTCTCCAGGCCAGGCAGCGGTAGGCATAGTGGCCGCAGACGCCCTCGGCGTACACCCTGGCGTCCGGCTCCCGGGCGATCCGCTCCACATGCAGGGCGTCCCGCAGCCGGGCGGTGACCGCCTCGGCGGACAGTCCGCCGCGCCGCTGACGACAAGCAGTCAATTCGTCAAGCAGCGCGTCGTGGACGCAGCGCATGGTCGGGTAAGCCTTGGGCAGGATGCCCTGGGGGGTACACCAAAGGGCCTGGTCAGGCAGGGGATCGAAGGCGAAGTCCCCAAGGGACGGCTCCCGGCCCAGCAGGCAGCGGCCGAAGAACTTCGCGGCAGCCTGGGCCAGCGCCTGGGGATAGGCGTGCTGGGAGCGGGCCGTGACCATTTCCGGGGGCGTGTCGCTGCCCGCGGCTTGCCACAGCCGCCGTGCCTCCTCGAAGGTCCGCAGCGTGCCCTCCCTGGGGAAGAAATCATGCTGGTTGGTCAGGAAAAGCACCGGCTTCGGGGCCATCCCCGCCAGCAGATCCACATAGTCAAGGCCCTTCTCCATGCTGCCGGGCCAGAGCATCTCGTTGTCCGGGTCGACGGCGCAGTCGAGCATCGCCCGGTTGTCCGTCACATAGGCGCAGGGAGCCGCGCAGGCAAAGCGGTCGCCGGCCGCCGCCATCAGCATGATGGTCTGGGTGCCGCCGCCGGAGTGCCCCGTCAGGGCGACGCGGCTTTTGTCCACATCCTCCCGGGAGACCAGGTAGTCAAGAGCCGCCAGCCCGTCCTGGATGAAGTACCGGGCCAGGCTCTGCCCCATCAGCTTGCATTTCCAGTCCAGCAGGTCATGCTCGCCGCTGCAGCCCTGGATGGGCTGGAAGTCAATATCGCGCTCGTAGTGCTCGAAGCGCTCGCCCTCCCCCAGGGGATCCAGCACCAGGACGACGAAGCCCGCGTGGGCCAGCAGCTGGGCCAGGTATTGGTATTCGGGATCGGCCTTGCCCTGGTCGGTATGGCCCACCACCACCAGCACGGCGGGCTTGCGGCCCTCGGGCCCCGCGGGCACATACACATTGGCGGAAGCCAGGGCGCCTTTGCGGGGGGCCAGCAGCACCTTTTCCAGGATGAAGCCGTCATGAACCTGCTGTCCGACCACCCGGGCGGGGGCGGCTTCCGCCGGGATGGGGCCGCCGATGCAATTCAGGAACGCCTCCCGGATCTCCTGCTGATAGCGGGCAAGTCCGTCGGCGTCCCGGACGGCGCGGCGACGTTCCTCACCCTTGCGCAGGGCGATTTCGGCGCGGCGGCGGATGTCGGTATACAAATTGGTCGCCGTTTCCACCGGCGGCTTGGAGGCAAACTCCTGGATTTCCCAAAGTATGCGGGCGGTTGGCTTCAATACCCCGTTTTCCCGAAGCATGGAACGCATCTGCGCGCCTCCCTTCGATGCTCTGAGCACTCTCGCGGTCGCTTGCTTTATTATAGCTTTTCCCCCTCCAATGTTCAACGACCCACCCCCGTCATTTTGGCCACAAAAAGTAATGATGTGCCAATAAAACAATGGACTTGGCTGTTTTGTCCATTTGAGTGGACGTTTTACTTTGACAATTTGGCCGATCGTACTATAATATAAGTATGGAACAAAGCAGACGCAACGCCGTGGCAAGGAGGAAGCTATGAAAGCGCTGATTGCGGACGACGACGTATTTGTAAGGAAATGTATCATTCAGATGCTCCCCTGGCAGGAGCTGGAGTTCTCCCAGGTGCTGGAGGCGGAGAACGGCGCGGTGGCGCTGAAAATCACCCTGGAGGAAAAGCCCGACCTGATTATCACCGACGTGAAGATGCCCATGCTCAACGGCCTGGAGCTGGTGGAAAAGCTGCGGGACTCCGTGGTGGACATCTGCGTGATCGTGCTCAGCGAGCACAGCGACTTCGCCTTTGTGCAGAACGCTTTGAAGCTGGGCGTGCAGGATTACATCCTCAAGCCCATCACCCGGGAGCGGCTGACGGAAATCTGCGACAAGATCCGTCAGTGCATGGCGGAGCTGGAAAAGAAGCGCTACTATACCTCCCTGAAGGCGGATCACGGCGGCATACAGAAGCTGGTGCACGATATGCTGGAAAGCGCCGACGCCCAGTCCTGCGCCAGCACCTTTGAGTACATGGCGCTGCATCAGATTTTCATTGAGGATCTGAAGCACTTCGGCATGATGTTCCTCTACGAGCTGTTTGAGCAGACACGGGAGGCCACCTATCAGAAGGCGGAGGTGGAGCGGCTTCGGCGCACCGCCATGGCCGCCTATGCGGAATTGAAGAAGGTTACCGACGTGATCTGGTTTGTGAATCAGCAGTGCGAGCGCTGCGCCGCCCTGTGTGCGAAGAAGGCGCCCCAAACGGTGAATTATGTCGAGCAGATCACCGACTACATCGAAAAGAACTACGACGATCCCGACCTGTCCGTGGCCACCATTTCCGAGTGGCTGCACCTCTCCCCGGTCTACACGGGCGCGCTGTACAAGCAGCACCAGGGCAAGAGCATCATCGCCAGCATCCATGAGGTGCGGATGCGCCATGCCCAGCAGCTTCTGCAGGACGGCTCCAACAACGTGGCCAGCGTCAGCAAGCGCGTGGGCTACATGACCCCGGATTATTTTTCCCGCTTGTTCAGCACCACCTTCGGTATGTCCCCTTCCCAGTACCGCTCCATGATGATCCTCAACCGGGAAGCGGGATCGTCGCCTGTCTGACGGAAGGTCAGGGTCTTCCCGGGAAAGAGAACTGATGATGAGAAACAGTATCCGCATCCGCACCTTCTGCTACTTCGCCTTCAGCATGCTGATTGTTATCCTGGCCTTTTCCACGCTGTTCTTTCGTTACTTTTATACCGTGTTCCAGGACAGGCTGGAGGCCGACCAGGTCTATGCCGCCACCCGAACCTCCGAGAGCGTGGGCAGCCTGATGGACAACATCAAGCAGAACGCCTATTATCTGTGCAGCAGCGAGGCGCTGGCCGATGCGCTGGTGAACAAGACAGGGATCAACGCCATTCGGCAGCGGGATGGGATCAGCACGGCCTTCAGCATGGGCACCGGTACGCCCAACGCGCCGCTGATGAAAAGCGCCAACGCTGTTTTGCTGCTGGATCCCCAGTTCTGGCTGGCTCAGAACATTACAAAAAATTTTGACATCAAGGATCTGACTCGGGCCAAGATTTACAGCGCGCTGGATGTGCAGGACGAGGAATGGTATCAGGAAACAATGCAGCGCATGGGGGAAATCTACGCCTTCTGGCATCCCGCCGTGCCCAGCAACATCTTTTTTTCCCAGATGCTGCGCAACACACGCATCGCCGACCCGCGCTACAATTCCAATATGGGCGTGGTGCTTTATTCCCTGCCCAGCGTCAAGCTGTACAATATTCTGGCCACCGCGCAGATGACCAAGGGAACCATCGCCCTGTTGGTCTATGAAGATTCGTTTATCATGGCGACGGAGAACGTGCCGGAGGACATCGCGACTTATCGGGAGGCGCTGCTGTCCCTGCCCCGGGACGGCAGGCTGAAAGCTTTCACGCTGAATAAGGAGGCTTATACGGCCAGCAGCGTACTGTTTCAGGGGGATTGGCGGATCATCGTGCTGATGCCCGAGGCGGACGTGGCGGACTACATCCACCGCAACTCCTATCAGCTGATTACCATCATCATCATGCTGTTCCTGATCGTGTCCGCGCTTATTTCCGTGCTGCTGAGCAAGCAGCTGATGCGGCCGATTCTTCAGCTGTCCGATACCATGGGCCAGATGCGGGACATCCGCCATCTGCCGCCGTCCGTGCCCGAGCCCACCTCCCATGATGAAATCGCCACGCTGTACAGAAGCTACAATACCATGCTCACCTGCATCCAGACCCTGACGGATCAGGCGGTGGAGGAGGCCAAGAAGCTGCGGGAATCCGAGCTGAAGGCCATGCAGGCGCAGATCAACCCGCACTTCATTTACAATACGCTGGATTCCGTCACCTGCAGCGCGCTGCTGGAAGGCAACGAGGATATCGTGACCATGGCCACCTCCCTGGTGAGCATCCTGAAATACAGCGTCCATTTCGACCGCGCCGTCGTGCCCCTTCGGGAGGAAATCGACTATCTGCAGCACTATGTCCGCATTCAGGAACTGCGTTACAAAAACGGCTTCCATTTCATCTGTAATGTGCCGGAGAGATACCATGACGTCCGGGTATCGCAGATCATTCTCCAGCCCCTGGTGGAAAACGCGCTTTTCCATGCCCACTGCGAGGAAGGCCCCCTGGAAATCCGCCTGTACTGCGAGGGCATTCGCCGCACATTGCTGATCCATGTGGCGGACAACGGCGTTGGCGGCGACGCGGCGGCGCTGAATCGCATGCTGCGCTGCACCGAGGAGGCCGACAGCTACGGCATCGGCATCCGCAATGTGAACAAGCGCATCAAGCTGCTTTTCGGTGAGGAAAGCGGTCTGCGCTATGAGCAGCTGCCCGGCGGCGGCCTGGACGCCGTGATTACCGTGCCACTGGAATTCATGAACGAAAAGCCTCATGACGACTGACCGGAAGGAAGCGATGCGCTATGGCGAAGAAAGCGCTGTTGATTGGCGCGCATAATGACGATTGTGAGTACGGTACGGGCGCCACGGCCCGCCTGCTGGTGGAAAAGGGGTATGAGGTGGTATTCCTGAACCCCGCCGTGCGCCACCGCAAGCCGCTCACCGGCGAAAAGCTCCGGGAAGCGCTGTGGCAGGAGCAGGAGGCCGCGCGCATCCTGGGCGCCCGGAAAATCCTCCTGGGGCCCCACGGCGAGGCGCCTTATCAGTATGATGACGTGATTTATACCTACGACAAGGAGAACACCCTGGCCATCCGCGATGTCCTGCGGGCGGAAAAGCCGGATCTGGTGTTCATCCACTGGCCCAAGGACAATCATGTGGATCACGCGGCGGTGTCCCGGTGCTCCATGGACGCCGTGTGCCTCGCGCCCTGCGATGGCTGGGCCCCCCGGGAGGTCTATGCCTTCGAGGCCGGGCCCTACCAGACCATGACCTATTTCAACCCTGACTTCTACATCATTGCCGACAGCGTGATGGACAAGGTGAAGGAAAGCCTGCTGGTGTTTGACCAGCCCAGCGCCGGCGGCCAATGGCTCTGGAAGGAGAAGGATGTCTGCGCCGCCTTCCGGGGCCATGTGGCGGGAGGGCGGTACGCCGAGGCGTTCAAGCTGCTGAAGTTCCCCTTTGGGGATCAGGGCAGCGAGCTGTGGCTCCGCAAGGATCTGGAGGAGCAGTTTGTCTGGGCCGGGTTCCATGGGTATCCGTGGGGAAGGCAGTATTTTCTGTGATGATGGGCGGGGAAATTCGTCCCCGCAGAGGCTGAGGGTTTCCAAAGGGCGTTGAAAAGTCCTAAAAGGTTGGTTTCCGAAGGCTTTCAAAGAACAATGGGTAAATCCAGCCCCGCAGGGACCGAAGGTTTCCAAAGGGCGACCGGAAAGCCCTTTGGTCGCCCCGCAGGGCGAAACCCTCTGTTGAATGAAAACTCTTTTTCAAAGACGTTTTGCCTTTGTCAGGGCAATGGAACTGTTAGGCTCTACTTTCTCCACGGAAAAAGTAGCAAAGAGGTCTGGGGGCGGCTGAGTTTAACCTGCCTGGCCAGCCGCCCCCAGGCCCCCCGTGGCATAGCACGTCGAGCGTAGACATTATCAGTCACCAGCTAAGACCGCCTCGCAGGGGCGGTTGTCCACCTCCATTGGAGCAGGTGAGTGTCCAGCAGGCAGCGGGGTTCTCGTCTGGTTTGGCTTCGCGACGTGGTTGCACATGGGACTGGAACTGACGGTTCCTATGAAGGCGATGAGACTGGAACTGACGGTTTTTATATTGATTATGGGAAGGTACTGACGGTTCCCACGCAGGCCCGACGAAACCAGCAAGGCCCCCGAAGGGTGGCCCGCCTTGCAAATTCCTAATCCCTTATAGTTGCAGGCCCCGAAGGTTTCCAAAGGGCGATCGGAAAGCCCTTTGGTCGCCCGCAGGCGAAACCCTGTTAGTAATAAACACCCGGTTGTACAAAGGAAACGTGCCGTTGCAGCGCCAATGGCACCAGTCCCATGTGCAACCGGGTTTCCAATTCAAACCAGATAGCGGCTCTGCTGCTGAAGCACTCTTGCCTGCTCCAATGGAGGAGGACGACCGCCCCTGCGAGGCGGTATTAGCTGGTAGCTCGGTTATAGCCACACACAACATGCTATGCCACGGGGGGTTTGGGGGGCGCTGGCCATGCAGGTTAAACTCAGCGCCCCCCAATCCTCTTTGGTACTTTCTCCGAGGAGAAAGTACAGCCTATCAGCACCATTGCCCTGCCAAGGGCAAACATCTTCAAAAAAGAACTTTTCATTGCACAGAGGCCTTTGCCTTTGCGCGACTTCGCAGTCCAACAAGGAAAAGACGCGATCAAGGTTCCGCAAGAATCCTTCACATCCCTCCTCCCACAAAAACTCAGCCTTCCGCATGAAATAAAGAATCCTCGCCAGGCCACGCCGGCTTCGGCAAAAGCCCGTCTTCCGTCGGAAAGAAAAAAGTTCATTTCCTTTCTGGCAAAAGAATATTGGAAAAAGAACATGAAATAAAAATATTCCTTAAATTTTTTACATATAGCATTTTGCATGGATTTGTGAGGCATTCTTAAGTATTTATGATTGTAAAAAAGGGTCATTATCTATACAATGAAGACAAGCAGTCAAGCATTATGAGACAGGAGGTATTCGTACACGTGAGCATAAGCATTCAGCGAAAATCAACCATAGGCAGGAGGATCTTTCTGCACTTCAAGCGCCATTGGCGTTTGCATCTGCTGGCCATGCCCTGTTTCATTTACTTGCTGCTGTTCAACTACGCGCCCATGTTCGGTGTGGTGCTGGCCTTCCAGAACTACAACATCAGCAAAGGCTTCTTCGGGAGTGAGTTTGTTGGCCTGCGGAACTTCGAGTTCCTTTTCGCCACCAAGGACGCCTGGCTGATTACCCGCAACACGGTTCTGTACAACGTGGCCTTCATCCTGGTGAACACCACGCTGTCGGTGCTGCTGGCCATGGTGCTCAACGAATTGTACGTCAAGCGGCTGGCCAAGACGGTACAGACCATGATGATTATGCCCTACTTCCTGTCCATGTCGGTGGTGGCCATCGTGGTTTACGCCTTCCTGAACACCAACAGCGGCATTGTCAACCAGGTCATCCGGTTCTTTGGCGGCAAGACACGCAACTGGTACATGTATAAGCCCCTGTGGCCTTACCTGCTGGTGTTTGTGAACATGTGGAAGGGCGTGGGCTACAGCGCCATCGTGTATGTGGCTTCCATCTCCGGCATTTCCCAGGAGTATTACGAGGCCGCCGTGCTGGACGGCGCCACCAAGGTGCAGCAGGCCCGCTACGTCACCCTGCCCCATCTCAAGCAGATCCTCATCATCATGTTCATCCTGAGCCTGGGCAGCATCTTCCGCGGCGATATGGGTCTGTTCTACAACGTCACCCAGGATAACGGTGCGCTATACCCAGTCACCAACGTCATTGACACCTATGTTTACCGGGCGCTGATTAACCTGGGCGACACGGGCATGTCCGCCGCCGCGGGTCTGTATCAGTCGGTGGTCGGCTTCATCCTGATTCTGGTGTCCAACGCCATCGTGAAAAGGGTCGACGAGGATTCGACGCTATTCTAAGCAAAGGAGGTATGAATCATGGCAGTCAAGGATATGGACAATTCCTTTTGGAAAATCAACCGGATTTCACGCAAGACGAACATTCTGTTCAGCACGCTGCTGACCATCATCGCCATTCTGACGGTGCTGCCCGTGGTGCTGGTTATCATGATCTCAATCTCCACGCCGGAGAGCCTGACCTATAAGGGCTTCAGCTTCATTCCGCTGGGTATCACCTTCACCGCCTATGAAAGCCTGTTCGCCACCGGCACACAGATTGCCAACTCCTATCTGGTGACCATCACCAGCACGGTGACGCATACCGTCCTGGGTGTTTTCATGATGATGATGTACGCCTTTGTGCTGGCGCAGCAGCGCTTCGCGGCCAAGAAGTTCTACACCCTGATCATGTTCTTCACCATGTTGTTCTCCGGCGGTCTGGTGCCATCCTACATCATCAACGTCAACTACCTGCACCTCTACGACAGCTTCTGGATTCTGGTGCTCAGCGGCATGGTCAGCGCTTTCAACATCATCGTGCTGCGGACGTTCATCAACACCACCATCCCGATTGAAATGTTCGACGCGGCGCAGATCGACGGAGCCAGCGAGTTCACCATGTTCTTCCGCATCGTGCTTCCCCTGTCCAAGGCGGGTCTGGCGACCATCTGCCTGCTGGTGCTGGTGGGCAAGTGGAACGACTGGTTCGTCGGCATGCTGTACATTGACAATCCCAAGCTGGTGCCGCTGCAGACCATGCTGACCCGCATCCAGCAGAAGATCGACTTTATCAAAAACAACGCTTCCATCGCCTCTACGCCGGATGGCATGGCGCTGCTGAAGTCCATGCCCACCGAGCAGACCCGAATGGCCATCCTGGTCATTACCACCCTGCCCATCCTCTTCGCCTATCCCTTCTTCCAGCGCTTCTTCATCCAGGGTATGACCGTCGGCAGCGTGAAGGGCTAAGGCAACCCTGTTTCCCCATTGTCTTCAATGCCGGGCGGAACCGAGAAAGGCCCGGTTTTGAGAAATAAATTCACAGGAGGTATCCCCATGCGTAAACTTTCCAAGATCGTCTCCATGCTTCTGGCGCTGGTCATGCTGCTCAGCATGAGCTCCATCGCTGCGGCGGAAGATGCGTCCGCCCTGGAGCCTGTCACCTTGGAGTGGTACGTTCTCGAGCAGGATAAGCCCGACAGCCAGCTGGTGTTTAACGCCATCAACGCTTACCTGCAGGAAAAGATCAACACCACCATCAACTTCCACTTTGTGGAAGGCACCGAGTACAAGCAGAAGGTTTCTACCATTCTGATGTCCGGCCAGGCAGTTGACATCGTCAACAGCAACGACCAGATCCCCTACGTCGAGTATGTGAAGAAGGGCGCTTTCGCCCCCATGGACGAGTTGCTGGCCCAGTACGCTCCCGAGACCATCGCCATGATTCCCGAAGGCTACTGGGACGCCATGCGCGTTGACGGCCAGGTGTACGGCATTCCTTCCTACAAGGATTCCTGCCAGTTCTACTGCGTGCAGATCAACAAGACCCTGGCCGACGCCCTGGGCCTGGAGCTGCCCGAGTCCGTCAAGAACTATCAGGACATGGTTCCGATCCTGTATGAGGCCTATGAGAAGCGCAACGAGATGTTCCCCGACGACGCCGCGCTGCCCATCTGCCGCAACTACCCCGACCTGGAGAACTGGGCGCAGTACGAGACCATCCATGGTCTGGCCGTCGTAAACATCCCCGGCGTTGAGGACTACGAGGGCATGGGCGCCGGCGAAAAGGTGTTCAACAAGTACGCCACCAAGGAATATCGCGAGATGAGCAAGACCATCGCCAAGATGACGGCTGACGGCCTGCTGCCCACCGACCTGTTCTACTATGACTCCTCCCGCCTGTATGACCAGGCCGGCAAGTACCTGGTGCCCGCCATCGGCTCCGGCTATGTGTACATGCCCCTGAACCAAAACAGCTCCGAGTGGGATACCATCATGATCCCCTATCAGGATGCCATCGGCTCCACCAGCTACCTGCACAATGCCGTTGAGTGCATCAGCGCCAGCTCCAAGAACAAGGAGCGCGCCATGATGGTGCTGGAGCTGGTCAACACGGATGATTTCGTGGCCACCGCCCTGCGCTTCGGCATTGAAGGCGAGCACTACAACCTGGACGCCGAGGGCCGCGCTAACTTTGTCGGCACCAAGAACGAGGATCCCGCCAACCGCGCTTACTACACCTGGTACGGCGCTCAGTTCGGCGCTCTGACCCATGTGCATGTGCCCAGCACCTACCCCGCCAACTTCGCGGAGCTGCTGGAGAAGCTGAACCAGTCCGCCAACACCCAGACCAACATGGGCTTCATCTTTGACACCACGCCCGTGCAGAACGAAATCGGCGCCTGCAACAACGTGATCAAGGAGTATGAAACCAACCTGAAGTTCGGCTATGTGGACGTGGATGACGTTGACGCCAACATCGACGAGTTCCTCGCTCAGCTGGAAGCCAACGGCGTTGACAAGATCATCGCGGAAGCTCAGGCTCAGCTGGATGCCTGGAGGGCTGAGAACAAGTAAGCTCTTCCCGCCGCATCTGAACAAACGTAACCCAAAGACCACAGCATGAATCCCGGGGGCGGTTCCAGCCACGCTTGCGCGGAGGGAACTGCCCCCGTATGGACTGTTCACAAGACAACTGTCGATTCCATTTTGTAGGAGGGGCATCGCATGTCCGACAATAACCTGGTCTATGCATCGCCTGAGTCCCTGGGGATCCCTTCGCGGGCCATCTCCGATTTCCTGGATGAATTGCGGGAGCTGTGCTTCCCCATCCATAGCTACCTGCTCCTTCGCCATGGCAAGGTAGCCGCCGAGGGCTACTGCCCCCCGTTCAACGCGGATCGCAAGCACCGGATGTACTCAATCAGCAAGAGCTTCACCTCTGTCGCCATTGGTATGCTCGTCACCGAGGGAAAGCTGTCCCTGGATGATAAGGTGGCTGATATTTTCCCCGAGTACCTCCCCGAGAATCCCTCGCCCTATGTGCTGAAGGGCACCGTCCGCCATCTGCTGACGATGGCGACCTTCAACGAGACCAATTCCTACGACTTTGACACGCCGAACTTTGTGCAGTCGTTCTTCGATAACGACTATCCCAAGCACATGCCCGGCACCGTGTTCCATTACGATACCGCCGGCACCACCGTCCTGTGCGGCATCGTGGAAAAGCTGACCGGTAAGCCCATGCTGGAATACATGCGTCCGCTTTTTGATGAGCTTGGCATTTCCAAGGATGCCTGGTGTGTTCAGACGCCCGAGGGCGGCTCCTGGACCGGCAGCGGCATCCTGATTACCTCGCGCGATCTGGCCCGCTTCGGCCTGTTCTGCCTCCAGCGCGGAGAATGGAACGGCAAGCAGCTGGTCAGCCGCGAATATATGGAGGCCGCCACCTCCTATCAGATCGACACCCATGCGGCGGACGGTTCCGTGGGCCCCGGCGGCTACGGCTATCAGTTCTGGATGCTGCGGGAAGGCGGCTTCGCCTGCTGTGGCATGGGCAGTCAGTTCGCCTTCATGATGCCCAAGTACGATACCGTCATGGTCATCAACTCCGACACCCAGGGTATCAACAACGCGGACGACTTCATCAAGGAGGCCCATTACCGCCTGCTGCACAGGATGTCCGACACGCCCCTGCCCGAGGATCCTCAGGCGCAGGAAGCGCTGAAGCGCCGCTCCGAAAGCATGACCCTGCCCATCCCCATGGGCAAGAAGACCAGCCCCATGGCCGCGGCCGTCTCCGGCACCACCTACACCTTTGAGGAGAACAACTGGGGCTACAAGTGGATGCGCGTGGACTTCACCGACGAGGCCTGCACCCTCACCTACGAGAAGAACACCGGTGTGCATTCCTTCCCCCTGTTCCTGGGAGCATACGGCGCGCTGACCTTCCCGGAGAAGTTCTTCGGCAAGCGCATCGGCACGGCGGATCGGAACTATCAGTGCGTCTCCGTGGCGGTATGGGAGCGGGATTGCACCCTGCTGGGTACCCTGTGCGCGGTGGATGATTACCTGGGCACCATGAAGATTCAGCTGACCTTTGTGGATGACACGCTGACCGTGTTCATGACCAAGGCGGCGGAGGCCTTCTTCGATGACTACCGCGGCTATCTGGTGGGCCGCGCGGTGAAGGATTGAGTTTGACTCAAAGGAGAATGAGCATGAAAAAGTATGTTTTGGTGGGCACGGGCTGGCGCGGAACCTTTTCCTACGCCGAACCCCTGGTGAAGGAATACGCCGACTGCGCCGAGCTGGCCGCCGTGTGCGACATCAACGGCAAGCGCGCCCGGTTTGTCAGCGAGCATCTGAGCGGGGGCAAAATCCCCGTCTATACCGACTTTGACCAGATGCTGAAGGATCACAAGCCCGACGTGGTCATCGTCACCACCAAGGACTGCGCCCATGAGCAGTACATCGTCAAGGCCCTCGAGTTCGGCTGCGACGTCATCAGCGAGAAGCCCATGACCACCACGGACGAGATGTGCGCCCGCATCCTGGAGACGGAAAAGCGCACCGGCCATAAGGTGACCGTGACCTTCAACCTGCGGTTCATGAACTTCTACGTCCGCCTGAAGGAGCTGATGATGAGCGGCCTGGTGGGCGACGTTCTCAGCGTCCATTTCGAGTGGCTGCTGGATACCTCCCACGGCGCGGATTACTTCCGCCGCTGGCATTCCATCCGGGCCAACTCCGGCTCCTTGCTGATCCATAAGTCCACCCACCACTTCGACCTGGCCAACTGGCTCCTGGACGACGAGCCCGTGAAAGTCAACGCCTTCGGCACCCGCCGCTTCTACGGCCATACCCGGGAGGAGCGGGGCGAGCGCTGCCTTACCTGCCCCTACAAGAAGTCCTGCGAATTCTACATCGACATCGACAAGGAAGAGCGGGGCATGTGGACGAAGATCTACAAAGAGTGCGAGGACGAGGACGGCTACATCCGCGACCGCTGCCTGTTCTCCGATGTCATTGACATTGAGGACAGCGTGTCCGTCAACGTGAAGTACGCCAAGGGTACGGTGATGAGCTACTCCCTCACCGCCCATTCCCCCTACGAGTGCATGAAGATCGTCATCAACGGCACCAAGGGCCGCCTGGAGGCCGACACCGCCTTCAATAAGGAGACCATCAAGTTCTACAACCGCGAGGGCGAATGCGTGGACTTCGACCGCAGCCATGTGAAGATGCGGGCCGGCGGCCACGGCGGCGCTGATCCCGCCCTGCGCGACAACCTGTTCCGCGGCTTTACCTCCGATCCCCTCCACCAGATGGCGGATACTCGGGCCGGCGCCATGTCCATCGGCATCGGCATCGCCGCCAACAAGTCCATGGCGGAGGACCGCGCGGTGTATCTGAGCGAATTCCTGGGCGACTTCTACCCGGAGATGGAGAAGCCGAAGCAGTAAGATTCGACCCGTACAAGCAAGAAAGGGGCTATGACCAATGAAGATTGTTATTTCCAAGACCTCCGACGAGCTGGGCCGCCGCGCCGCGGCCGAGACCGCCCGCATCCTCAACGAGGCCATCGCGAAGAACGGCCGTGCCCGCATCGTGCTGTCCACCGGCGCTTCCCAGTTTGATACCCTGAAGCACCTGGTGGAGGAAAAGGTGGACTGGAGCAAGGTGGAAATGTTCCACCTGGATGAGTACGTCAACATGCCCGAGACCCATCCCGCCAGCTTCCGCAAGTACCTCAAGGAGCGCTTTGTGGAGAAGACCAACGTGGGCAAGGTGAACTTTGTGGAGAGCAGCCCCGAGGGCATCGCCGCGCTGACCGAGGAGATCAAGAGCGCCCCCATCGACGTGGGCCTCATCGGCATCGGCCGCAATTCCCACATCGCCTTCAACGATCCGCCCGCCGACTTCGATACCCGCGTCTCCTACCTGGTGGTGAAGCTGGACGACGCCTGCCGCAATCAGCAGCTGGCCGAGGGCTGGTTCCCCACCATTGACGATGTGCCCACCGAGGCCATCAGCATGAGCGTGTGGCAGATCATGCAGTGCAAGGTCATCATCTCTGCCGTGCCCCATGCCGAGAAGGCCTGGGCTGTGGCGCAGACCCTGGCCAATGAGCTGACCAACAGGATTCCCGCCACCATGCTCAAGACTCATGAGAACTTCCAGCTCTTTGTGGACGCCGATTCCTACGCCGACGCCGGCGAGATCGTCACCTTGAAGGGCGAGACCGTTTGCGAGGATTACCGCTAATTCACCAGTCGCGGCCCGGGCCCGCTTCCATCCGCCGCGGTGGAAGCCCCCTGGCCCGTCATAGAGCCGATTCGGCGCTGCAGGCTTGTTTCTTCATCAGCTTCTGTGTTATCATGGAACGTCTGGTTGACCCTGTATGCCGGCTCGGCTTCTTTTCATATGAAATACGCCCTGTGGGAGGCTTCCTTCATGCGGATTGAAATACCCTACGGAAAAGGCAGACAGTCATTGCGGCTCCCGGAGGAGCGGCTTCGGGCGTGCATCATGCCCAGGCATGAGCAGGCGCGGCAGGCCGACCAGGCGGACATCGTGCGGGAGGCGCTGCTGCACCCCATCGGTACGCCCCGCCTGTGTGAAATGGCGCGGGATAAGCGCAGGATCCTCGTCATCACCAGCGACCACACCCGCCCTCTGCCCAGCGCCGTCACCCTGCCGCTGTACCTGGAGGAAATCCGCCAGGGCAGCCCGGACGCGGAGATTACCATCCTTATTGCCACGGGGATGCACCGTGCTCCCACGCGGGAGGAAATGCTGGATCATTTTGGCGAAGCGCTTGTTGAGCGGGAAAAGATTCTCGTTCATGACGCGTCGGACGATCAGGCCATGTACTACTTCGGCCGCCTGCCATCAGGAGGCGATCTGCTGCTGAACAGGCTGGTTAGGGAGGCGGACCTGGTGGTGTCGGAGGGCTTCATTGAGCCGCACTTCTTCGCGGGCTTTTCCGGTGGCCGCAAGAGCATCCTGCCCGGCGTGGCTTCCCGGAGAACCGTGCTGTACAATCATAACGCCCGGTTCATCCGCCATCCGTACGCCCGGCAGGGCAGCATCCATGAAAATCCCATCCACAGGGATATGGATTTCGCCGCCAAGGCAGCGGGCCTGGCCTTCATCCTGAATGTGCTGCTGGACGGCGATAAGCGCATCATCGGCGCCGTGGCGGGCGAGCCGGAGCTGGCCCACAGCGCGGGCTGCGAGCGCTGCGCCGAAATGACCCGGGTACCGGCGGTGACGGCGGACATCGTCGTGACCTCCAACGGCGGCTATCCCCTGGATCAGAACATTTACCAGTGCGTCAAGGGGCTGACGGCGGCGGAGGCCTGCGTTCGCCCCGGCGGCGTGGTGATCCTCTGCGCGGGTCTGGGGGACGGCCACGGCGGCAGCGCCTTCTACCACTGGTTTGCCGACAGGGACAGTGCGCAGACCGTCGCCCGGGACATTGAGGACATCCCTCCCGAGCAGACGGTGCCCGATCAGTGGCAGGCGCAGATTCTGGCCCGGGTGATGCAGAAGGCGACCTGCGTCTTTGTAACCGGGGAGGAAAACCGCCAAACCCTGGAGGATATGCACCTGCGTTGGGCGCCCGATGTCAACGCCGCGCTGGACATGGCCACCCGGCTGCTGGGGGAGGCGTCCATGGTGACAGTCATCCCCGACGGGGTAGGCGTGATTATCACCGAGACGACGCAAAACAAGGGCAACTGACAGGAAACGCGCAGCGAAAAAGGGAGTCTGGGGGCAAGGCCCCCAACGTTCCCCCATCGCGCATGGAACAAAACGTAGTCAGGGAGGGAAGCGATTCCTGACGGTGGGTTCCATGACTCGCAGTTCGCTTCACCCAAAACCGTCCGGTCGGTTTCCATGCGCTCAACCATTTGTTTTTCAAGGCTCGAATGTGTTTGGCGCCGTACAACATCACGATACGGCAATTCGGAGGTCAGGAACATGTCGGAAATCAAAATCGCGCTTTTCGGAATCGGCGGCTTCGCGGCCAACTATGTCCATGCCATGACGAAGCCTTTTCGGGAGGGCGTGCGCCTGGTGGGCGCGGTGGATCCCTTCGTGAAGGAGTGTCCCCTGTGCCCCGTGTACGCCACGGCCCAGGAGCTTTATCAGGCGCAGCAGCCTGACCTGGTGGTTATCGCCACGCCGATTCACTTCCATGTGGAGCAGGCGGTGGAGGCCTTCCGTCATGGCTGCCATGTGGTGATGGAGAAGCCCATCGCCGCCACGGTGGAGGGCGTCCGGCAGATTCTCGCTGCCCGGGATCAGGCGGGCAAGCAGCTGTCCATCGGCTTCCAGCACTGCTATGACAAGGCCATGCTGGCGCTGAAGGCGGACGTGGACGCCGGTGTGCTGGGCGCGCCCGTGGCGCTGAAGGCCATGGTGCTCTGGCCCCGGGATCATACCTACTATCACCGCGGCTGCGGCTGGGCGGGCAAGCGCTTCGACGCTCAGGGCAGGCCCATCTTCGACAACGTGCTGAGCAACGCCACCGCCCATTACCTGATGAACATGCTCTTCATGACCGGTGGCCCCGTCCATGCCATCCAGTGCGCCACCTATCGGGCCAATCCCATTGAAACCTTTGATACGGCGGTGATGAAGGCCAGGGCCGTCAGCGGGGCGGATGTGTTCATCGCGGTGTCCCACGCTGCGGGCCGGGCCCATGTGCAGAATCCCATGTTCGAGTATGCCTATGAGCAGGCCGTGGTTCGCTTCGGCGGCCCGGAGGAGGAGGAAAAGCACATCATCGCTACCTTTGCCGACGGCCGGGTGAAGGATTACGGCCGGGTAGGCAGCGACACCATGGATAACCTGTGGAACACCGTCGATGCCATCCGGGACGGCGCGCCCATCGGCTGCACGGGTGAAATGGCTCTGTGGCATGTGGACGCCCTGGAACAGATGCGGCTTCTTCAGCCGGAGGCCACGCCTTTCCCCGCCGCCTGGGTGCGGGAGGACGACGGCCTGATCTGGGTGCCCGGGCTGGCGGAGTCGCTCCGTCAATGCTTCGCGGAGCGGTCGCTGCCCCAGTGGGATCTGACGATGGAGCAGCTGACGGCGGAGTAATCTGCCCCGTACCCGCAGGATGAAAGGATGGCTTGCATGCTGATCTTGCTGATAACGCTGATGGTACTGTTCTTCTCCTTCCAGTCGCTGTTCACGCGGCTGTATTCCGCCCATTACGCGGGGGAGGAAAGCCTGTCCACCGCCGTTTTCTCCATCTGCTATGGCGTTTTCATCGCCGCGGCGACCCAGGTGGTGGGCGGCTTCTCCTTCGCGCCCTCCTGGCAGACCTGGCTTTTCGGTCTGCTGAACGCGGGGATGCTGCTGCTGTACAACACCTCCATGATCGAGGCGGGGAACCGGGGCTCCTATTCCTTCCTGATGGTATCCAGCATGTTCGGCGGCATCCTGGTGCCCATGGCGGTGGGCGTTATGTTCCTGGGGGAAACGCTCACCGGGCTGCAGGTCTTCGCCGTGGCGCTGATGCTCGTCTCCCTGGTGGCGATGAACGTCCGGGGCATTTCCTTCAAGAACAATTCCGGCTCCTATTACCTGTGGTGCGCGGCGCTGTTCTTCTCCAACGGCCTGTATGGCACCATCATGAACCTGCAGGCCAACGCCATGAACGGCGCCCAGCGCACGGAGATGCTGACGATCCTCTTCGCCGCCTCGGCCCTGTCCGTGGTGGTGATGGAGCTTGCGCGTAAGCGGGGCCGTCAGCTGGCGGAGGGCTTCCGCATGGGGAAAAAGGCGGCGCTCTTTCTGCTGATCTGCTGCGCCTCCGCCACGGCGGCGGCCAACCTGCTGCTGGTCATTCTGCCGCAGATGGAGTCCAGCATCCTTTACACCATCGACAACGGCGGCGTGCTGGTATTGTCCATCCTGTATTCCCTGGTGCTGTTCAGGGAGCGGCCCAAGTGGGAGCAGGTGGTCGGCATGGTGATGGCGGTGGGCAGCATCGTGCTCATCAATCTGGGATAAAACGCGCTTCCCGGCAGGAAAAGACCTGTCGGCTGTCCAAATTCATACGGGGATCAATGATCCTCTGATGATACATCAACCAACGCATGGCCTTCCCTACATTTTAGAAAGCAACGGAGGAAATCGGAAATGAAGCTTGGCGAAACAGGGCGCACGATCCGCCTGGGCGTGGTGGGCCTGGGCCTTCGCAGCGAGTCTCAGCTGGAAGTGCTGCTGAACATGCCCGATGTGGAAATCGCCGTGGTATGCGATGAGTATGAAGACCGGGTGAAGGTTGCCCAGGAGCATGCCATGAAGACCCGGGGCGTCTGCCCGGACGGCACCACGGACTACCGGGAGGTCAATGCCCGGGAGGACATCGAGGCCGTCGTTATCATGACCAGCTGGACCACCCATATTCAGATTGCCGTGGATGCCATGGAGCACGGCAAGGTGCCTGCCCTGGAGGTGGGCGGCGCGTCTTCCCTGGATGAGTGCTGGCAGCTGGTTCGCACCAGCGAACGCACCGGCATCCCTGTGATGATGCTCGAAAACTGCTGCTATGCGCAGAACGAGATGGCGCTGCTGAACATGGTGAAGAAGGGTATCTTCGGTGAGCTCATTCATTGCCAGGGCGGCTATCACCATGACCTGCGGGAGGAAATCGGCAGGGGCGACATCATTCACCACTACCGACAGAACAATTTCCTCCACCGCAACGGTGAATTGTATCCTACCCATGAGCTGGGGCCCATAGCCAAGTACCTGGAGCTGAACCATGGCAACCGCATGCTTTCCCTGGTGTCCATGGCCTCCAAGTCGGCGGGCGAGCACGCCTGGATGGAGGCCAACCGGCCCGATTCCCCGCTGTGCAAAGCCAAGTTCAATGAGGGCGACATCGTCACCACGATGATTAAGTGCGCCAATGGCGAGACCATCATGCTGACCCACGACTGCACCCTGCCCCGCCCCTACTCCCGCGGCGGCTGTATCCGGGGCGTCAAGGGCCTGTGGCAGGAGGATAACCACGGCATCCACATTGAAGGCCGCACCCCGCCGGACAAGAACGGCGACCACGCCTTTGAGCCGGAGAAGCCCGTTCTGGAGGAGTTCATCCATCCCCTCTGGCAGGATTACAAGGACTTCGGTGAGCGCGGCGGCCACGGCGGCATGGACTACCTGGTGATGCGGGCGTTCATCACCAGCCTGCAGTCCGGCAAGCCCTTCCCCATCGACGTTTACGACGCCGCCAGCTGGATGGCCATCACCTGCCTGAGCGAGCAGTCCATTGCCATGGGCTCCATGCCCGTGCCTGTGCCGGACTTCACCGACGGCCGCTGGATCTGCCGCGAAAAGCGCGACCCGGACATTTTCTCCCTGGACGATGTCTATCCCGAGGTGTTTGGTTAAAGCACAGTCCCCGATCCGACGGCATAGCGGTGTGTTCGCGGTGCTGCCGCGGGGTATCAAAAAAAGTGGCGAAAGCCACTTTTTTTTGTTGGGAGGATATAAGAATTTGGTTCAGTCAAAACGTCATCTATTATAATCTAAAATTGGGACCTCATGATTATCATGAGGTCCCTCAGCGACATTTACCACCTCACCGTCAGCGCGCCATCATCCTCCGCGTCCACGGTGAGCACATCGCCGGGCTTCACGTCGGCGGCGATGATGCGCTTGGCTACCAGGGTTTCCACGCGGCTTTGCAGGTAACGCTTCAGCGGCCGCGCGCCGTACACCGGGTCAAAGCCCTGGTCGATGACCGTCCGCATGGCGGCGTCGGTGAGCTCCACCCGCAGCTGGCGCTCGGCCAGACGCTTGTTCAGGCCGGCCAGCATCAGCTGAACAATCTGGCTGATCTGCTCCTTGGTCAGGGGCTTGTAGTATACAATTTCGTCGATGCGGTTGAGGAATTCCGGGCGGAAGTGCGTCTTCAGCAGGCGATCCACCTGCTCGCGGGCCTCCGGGGCGATGTCGCCGCCACGGATGCCGTCCAGGATGTACTCGCTGCCCAGGTTGCTGGTCATGATGAGGATGGTGTTCTTGAAGTCCACCGTGCGGCCCTGGCTGTCAGTGATGCGGCCGTCGTCCAGCACCTGCAGGAGGACGTTGAACACGTCCGGGTGGGCCTTCTCCACCTCGTCGAACAGTACCACGCAGTAGGGGTGACGGCGGACGGCCTCGGTGAGCTGGCCGCCTTCATCGTAGCCCACATACCCGGGAGGCGCGCCGATGAGCCGGGACACGCTGAACTTCTCCATGTATTCGGACATGTCGATGCGCACCATGTTCTTCTCATCGTCGAAGAGCGCCTGGGCCAGGGCCTTCGCCAGCTCGGTCTTGCCCACGCCCGTGGGGCCCAGGAACAGGAAGCTGCCCAGGGGCCGGTTGGGGTCCTGAATGCCGGCGCGGCTGCGCAGGATGGCCTCGCTGACCCTGGTGACGGCCTCGTCCTGGCCGATGACCCGCTCGTGCAGCACGTTCTCCAGGTGGAGCAGCTTCTCCCGCTCGCCCTCCATCAGCTTGCTGACGGGAATGCCCGTCCAGCGGCCCACGATGCGGGCGATTTCCTCGTCGGTGACGCGGTCCCGCAGCAGGCCGTCCTCGCCCTTGCTCTGCTCGGCAATGGCTTCCTCCTCGGCCAATTCCTTCTGAAGCCGGGGCAGCTCGCCGTATTTCAGCTCGGCGGCGCGGTTGAGGTCGTACTGGCGCTCGGCCTTCTCCATCTCCGCGTTGACCCGTTCGATGTCCTCCCGCAGCTTTGTCACCTTGCCGATGGCGTCCTTTTCCGCCTCCCAGCGGGCCTTCATCTGATTGAACTCGTCCCGATGGCCGGCCAGCTCCTTCTGCACCTCCGCCAGGTGCGCCATCGAAAGCTCGTCGTCATCCTTTTTCAGCGCGGCCTCCTGGATTTCCAGCTGCATGATGCGGCGGCTGATGTCGTCCAATTCGCTGGGCAGGGAGTCGATCTCCGTGCGGATCATGGCGCAGGCTTCGTCCACCAGGTCGATGGCCTTGTCCGGCAGGAAGCGGTCGGTGATGTAACGGTTGGACAGGGTGGCGGCGGCAATCAGCGCCGCGTCCTGGATTTTGACGCCGTGGAAGACCTCGTAGCGCTCCTTCAGGCCGCGGAGGATGGCGATGGTGTCCTCCACCGTGGGTTCGCCCACCATCACCGGCTGGAAGCGCCGTTCAAGGGCCGCGTCCTTTTCAATGTACTGCCGGTACTCGTTCAGCGTCGTCGCGCCGATGCAGTGCAGCTCGCCCCTGGCCAGCATGGGCTTGAGCAGGTTGCCCGCGTCCATGGCGCCGTCCGCCTTGCCCGCGCCGACGATGGTGTGCAATTCGTCGATGAAGAGGATGATGCGCCCGTCGCTCTTCTTGATCTCCGCCAGCACCGCCTTCAGCCGCTCCTCAAATTCGCCGCGGAACTTCGCGCCGGCGATCAGGCTGCCCATGTCCAGGGAGAAGATGGTGCGCTCCTTCAGGGAGTCCGGCACGTCGCCGCGGACGATCCGCTGGGCCAGGCCCTCCACCACGGCGGTCTTGCCCACGCCGGGCTCGCCGATGAGGACGGGGTTGTTCTTGGTCTTGCGGGACAGGATGCGGATGACGTTGCGAATCTCGCTGTCACGGCCGATGACGGGATCCAGCTTCTGCTGGCGGGCCATCTCCACCAGGTCGGTGCCGTACTTTTTCAGCGCGTCGTAGGTTTCCTCCGGGTTGTCGCTGGTGACGCGGGTGGCGCCCCGCACCTGGGCCAGCGCCCGCAGGAAGGTCTCCTCCTGCCAGCCCATGGCCTTCAGGATCTCCTTGAAGCGACCGGCGGCCTTGGCGCACAGGGCCATCCACAGATGCTCCACGGACAGGTACTCGTCCTTCATCTGCTTGGCGCGGCTTTCGGCCTCCACCAGCGCCTTCTCCACATCGGAGGCAATGTAAACCTTGTCCGCCTCCCGACCGGGGCCGGATACCCGGGCAATGCGCCCCAGGGCCTCGGTGAGCTGAGCCCGGAGGGTATCCACCGACCAGCCGCATTTCTTCAGCAGCTGGGGGATGAGAGCGTTATCGTCCTCCGTCAGGGCCAGGGCCAGATGCTCCTGCTCCACCTGCATGTGCTGATATTCCATGGCCATCGACTGCGCCCTTTGCAGGGCCTCCATGGTCTTTTGGGTGAATTGATTCATGTTCATAAGCATAACCTCCCGCAAAGGTCGAATCTTGCCGATTCCTGACTTTCTTTGACCTTTACAATGCTATTGTACTACGCTTTTCGGGAATGTCAAGGGTTTCGAGCAGGTTTGACAGAAATTTTCTGACCTTTCCTGATGTACGAAAGAGCGCCCTTCGCCATCCGCCGGGTGAAGGCGATGACGCGGGCGCTTTGTTCAGAGGTATATTGTAATATATATTGTAATAGGAAGCTGTCACGCTGATTCATGATTCGCATGGTAATCAATATTGGCAAGTTTTGCCTGCCTCGCTAAATCCTTTGTTTGAAGTGTGTAATTCTTTCCGTTTTTTACAAAGTGTGTACCACATTGACGAAACTCAAAATTGACCTTTTTCTGTATACATTGCTCTCGAATATCCAATACCCAGTCGTAATCAAGCGGACGGGCATTTCTGTCCGATTCACCGCCAACCACAACAAGCTCAATGCCATCCAAATAATTTTCAAGGCGAATGGCTTCGATTAAAGGCTGTGCGGTAATACACTTATGTTTGATGGGCAGTTCCTTGAATATATTGAGCCTGTAATCCGCATTTTTCTGATTTTCCACGGTGCAGCAGACGACAACATTTTCATATCCGCTACCCCAATCATCAGGAATGCAATCCATAAATCGGTTGATGCGTTTTGTAAGAAAAAGAAAAGTACAATCCTGCCGCTGTTTGATCATCTGCCAGCAGTCGCCACGCCAGCCGTCTGCTTCTTCTATGAGAAAATCGGTAGAAAAACAAAGATAAACCATTCCCGATTTCATCTTGTATTCACCATTTTTCTTTTTCTCTACAGGCTTTGCAAAATCATTGGTTTTTACAATTTCAGCCGTATTGATACCACGCTTTGCATCGCCTTTATGGATATAACAGTATAAACAGCCGTCGCTGCATTTGTGGCAGCCGCGCCACGGATTCCACATTGCCATTTCTAAAACCTCGGTTTTCGTCATCGTAAGGAATACTCGTTCCGACAACGACATCTTTCTTTTTGATAATCAGTCAATCGTTCTGATATTTCCTTGCTGGCGAAAGCAAACGAAGCCGTTTCTTCAACTTGAAAATTCTCCCGCGCAAAGTCAGAATTCTATGAAACTCCGCCCTGACAAATTAAATATTCGCTTGGATGACCTGCCCCTGGCGGCTGCTCGCGAAGGCCAGATCCACCACCCGCATGGCCCGGCGCATGTCCTCGTGGGTCACGACGGCTTCCGCCCGGCCCTCACAAGCGGCGGCCAGGTTGCGGTGATAGGCCAGCTCATCCTCGGTGAAGACGGGCGGCGTCAGGGTTTCGATGAACTCCGGCTTCAGGGGCGCCATGGTGCGGCTGGGGCCCAGCTGCTTGCCGAACACGCTGTCGAACCCGGCGACATCCCGGCGGATGCGGGCCATGGCGGCATCCCGGCCGGTGAAATCCTCCACGCGGAGGGTGCCGCGGTCGCCATAGACGAACCAGCGGGGCAGGGGCTCCAGGCAGAAGGTGCCCACCTGCACCCGGGCGCACACGCCGCTGCCGAAGATCATTTCCAGGTCGAAGCTGTCGTCCACGGCGGGGGTGAGGATGCTTTGCAGCCGGGCGTATACGCTGGTCACCCGCTGGCCGGGGAACATCTGCAAAAACTGGTCGATGAGGTGGATGCCCCAGTCGTAGAGCATGCCGCCTCCGGCCTCCGGGTCGGCCCGCCAGCCGAAGCACACGCCCCGCTGGCCGTACACCCGGGAGATAACCGTCGTCGGCCTGCCGATGACGCCGCTGGTCACCACGTCCTTCACCGTCAGATAATCCGCGTTCCACCGCCGGTTTTGATGGGTGGTGAAGACGCGGCCGTTCCTTTCCGCCGCCGCCAGCACCCGCTCCAATTCCGCGCTGTTCATGGTGACGGGCTTTTCACACATGACGTGCTTGCCGCTGTTCAGCGCGGCGACGGACAGTTCCGCGTGGACGTTGTTGGGCGTACAGATCATCACCAGCTGGATGGTCTCGTCCGCCAGGAAGTCCGCCAGGCTGTCGTACGCCGTCAGGCCTTCCGCCCGGGCCTCCGCCAGCCTTTCGGCGTCGATGTCATAGGCGGCGGCCACGTCGATGCCTTCCGCCTGCCGGCTTTTCTTCAGGTGATAATGCCCCATATAACCAAAACCGATGATGCCTGCCCTGATGGCCATAAGGATCTTCCTTTCCTTTGTATGCCGCCGCTACAGCTGCCTGATATAGGCCTTGGGCGGCGCCTGATAAAATTTGTGAAAGCAGCGGATCAGCGACGCCGTGGAGCCGAAGCCGCACTCCTGAGCGGCCTTTTCCAGGGTGGCGTCGGCCTTGAGCAGGGTGCGGGCCTGCCGGACGCGGTAGTAGGAGAGATAATCGTTGAAGGTCATGCCCGTGGCCGAGCGGAACACCCGGCAGAAGTGAGACACGCTGAGGCTCGCCGCCCGGGCCGCGGCTTCCAGGGAGAGCGGCTGATCGTACCGCTCCTGAATGAGCTGGAAGGTGCTCTCCACCATCGCCCGGGAACGATCCAGCCGCGCGTCGCTTTCCGAGGCGGCGTCGTAGCGTCCGGCGGTAATCAGCAGCCCGCACAGCTGCTGGGCCAGCCCGTAGCGCACCAGCACCTGCCCCGGCTGCTGGGCCGCGCTGGCCCGGGTGAGGTCGAAGAACACCCGGCGCATGGCATGATAGCCGGGGGTGTCGGCGGTCATGGGGTTGCGGAAAAGCACCTGACGGCGGAAGACCTGCGTCTCCCGCTCGCTGCCCACCACGCTGTCAAAGTCGAAGATCAGCAGCAGGTACACGCAGGGCTCGTCCTCCACGCTGTACAGGGCGTGAAGCTGATCCCGGTTGACGACGATGAGGTCCCCCGGCACGGCGGTGAAGCGCTGCTGCTCGATATGCACCAGGCATCGGCCGGATAGCATCAGGTAGCACTCGATCTCGGGATGCCAGTGCGGGCCCACGATCACCGCCCGGCCCCGGCCATGGGCCTTGCAGCACGTCAGCTGCTCCGGCAATTCCTCCGATGAAAATTTCTGAAAGTACGGTTTCACGCGCCGACCTCCCCGCCCTGCCGAATTCTGGCCGAATCCCTGCCGTATCCCCATTGAATTCCTGCTAATAAGATACTGTCAACGGTTTACCCTGTCAAGAGCGCAAAGCCAAAATGATAAGATATGCAAATCAGTTGATAATTTCTGATATTGTATCCGCGGACGAATTCCCGTATGATGAGGGTATCAAATTTCCTGCAAAAGGAGTGGCTGATTCATGTTGAAAGCTGGTATCATCGGCTGCGGCGGCATCGCCAACGGCAAGCATCTTCCTTCCATCCGCGACCTGGGCGAGGCGGAGCTCATCGCCTTCTGCGACCTGATCCCCGAGCGGGCCGAGAAGGCCGCCAAGGAATACGGCACGGCGGACGCGCAGGTGTTCACCGATTATCACGACCTGCTCAAGCTCGACCTGGATGTGGTGTACGTCTGCACGCCCAACCGTTCCCATTGCCCCATCACGGTGGACGCCCTCCACGCGGGCAAGCATGTCATGTGCGAAAAGCCCATGGCTCTCAACTATGAGGAAGCCATGAAGATGGTCAAGGCCTCCGAGGAGACCGGCAAGCTGCTGACCATCGGCTACCAGAACCGTTATCGTCCCGACAGCCAGTACCTGAAGGCGGAGTGCGAGGCAGGCGTCCTGGGCGACATCTATTTCGCCAAGGCCAACGCCATCCGCCGCCGCGCCGTGCCCACCTGGGGCGTCTTCCTGGACGAGTACCAGCAGGGCGGCGGCCCCCTGATCGACATCGGCACCCACGCGCTGGATCTCACCCTGTGGATGATGAACAACTACAAGCCCAAGTATGCCGTGGGCACCGTTTATCACAAGCTGAACAACGACACGGGCACCGCCAACACCTGGGGCGATTGGGATCCCGAGAAGTTCACGGTGGAGGACAGCGCCTTCGGCTTTGTGGTGATGGAGAACGGCGCGACCATCATGCTGCAGTCCTCCTGGGCGCTGAACACCCTGGACGTGGAGGAGGCCAAGACCGTGCTGTGCGGCACCAAGGCCGGCGCGGACATGCACGAGGGCCTGCGCATCAACGGCGTGAACCACAGCCGTCAGTATGTGCTCAAGCCCAACCTGGACGCGGGCGGCGTGGCCTACTACTCCGGCAAGAACGAGACTCCCGGCCTGGCCGAGCAGCGCGCCTTCATCCGCGCGGTGAAGGGCGAGGGCGAGCTGACCGTGCTGCCCCGGCAGGCCGCGGTAGTCACCCGCATCCTGGACGCCATCTACGAGTCCGGCCGCACCGGCAAGCCCGTCTATTTTGACCAGGAGGAGTGCTGACCATGGAAAAGCGTCCTGTCGCGTATCAGATTTATTCCGCCCGGAACGAGGCTGCCCAGGATCTGCTGGGCGTGCTGCGTCAGCTGAAGACCATGGGCTATGACGGCGTGGAATTCGCGGGCTTCTACGGCCACAGCGCCGCCCAGGTCAAGGCCATGCTGGAGGAGACCGGCCTGGTCGCCGTGTCCAGCCATGTGCCCCTGGCCGAAATCGAGGCGGATATGTTCGGCGTCATCGCCTATCATCAGACCATCGGCTGCAAGTACATCGCCATTCCCTACCTGGACGAGCAGACCCGCCCCGGCGCTCCCGGCTTCGCGGCCAAGCTGCGGCTGTTCCAGCGCTTCGGTCAGCTGTGCCGTCAGGGCGGCATCCAGCTGCTGTACCATAACCATGATTTTGAGTTCGTCACCCTCAGCGGCCTGTACGGGCTGGACTTCCTCTATCAGGTGCTCCCGGAGGAGCTGCTGGCCTGCGAGCTGGATGTGTGCTGGGTGAAGTACGCGGGCGTGGAGCCCTGCGGCTACCTGACCAAGTACGCCGGTCGCTGCCCCGTCGTCCACCTGAAGGACTATGTGGGCGTGAAGGGCGACCGTCCCCCCTACGCCCTCATCGGCCTGGACAGCGAACCCGCCGCCCGGGACGATCAGCAGCCCTTCATGTTCAAGCCCTGGGGCCATGGCTGCCAGGACACCAAGGCCGTGGAACAGGCTGCCATCGACGCCGGCGCCCGGTGGTTCATCGTCGAGCAGGATGATTCCCCGGAGCGCCCCGCCCTGGAGTCGGCCCGCATGAGCATTGAGACCCTTGTGCGCGACGGCGTGAAGGCATAAAAAACATGTGGCGCCCGGAACCGGGACAAACGGTTCCGGGCGCTGATTGCCGTCTATATAAGGAAAGAATCTGCCTGATGCTATTCGCGCCGCATCAGGCGCAATTCACGGCTTTTTTGCCTCAAAGCGAAAAAGAAGTGCTAAACTATCCTCGTGCCAGGGGAAGCTCACCGCACTGAGCTGCCTCTGCGCCTGAACCGTATGCTTTTGACAGTTGGCACCCGGTTCGGCTTCTCCCTATTGGACAGGCAGATGCAGCTGCCTGTTCAGCGTATCCGCCAAAGTGGCGTAAGCCACTTTGGCGAATTTTGCACTCACTCACTGGTCGAACGGCGTTGCCGTTCTCCCGGCCGTTTGCTCGTGTAAGGAAGCTTTTTCTGACGAAAAAGCACGAAAATCGCCGCGCATGTCGCCGATTTTCGATGTAGAATCGAAGGGCCTGTGTGCCCTCCGATACCACCCATAGGTTTTTTGACAGTCCGAAGGCAGATACAGCTGCCTGTTCTTTTTTTGTGGCTTGCCTCGCTTACGGCGCGTCGTCCACCGCCCATGCCGCCGGAGGGACTTCCGTCTCAACGGCCGTTTCGTCCGCCGTCAGCCCCAGCAGCTCGCTGACGGTCACGCAGGTATAACCGGCCTCCTTGAGGGCGGGCAGCAGCTTTTTCAGGCAGCGAACATCCTTGGGGTTGGCGTGGTAGAGCATAATGCTGCCGTTCTGCACGGCCTTGATGGCCTTGTCGGGGTCGGTCTGGCTGATGTCCCAGCGCACGGCGTGGCGGTAGCCTGCCGATTCGATGGCCTCCACTACCCGCATGTCGCTTTTTTTCTTCGGATCCTTCGACAACCGGCCGTAGGGCGGGCGCATGACCTGCATGGTATAGTCCCAGCCCAGCACCTCGTTGAAGCGCTCGGCGGCGCGCGTCAGCTGACGGCGGATGCGGCTGTCGTTCAGGTCGGACAGGCGGGCGTGGTTATGGGTGTGGTTCCCGATTTCGCAGCCCAGGTCGATGGCGCGCTGCCATACGGCCCGGTCTTCGTCCTTCAGCGCGGCACCGATGACGAAGAAGGTCACGGGAACCTCCTCCGCCTCGCATATGTCCAGAATTTCGGCCACATGGTCGGCGTTGTAGCAGTCATCCACCGTGACGGCGACGCTGGGAACGCCGCGATCCCCGTGGAAGACGGTGTAGCCCTGTTCCACCGCGCCGGCCGCGGCGGGAAGGACGAGCAGAATGGCGGCAAGCAGGAAAAAACGCTTGAGCATGGCGGTGATCTCCTTCATCTTCCGGGGCAATGGCCCTTGCCGCCGGCAACTTGCATCGCGATGTATCCGTAAGATGCGCGGGAGGTGAATAAGGTTCCCTTGGAGGCGTTTTTTCGGTGAGGAAGGATGACGGGGCGAAAAGCTCTTTACGAGGACCGCCATGTGTGATATGATTTCAGGGAAAAATTTTTGGCACAGCCAATTCAGGAGGGATACGGATGAGATGTGCGATTTGCGGGGCGGGCTCCCTGGGGACGGTACTGGGCGCGTACATCACCCAAAACGGTGGCGAAATCGACCTGATTAACCGCAACCAGGCCCATGTGGACGCGCTGAACGCCAAGGGCGCGCGCATTACCGGCACGGTGGACATGACGGTTCCCGTCAAGGCCATGACGCCCGCGCAGATGAGCGGAAAGTACGACATCATCCTGCTGCTGACCAAGCAGCTGCACAACGCGGAAGTCGTGACGATGCTCCGGGATTACCTGTCGGAGGACGGCGTGATCGTAACCCTGCAGAACGGCCTGCCTGAGCCGGGCATCGCGGAAATTGTGGGCTCCGGCCACACCATGGGCTGCGTGGTGGAGTGGGGCGCGACCCTGTCCGCGCCGGGCGAGTGCGTGCTGACCAGCGCGCCGGACAGCCTTTCCTTCCATATGGGCAGGATGGAGGGCATCTCCGACAGGCAGTACACGGCGGTCAAGAGCCTGCTGGAAAAGATGTGCCCCGTCCATGAGGAGCCCAACCTGATGGGCGCGCGCTGGTCCAAGCTGCTCATCAACGCCACCTTCTCCGGGCTTGGCACGGTGGTCGGCGGCGTCTTCGGGGATGTGTCGGAGAACAAAGACGCCCGGAAGGTGGCCATCCGCTGCATGAAGGAGTGCATCGACGTCGGCCACGCGGCGGGCGTGACCTTCGCGCCTGTTCAGGGCAAGGATATTACCAAGCTGTTCTACTACAAGGGCGCCATCAAGCGAGCCATCGGTATGCTCCTGATGCCCATCGCCATGAAAAAGCATCGCGCCATCGAGCCGTCCATGCTTCAGGATCTGAAAAACGGCAAGCCCTGCGAGGTGGACGCCATCAACGGCGTGGTGTGCGACTATGGCCGGAAGCTGGGCGTCCCCACCCCCATCAATGACAAGATTGTTGAGATCATCAAGCGGGAGCAGGCGGGGGAGCTGAAGCGGGAGGCTGCGAACATCCGCCAGTTTGACGCGCTTCTGTAACGCCCTGGGAGGTGTCGGAGGGCCCGCAGGCCCTCTGACTTTTGATCGAAAGCCAGCGACATGTGCGGTGGCTTTCGCGCTTTTTCGGTAGAAAAAGCCTCCTTACACGAACGAACGGCCGGGAGAATGGCGTAGCCATTCGACCAGTGAGTGAGTGCACAAAAATGGGGCGAAGCCTCCTCAAAAAAGTGGCATAGCCACTTTTTTGACACCCTGGGGGCGCTGTCGCCCGGCAAAAGCCGAAAGACGGCGCCCCTTGATGTCAGCATCTTTCCAGCAGCTTGGGCAGCAGATGCTCGTTCTTCTCCATGCAGCAAAGATAGAAGGAAACCTCGGTGTCCTCGTCAATCAGCGGAACATACAGGGAATCGGACGGCACCTCATGCTTGGAGATGTTCGTTTCAAGGATGAAGGAGCGCATGTGGAAGGCCCAGAGCAGATCCTGATATTCCCGCTCCTCGTTGACGAAAACCAGCTGAAGCCTGTCGCCAAAATGCTTGCGGATGTAGGAGGCCCAGAAGCCGCTCATGGTCCACACCAGGAGCTTGCTGTCCAGCAGATCGTGGTAGGAGAGCGCGGTGCGGTCCGCCAGCTCATCGCTTTTGTGCAGCCGTACCAACAGCCTGTCCTTTTTGTAAGGGACACAGATGACCCCGGGCTCGTCAATTTGGTATTCGCTGATAACATAGTCGAAGCGCCCCTGAAGGAGCCCCAGGGGGAGCATTTCGCTGGACACATGCTCCGAGGTGATGGACCTGTCGGGATACATGGCGCTCAGCCGCTCTACCAGATCCTTGCGCAGGCCGGAGACATAGGAGGCCACGGTGATGGTGCGCAGCCGCCAGGACATCTCCTGCAGCTGGCGGATGATGGTCTTCTCCTGCTTGAGAAGATTTTCCGCCAGGCGGACGGCCTCCAGGCCTACCTCATTGAGCTGGATGCGGTTTTTGGTTCGATCAAACAGGGTTACACCCAGGTCTTTTTCCAGCTGCTTCATGGACGCGGAAAGCGACGGCTGGGACACATACAGCTTCTCAGCCACCGCGCTGAGCGTGCCGCACTGGTGAAAGGCCACAAGGATTTCCCAAAGATGGCTGTTAATCATTTGTGTACCTCAAAAATGTCAGTAAAAAATATGCCATTATCAGTATAGCATAAAAGGGCGGGCCTGGCGCGGTTTTCAAAATATTCAGTATAGATTTTTTTTATAGCGCTACAAAACGACATTATTGTACATTTATCGCATAAGATTGTAAAATATCCATATAACAGTGGCTATACAGGGATGAGCGTGCGCATCCCTGATGGTGAATAGCATAAGAAAGGGGGGGAAGGTTGACGGTGCATGAGTGCTGCACGCATATGTTCTATTTAGTTTCGAGTGCCTGGTCGGCTGGAATCCCTAAGGATCCTCTATTATATGGAAGAAGGAGTATCGTACAATGAAGAAGATCATCAGTCTCGTCCTTGCCCTGTGTGTTGTTCTGAGTGTTTCCGCCGTTGCGCTTGCCGAGATCTCCGGTGACGCGGTTGTGCCCTGCAAGACGCCGTTTATGATTACCAACGCCGGCCAGGGCCCTGGCGGCAAGATGGGCAACCTGCTCGTCAGCCGCGCCGGCACGCTGGTGGATCAGGAAGACTACTTCTATGTGGACGTTCCCTACGCCGCTGACGTGGACGAGCGCGACTACGGCGCCATCGTCATCGTGATCGGCTCCACCGACAAGGGCCTGGGCGCCACCGGCATCACCATTGATGAGGAAATCGCCCGCGTGAACGAGGTCATGGCCCGCGCCAACGAGAAGGAAGTTCCCGTCATCGCCGTGCTGCTGGAGAAGGATAAGCGTTCCACCTCTCCCACCAACGCCAACGAGCGCTGCATCGACGCCGTGTGCCCCCTGGCTTCCTGGATGATCGTTGTCACCGACGCCAACACCGACGGCCGCTTCGACAAGATCAAGGAAGAGTACGGTGTGCCGCTGACCATCCTGGACAACTCCATGGACTTCATCTCTGTGATTCAGCAGGCGTTTGCCAAGGAGACCGCTGAGTAAGTCGCTTTCCTACCGGACGGAGGGGAGCGTAAAGCGCCGCTTTGCGCTCCGCCGCCCGGCGATTAAACAAATCATGCAAGGTAAGGAGGGCAACGTTCATGTCCTTGTACTTAAGTACATCGATCATTCTTGTTGCTATGGTGGCAGCATTCATCCTGAGCACCAAATTCCTCAAGTCGCCTGATATTTCCCTGGCCATCACGGCTGTGGTGGGCGTGCTGGGCGCTGTGTGCTTTGGCTGGACAACCAATTTCGCCGGTATCCTGGTGGAAGGCCTGTTCGTCAACCTGGATATCGCCATTCTGTTCATCACCGCGTCGGTGTTCGTGAGCCTGTACTCCGCCTCCGGCGCCATCACCAGCATTACCCGCCGTCTGGTGAGCCGCTTCAACAGCAAGTGGATTCTGCTGGCTTTCATGGGTCTGTTCATGCTGATCCCCGGCGCGCTGACCGGCGCGGGCAGCATCTCCATCTTTGTGCTTGGCTCCATGGTGGCCACCGTGGTCGGCGCCATGGGTCTGTCCAAGAAGAAGACCGCCGCTTTTGTTTTTATGTTCGCCATCATGAGCGCCGCGTGCCCGCCTGTGAACCTGTGGGCCATGATGATCGCTTCCGGCGCCGATATCCCCTATGTGGGCTTCGACCTGCCGCTGCTGGCGCCGCTGGTCATCGTCTCCATCTTCACCATCATCTTCCTGGGCTGGGGTACCAAGCGCCAGAGCAAGGAAGAGATCCTGGCCAGCCTGCCTGAGGAAGGCGAGAAGATGAGCTGGTGGCGCATCCTGACCCCCCTGGTGGTGCTGATTGCGCTGTTCCTGCTGTCCAACTTCGCGGCCCATTCTATCCCCGTTCTGGGCCTGCCGCTGATGTTCGCGCTGGCCGCTGTGGCCGCCGTCATCTGCAACCCCAAGAAGATGAAGCTGAAGGACTACGGCAAGGTGCTGAACAACACCTTCGAGCAGATCTTCCCCCTGATCGCCACCGTGCTGAGCGTGGGTATGCTGCAGAACGCCATGTCCGCCTCCGGCGTCAAGGGCCTGATCGGCATCACCTTCATCACCCTGCCCGTGATCTGGATCTACATCACCGTGCTGTTCGTCGCTCCCTTCCTGCAGGGCGCCCTGAACTACGGCAGCGCGGTTGTGTTCGGCGCTCCGCTGATCTTCCTGTTCAACTCCATGGGCTTTGATCCCAAGATCGTCGCGGTGGCTCTGAGCCTGATGTTCCCCATCGGCGACTGCCTGCCCCCGTCCCGTATCACGGGCCGTCTGGCCATTGAGGCTGTGGGCTATGAGGGCAAGTATACGTCCTTCCTCCTGGCGGTGCTTGTGCCCTGCCTGGTGCTGGGGCTGATTGCTCTGTCGATGATGATCTGGCCCAATTTCTTCACATTCCTCATCTAAGAAAGGAGAAGCGGTATGGTCTTTCTGCAAGACGTGATCCACTGGATCTATATGGCTTTCGCGGCAGTTACTTGCTTCTTTCTGGTTAAGCATCTGTTCAAGCGGGAAAAGAACAAGGGTATCGTGAACGACATCATTTACGCCTACTGCCTGCTCCCGTTTCTCCTGCGCATTCTGCAGATCAAGTAATAGGAGGAGAGGAACATGACTCAGAAAATCGGAAAGAGCGGTCTGACAAAGATCCTCGTGCTGGTTTTAGCGCTTGTTCTGGCAGGCGTGGCCAGTATTGACTTCTACACGCACCGGCATACCAAGGAAACCGTCGTCGCCGCCGAGGGCCTGACGGAGATGCGGATGCTCAGCGAGTGGGTGCCCAGCCTGAAGGGTACCTTCGGCGATACCCCCGTCTTCTTCTATGATTCCGGCGTGGAAGGCGCTACCGTCCTCTACGTTGGCGGCACCCATCCCTATGAGCCCGCCGCCAGCCTGTCCGCCTATGTTCTGCTGGAGAACGTGAAGGTGACAAAGGGCCGGATGATTATCATCCCCCAGGCCAACCGCAGCGCCACCACCACGGGCATGCTGGGCAACGCCTATCCCTCCTGGTACGAGGTGGAGACGGACTGGGGCACCGTGAAGTACAAGAACGGCGACCGCTGGGCCAATCCCCTGGATTCCTGGCCGGATCCCTTCACCTATGTGCACTATCCCTCCAACGTTCAGCTGACCTATCAGGACATCCGCAACGTCAACCGCGGCTATCCCGGCCGTGAGAACGGCATGCTGATCGAGCGCGTGTGCTACGGCATCATGGAGATCATCCGCAACGAGAAGGTCGACATGGCCATCGACTGCCATGAGGCGGCTGTCATGTACCCCGTTGTGGAAACCTATGTGGCCCATGACCGCGCCCTGGACATGGCGATGATGGCTTCCATGAGCCTGTCCGCGGATCGCTTCTACATGAAGTGTGAGGCTTCCCCGAAGAACCTGCGCGGCCTGTCCCATCGTGAGTGGGGCGACTTCAGCGACACCCTGGCCGTGCTGATGGAGACCCCCCAGCCCTTCACCGACTGGATCGTTGGCCCCATGACGCCCACCCTGCAGACCGAAGGCAAGGATGAGTTCCTCAACACCGCCGCCGAGCATGGTCTGACCTATGTGGACTACAACGACGACTTCGGTTCCCCCATCCGCTACCGCGTTGGCCGTCACCTCTCCGGTGCTCTGGAGGTCATCAACTGGATGATGGCCATGGATCCCACCAAGCAGATCGAGGTGTCCTGGCCCACCTACGAAGAGCTGATGGAGAAGGACTGCGGTGCCTTCCTGCACAATCCCGAGACGGCTGATCCTGCCCTGGTGTTTGAGATCTAAGGTTCAATTCAAACGGCTACGAATGAATGGTTGAGACCCAAGACGAACGGAAAAAAGGAGAGAAAACCATGCGTAAAAAGCTGACTCTCGCGACCGCTCTGGCTCTGACTTTCGTGATGCTCGTTTCCAGTGCG
>CBFFZW010000009.1:0-84386 GCA_965646445.1 uncultured Christensenellales bacterium | reverse complement strand
GCCGCCCCGCCCTTAAAGGAAGCTTTTTCTGACGAAAAAGTACGAAAATCGGCATACAGGGCTTCGCCCCGTTTAACCGCCCCGAAGGGGCTCGCCGATTTTCGATTAAAAGTCAGAGGGCCTGCGGGCCCTCCGACACCTCCAAGGACTCTTCCGACAGGTTGAGCCGACGTGGTATCACGGTCGGCTGTTTTCCTGTGACGCGCAGGAAAATATCCGCAGAGCCCCGCCCAGTGTTGACACGGATTTTCCAAACATGCTATAATTCAGCTTGCCGGAAAAATCCGGTCAGGAGGATCATGAAACGAAAAAATCTGCTGCTCATCGGCGGCGTGGTTTTGCTGGCCGTCGGGCTGATGGCGCTGTCCCCGCTGCTCCTTTCCCGGACGGCGGAAAGCATGGTCATCGTCACCGTGGACGGTCGGGAATACGCGCGCGTTCCGCTGTCGCGGCCCCAGCGGCTCACCGTGGATCAGGGCAATGGCCGCGTCAACGTCATCGACGTGACGGCGGAGGGCGCGGTGATGGCGTCCTCCACCTGCGACAATCAGCTGTGCGTCCATATGGGCGCCGTCACCCTGAGCAACTGGGAAACGCGGCCCCAGCAGACCTTCATCATCTGTCTGCCCAACCGGGTCAGCGTGGAATTGGCGGTGGCGCCATGAACAAACGCACGGTAGCCCTGTGCCTTCTGCTCCTGCTTGCCCTCAGCGCCTGCGCGGCCCCGGCAAAGCCCGTCAGCGGCGTGGGCTATTACTTCGATACCGTGGTGACCATTACCCTGAACGGCGGCTCCCAGGAGCTTCTCACCGAATTGTGGCAGGCCTGCGGGCAATACGAGCGGCTGCTGAGCAAAACCGTCGCCGGCAGCGACATCGACCGCATCAACCGCGCTGAGGGCGCGACCGTCACGGTGGATCCCGAAACCTGGGCGATCCTCCGCCGCGCCAAGGAAATCAGCGCCATGACCGACGGCGCCTTCCGCGTGACCATCGCCCCCCTGTCCGCCCTGTGGGACTTCACCGGCGGCACCATGCGGATGCCCACCGACCAGGAACGTCTGGCCGCGCTGCCGCTGACAGACGACAGCCGCCTTGTCCTGGGCGAGGGCAGCACGGTCACCCTTCCCGCCGGGATGCAGCTCGATCTGGGCGGCATCGCCAAGGGCTACATCGCGGATCAGCTGGCGCGAATGGTTCGGGAGCGCGGCGTTACGGGCACGCTGAACTTCGGCGGCAACGTGTACGCCGTGGGCGTCAAGGACGGCGGCGCACCCTTCCGCATCGGCATTGCCGACCCGTCGCAGCCCGAACAGGCCATGGCCGTCGTCAGCGTCACGGATGCTTCCGTCGTCACCAGCGGCACTTACGAGCGGTGCTTCACCCGGGACGGCGCGACCTACCATCACATTCTGGATCCCGCCACGGGCCTGCCCGCCGATACGGGCATCGCCTCCGCCACCATCGTTTCATCCAGCTCCATGGACGCCGACGCCCTGGCCACCGCCTGCGTGGTGCTGGGCCGGGAGAAAGCCCTGCGTCTGCTGGAGCGGGAAGGCTACGACGGCCTGCTGATCGACACCCAGGGGCAGGCGGAAGCAACCAAAGGTTTCGCGGAGCGATACGCACTGACGCTCCGATGACCATACGGCACAGGCTCCTCAGGGCCTGCCACAAGGAGGAAATATCATGGAGAACAACAAGGCCCGGAAGGGACTGCCCGCGTTCGCGGTGCTGGGAATTATCGCGGTGGTGGCTGCCCTGGTGCTGGCATTGACCAACGCTGTGACCAAGGGCCCCATCGCGGAGTATCAGATGGCGGCGCTGCGGACTTCCTTTGCCGCGGTGATGCCGGCGGAGGATTACGCGGAGATCGAGGTCAATGAGGACTACGGCGTTGACAGCCTGTACGAAGCCAAATCCGGCGGCGAAACCGTCGGCTGGTGCGTCACCGCCTCCGTGACGGGCTACGGCGGCCCGGTGGCCGTCACCCTGGGCGTGGGCCTGGACGGCGTGGTCACCGGCTGCGTGGTGGGCGACACCAACTTTGCCGAAACCGCCGGCTTCGGCGCGCGGGCCAAGGAGCCTGCCTTCCAGGATCAGTTCGTCGGCCTGGACGGGCAGAACGGCGGCAGCATCGAGGCGCTTTCCGGCGCAACCATCACCTCCACCGCTGTGCTGGACGCCGCCAACCTGGCGCTGCGCTGCGTCAATGAGATCGGCCTGAGCAAGCCCGCCAGCGTGAACCCCATCGTCACCTTCAGCAACAAGTAAATCCATCGCCAAAGCGGCCTGGCTGCTTTGGCGTGTTTTGCGTCATGCAGCCTTCCGTCAGCTGAACCGGCGCACCAGGAGAAAACCATGAAAACAGCATTGAAGATCGTGCTCATCGCCGTGGCGGTCATCGCGGTAATTCTGACGCTGCTGGGCTTCGCCCTCAGGAAAATGCTGACCAGCGCGATGACGGCCATCATGGTGCCGGAACATTACACCGAAACGGTTCAGACAGGCGGCGCCATCGAGGCCAAATACCTGGCCATGGGCAGCGAGCGGCCCGCCCGCATGGAAAAGGCTGCGCCCGAGCCCTGGGGCAAGCATGTGATCTACTACCCCCAGGCCCTTGAGGGTGAGCATGACCCCTGCCCTGTGGTCGTTTTTGTCAACGGGACAGGCGTAACCGCCTCCAGGTATCCGGCCTTGTTCGAGCACCTTGCCTCCTGGGGCTTCATCGTCCTTGGCAATGAGGATCCCAGCACCTGCACCGGCGCTTCCGCCGACGCGACCCTGGCCTGCCTTCTCAGCGAAAACGAGGACCCCGCCAGCGTTCTTTACCGGAAGGCGGATCTGACGCATATCGGCATTGTCGGACACTCTCAGGGCGGCGTCGGCGTCTTCAACGCCATCAACACCCAGGAACACAAGGCACTCTACCAATGCGCGGTCAGCCTTTCGCCCACGGAGGAGGAAATGGCCGCCGCCCTGGGCATGCCCTACGATTCTGCCCAGACCGCCATCCCGACCCTGCTGCTGGCGGCCCAGACGAACGATGTCATCTCCCCGGACAAGCTGAGCCTGATGTTCCGGCGCATCGCCGCGCCCAAGGCAATGGCGCTGAAGCCAGGCCGAAACCATGGCGAAATGCTGTACTGCGCCGACGGCTATGTTACAGCGTGGTTCACATGGCATCTGCAGGGCGATCAGGAAGCCGCAAAAGCCTTTGTCGGCAACCACGCGGAGCTGATGGAAAACCCGCTGTATACAGGTCAGCAGCTTGCTCTGACAGAATAACCGCACCTATGGATGCCACCCATCCCATCAAATCAGCGAGGAGGAATTCCTATGACCCTTCAGGAGCGTGTAACCCAATGCCTGCGGCGAGCCGTCGATCACCAGGAGACCGCGGGCATTTCCGTGCTGGTGCGTCAAAACGGCCAGGAGGTTCTGTACAGCCAGGCGGGCTTTGCTGATCTGGCGTCCGCCGCGCCCCTGCGCCGGGACAGCATTTTCCGCATGTTCAGCATGACCAAGCCCATCGTCTCCGCGGCCGCCATGCTGCTGATGGAGCGCGGCGATCTGGATCTGATGTCCCCGGTGTCAGCCTTCCTCCCCGGCTTCCACCAGCAGAAGGTGGCTACGGCGGAAGGCCTGGTTCCGGCGCGGCGGCCCGTGCGCATCATGGATCTGCTGGGCATGACGGCGGGACTGAGCTACCCCGACGGCAGCGATGAAGCCGGCCGGGCTGCCGCCAGCCTGTTCCATGAGGCCGATCAGCGCATCGAAGCCGGCAACGGCATGACCACCCAGGAGCTTGCCAACCGTATCGGCGAGCTGCCCCTGGCCTTCCAGCCGGGCACGCGCTGGCGGTACAGCACCTGTGCCGACGTGCTGGGTGCGGTGATTGAGGTTGTTTCCGGCAAGCCCCTGGCCGAATTCCTGGCGGATGAATTCTTCACTCCCCTGGGCATGAAGGACACCGCGTTCTTCGTCCCCGGAGAGAAGCAGGATCGCCTGGTGACCGCCTACGGTCGGACGCCCGAGGGCCTGATCCCCTCCCGGCAGGTGTATTTCGGCATCGGCGATTTCGACCATATGCCCGCTTATATCGCCGGTGGCGGCGGGCTTCGCTCCACCATGGACGACTATGCCTCCTTCGCCGATATGCTGCTCCACGAGGGCGCTTACGGCGGACTGCAGCTTCTGCGCCCCGCCACCGTGCGCTTCATGACCCAGCCCCAGCTGACCGACGGCCCCTTCGCTGACATGGGCGACTGCCGGGACGGCTTCAGCTATGGCAAGCTGATGCGCGTATGCATCGCGCCCGGTCTTTGGGCCGGCATGGCCCGGCAGGACGAATATGGCTGGGACGGCATGATGGGCACCTACTTCGCCAATTTCCCCCATGAGCGCCTGAGCCTTGTGGTGATGCAGAACGTCCTTCACGGTTCCTTTGATCCCGTCATCCGCAAGGTGCGGAATGTCGTTCTGGCGGAATTGGGGTAAGAGCGGCGTCCTCCTTCCGCCAGCGTGAAGCCTTATCAGCATCCAGCAAAGCAAAGGCCGTTCCCTATGTCGGGAACGGCCCTTGTTGTATTTTCATCAGTATTCAAACACCGTGATGACGCAGCCCATATTGTCCAGGGAGGAAACATAATTCCGGGCGCGGCTGGTCAATTCCACCTGGAAGGAGGGATTGGTGTCCCCCACATACTGGCGGACGATCTCATAGCGCAGGTTGCCATTCTCAAACACCGCAATGTGGGGATGCTCCTGAAGGTACTCAATGTACTCCTCCAGGCACAGGTCAAGGGTGTGCATCACCGCGGCGTTGCCCTTGCCCACATAGCGATAGGCCCGCAGGGTGGCGCTGACGCCGGTCTTGTAGCTCTTGTCCGAGGTGCCCTTGAGGGGATAATCCATCTTCGGGAAGCGGAAGACCAGACCGTACCGCCAGCAATTCTCGTTCATCCACATGCCGGCGGGGGTTTCCACATAGGCCGGCTGACCCACGGAGGCGTCGCCCCGCTTGTACAGACGCAGGGTGAAGGCCAGGCCGGAGTTGAACTCGCTGGTGCCGGGGTAGTTCACCTCCCGCTTGGTGCGGGTAATCAGCTCATCCCCGGAATAGCGGTTGGTAAACTCGGCCATCTTCTTGTTGAAGAGCTCCTCCTGCCGGGCATAGGTGCGGTAGGCCTCATCCACCATGTAGTATTCATGGCCCGCCTCGGCGGCGGCGGCGACGGCCTCCTGCAGGGCGTCAATCGCATCGGGGAAAAGCAGCAGGTTATAGTTGGACACCTGCACCTTGCCGCCGGTTCGGGTGCCGATGCTGGTCAGCGCCGCCTCGGAGAAGTCCTCCGGGCGGGAATGCCACTCGTTCACCAGCAGCATACCGTTGTTCATGACTTCTTCCCGGCTCAGGGAAACCGTGGTGGCGCTTTCCAGGGGATAGTTGGTCAGATCCACCACATCCCAGCCCTCCGCCTTGGGCAGAGGCCAGGCCAGGTTGGCGCCGGACTGGGGCGTGGAGGCCTGGAATTCCGACAGCGCCTTGGCGTATTCCTGGTCGCGCTGGGCGTTGATGGCCTGGGCCTCCTCCTGGCGCTGGGTGAGGACGTTCTTCCGATAGCCGGCGATGCCGTTGCCGATCAGCGTTGCCGCGGCGGCCAGAACCGTCAGGCACACGGTCAAAATCAGCATGATCTTAATGGGGTCGCGTTTGCTTTGCTTCTTCATATCGGTGGAAGCACCTGCCTTCCGCAAGGTCATTGGGTTTCCTATACAACGAACCATCTCTGCTATTTCTTTCATGAAAAGGGCAGGATACGCCGTATTCACCCATGCAATATTCTCTATGGGAAGCGAAAGTTCCTGCTAAGGCTGGCGGAAAAGTGAGATCATTGCCTGCTGTGGGAATATTTTTTTGCATTTTCCCCATGCTAAAGGCAGCATTCAGCGGTAGAAAGGATGAAACGGCATGAACAAGCGGCGGCAACTGGCGCTGTGGCTGCTCCTGACGACCATGGCCTGCGCCTGCGCGGTGACGGCGGAGGAGCGCGTGGGGCAGGCGGAAGGCTATGGCGGAACCCTGAAGGTGATGGTCACCATGGATCAGGGAAAGCTGCAAGGTGTGCAGATCACCGAGCATCACGAAACCGACGGCGTGGGCACCCGGGCCATTGACGCGCTTCCTGACAGGATGGTGACGGCGGGCACCTGGGATGTGGACGGCGTCAGCGGCGCCACGCGCACCAGCGACGCCCTGCGTCAGGCTGTCCGCATGGCCCTGGGCGAGGATGAGGCCGCCCCCTCGGCTTCCGACGCGCCTCCGCCCTCCGCCGCCCCCTCGGCCCAGGACAAGACCCTCTCCGGCCTGGGCATGACGGCCACGGGCCGCGTGGGCCCCGGCAAGGATGACGCCGGCAACCCCGTGTACAGCTTCAACGTTGTGTTCGTCCACGGCCTGTTCGACGAGGGCGGACGGATTCTGCGCCTGGCCATTGACCAGCTGGAGGTCGCCACCCCCAACGCCAAGGATGTCGGCATGCCGCATTTCAGCGGCTTTCCGGGGCAGGGCGGCTTCGCCCTGTGGGATGACGCCCAGGGGAAGACCGAGGGCAAAACGCCTGACACGGAGGATAACTTTCTGGCGGAAGTCGAAGCCTGGGAGAGCAAAACCCAGCGCGGAGACGCCTACCGTTTACCCGCGGGAACCTGGCGGGAGCAGATGGACGCCTACCAGCGCCTGCTGACCGGCAAAACCGTGGAGGAAGCGGAAGCCTGGTTCGGGCAGTATTGCTCGGATGTGACGGGGCGTCCCCTGCGGCCAGAGGAGGAAAACGAGGCGGACGCGGCCAAGTATGGCACGCTGACGGAGGCGGATCAGGCCATGCTGGCGGATGTGACCTCCTCGGCCACCATTTCCCTGCGGGATAGCCACGGGGACGTCATCGGCGCCATTCGCAAGGCCTGGGAGGACGCCCAGCGAAGCCCGGCGGAATGAGGCCTGGGCGCTCCTCTGTCTCTCGGGATGATTCTGCGGGCTGCAGAGGTTGACGCCGCGGTCTCCCGCGTGCTATGCTGAAGGCAGCATCAGCATGGAGGTGGCGGCGGTGAGGATTCTTATCACGGGCTTTGAGCCCTTTGGCGGCGATCAGGTGAACCCGTCCTGGGAGGCGGTGAGCCGCCTGCCGGAGCGCGCGGAGGGCCACGACATCCGCAAGTGCCGCCTGCCGGTGGTCTTTGGCCGGTGCGGCGAACTGCTGCTGGCGGAGGCTGAACGGCTTCGGCCGGATGTGGTGATTGCCTGCGGCGTCGCGGGCAGCCGCGCCGAGGTGACGCCTGAGCTGGTGGCGGTCAATTGGCGGATGGCTTCCCTGGCCGACAATGCCGGGGCGCGCTACGAAGGGCAGCCCATCGTCCCCGAGGGCGCCGACGCCTTCATGACCCGTCTGCCGGTGAACGACATGGTTCGCGCCATGCGGGAGGCAGGGCTGTCGGCGCGGCTTTCCCTGAGTGCCGGAGCCTATGTGTGCAACGATCTGTACTATGCCCTGATGGAGGCCCAGGAGCGGATGGGCTATCGGGGGCTGTTCATTCATGTGCCTCCGCTGTCCGCCCTTGCCGCCGAAGAGACCGCCCGGGCGCTGAGCTGCTGCCTGCGCTGCCTGTAACAACGGAATAGCGGCGATGCCTTCCGGGCATACTGTCCTCAAAAGGACACCGGGAGGCTTTTTGTTGTGGACGAAACGAAAACGGTGCTGAACAGACCCTTCAGGCGGGGATTGTGGCTGACGGCGGCCTCCGCTGTGATTTTCATTCTGGCCGGGCGGATTGATTTCCTGGCGGCGTATGGCCAGGTGCGGCGGCTCCTGGGCGAAACGGCCCGGGCGGATTTCTTTCTGGCCATGGCGGTGATGATGATTCCCGGGGCCTTTCTGGCGGCGCTTCCCGGAAGGCTGCGGCGCAAGAGCGTTCGCCGGGTATCCACCTGGCGCGGGTGTCTGGCGTGCTTTCTGGGGGGCCTGGTGATGACCCTGGCCGCCGCCCTGGCCGGTGGCGGGGACGGCATGGCGCTGACCGGTCTGTTGCAGGGGAACATCAGCGCCTATGTGTTTGTACTTGCCGCATGGCTGGCAGGGCTGACGGCGGCAAGGCTTCGGATGAGAAAGGATGGGCGCGGCGAATGACGGATCTTGTGATGGGCGGCGTCGGCGGCCTTCTGCTGGGCATGGCCGTGCAGCGCCTTGGTCTGACCGAACGGGAGCGGGTGACGGGCGCGCTGGCGCTTCGCAGCCGCAGCGTGGTGAAAGCGCTGCTGTACGCGCTGGGCGTCGGCATGATGCTGGTGGCCTTCCTGGGCTGGCTGGCGGTGATTGACGTGGATGATTTGGTGGTCACGCCGCTGAACGGCGGGGTGATCCTGGGCGGGGTGATCTTCGGCGCGGCGGCGGGCCTCACGGGCATGACCCCCGGAACGGCCCTGGCGATGACCGGCGGAGGCCGGGCGCTGGAGGGTCTGTGCGGCGTGGCCGGATGCCTGGCGGGGGCGGCGCTGTGGCACTTTGCGGCTCCCGTGGCCGATGCGCTGCGGGGCTGGATGCCCGAAACGGGTCAAACGCTGTTCCGCGTGACGCTGACGGAACCCTACCTGCTGGCGGGAGGCTTCCTGGGGCTGGGATGCCTGGGCGCGGTGGTGTGGGTGCTGGGCGCGGCGGTTCGGCCGGAGGTCGTCGAGGCGCCGGAGCCGCCGGTGGAGGAGCCCGCCGCGCCTGCGGAGGAAGCTGCGGCGGAGGAGCCCGTCTCCACCGAGGCGTCGGACGTTCGGGAGGATACCTTCGTGGCCATCCTGCCCGGGGAGGAGCCGGTGGTGGTGGATACCGCCGAAGAAGCATCGGACAAGGAGGATGACCAGACCATGAAGACAAGCGACGAGGCTCAGCAGCCGGAAACGGAGCGGACGGAGGAACCCGCGCCGGAGGAGACCGCACCCGACCTGGAAGCCCTGGCGGAGGAGCCCCCGGTGATGGAGGATCACCCGGAATTGGAGGACGCGCCGGAGGAGGACGAGGACTGGGCCGAGGGCATCGCCCGCATGGAGGCCGCCTCCGGCCTTGGCACACCCACCCAGGAGGAAGCCATGCCCGTGGGCGCCAGGGCGGTGGGCGAGCCGGAACGCGGCGGCATCCTTGCGATGGAAGCGGCCGATGAGGGCGATACCGACCATGAAGACGATACGGAGGACGACGACCCGGAAACGATGGGATAATCATCATGTCGGCAGTATGACAATGGGGTTGAGTCACGCTCTGAAGGAGCGTGACTTTTTGATTTGGCAGAAAGGCGCGGCAATGCCGCGGAGAACAAAGGGAGACTTCTTCCGCACGAATGATACGATCATGATCTTTTCACATTAGCACATTTGGTCGAAAAACAAGTACAAATTTGCATAGATATTGAAAACCATGGTTGATATACTTGTACCATCGTCCAACGACTGGACAAAAGAAAGGAGAACAACCATGAAGAAGATCCTGGCAACGGTTCTCGCGCTGACGATGATGCTCAGCTGCATCGGCTGCGCATCGGCGGTAACGGAGGACGGCGTGGTTACCTTCGGTCACGAAGTCGCTTACGCCGGGGAAGCGTACGCTCCCGTTTCTGACGGAGACCCTGTAACGGTGAGGATCATCCACCAGAGCGATCCGAACCTGACCTACTTTGGCAGCGACACCGAGGAGGACAACTGGTATACGCGGGCACTGGAAAAGCAGCTGAACATCGACATCGTTTACGATCAGATGATCCCCGCCGCCAACTACTATGATACCCTGTCCCTGCTGTTTGCGGGCCAGAACTACCCTGACGCCATGAAGGTCAATGGCGAAATGCTCAAGGAGCTGGCGGAAGCCGGTCTGCTCAAGGACATGACCGAGATTTACAACACTTATGCGTCCGATTACCTGAAGGAAGCCTACGCCTACACGGGCGTCATCTTCGATGGCTGCACCTTTGACGGCAAGCTGTATGCTCTGCCGCGTCAGGAATCCGGCAATTCCGGCGCCGCGATGGTGTACATCCGCCAGGACTGGCTGGAGAAGGTCGGTCTGGAAGCTCCCGCCACGCTGGAGGAGCTGGTGAACATTGCCCGCGCCTTCAAGAACGAAGACCCCGATGGCAACGGCGAGCATGATACCTGGGGTTTTGGCGTCCAGCCCACCTTCTATCGCCAGAATACCGGCGATGGCGCGACGTCCGCCTCCCTGGAAAGCATCTTCCACGCGATGAATGCCTTCCCCTCTTCCTTCCATTGGAACGAGGACAAAACCGAGGTTATCTACGGCGGTATTTCGGCGGAAGCGAAGGAAGCCCTGGCGTTCATTGCCGCTCTGGTGGAGGAAGGGCTGATCCAGCGCGAGTTTGCCACCATGGGCTGGGATGAGGTGAACGAGGCTGTTTACGCCAACAAGTGCGGCATCGTGATCGCGCCCTGGTGGCAGTGCGTGGGCTATGACATGTGCACCGAGGGCGCGCTGTGGCTGTGCTATGCGGCGCCCATGAACAGCGAAGGCCGTTATGTGAACCCCATGGTGAACCCTGCCGGCGAGTATGTTGTGGTCATGAAGGATGCCTCCGACGAGGTAGCGGAAGCCGTTATGAAGATTGCCAACCTTCAGGCCATGACAGGCTATACCTGTTCCTTTGACATCCTTGGCGAGCTGAAGGAACTCTATGGCGACGAAGGGATGTTCAACTCCAACGCCATGTTCCCCTTTGTCTGCAACTTTGACCGCTATGACAAGCACTCCACCTTCTCCGGGCTTTTGCAGCAGTATTATGACGGCGAGATCACCTATGACGAGCTGCCCGGCGAGATGCTGGAGCTGGTGCCGAAGTTCGACATGCTCTACAGCGAGAAGTACAACGGCGACTATATTGCCTATTTCACTTCGGAGGACTTCATCCCCTGGGTCTCCAACTACTTGGTCTTCGGCGACAGCTGCCTGAACCTGTACAAGGCGGACCAGGCGGGCATCGCGGTGAACGTCGCGCCCGCTACCTTCGACATCAACGCGTCCGAATCCTGGATGGAGTATGGCGCTTCCCTGAAGAAGCTGCAGAACGAATACTACACCAAGATCGCCCTGGGCGAATTGAGCATTGACGCCTTCGATGAGTTTGTTCAGCTGTGGCCGTCCCTGGCGGCGCCGATGTCATCAGCGAGCTGACCGAGGTGGCCAAGCGCTGACGGATCCCAAAGAGCATTGGAGCGGGGAGGAGGCATTCCTCCTCGCTCCATCTGAAATAACAGGAGAAGGTGGAGGACGCATGGTACACGGCGGCAGAACAGAGAAAAAGAACAGAATGGTGACCCTTCGGGATACATGGCCGCTGCACGCGATGCTCCTGCTCCCGATGCTGGCCATCTTTATTTTCGGCGCGATTCCGCTCCTGGGCGGCATTGCGATCTCCTTTGAAAACTTCAAGGTCACCAAAGGGATTCTGGGCTCGACCTTTGTTGGCTGGAAAAACTTTGCCTACATATTCAAAATGCCGGATACGCCTGAACTGATTCGAAACACGGTGGTCATCGCCGTGGGCAAAAACCTGCTGACGCAGCTGGTCGCGCTTTTCTTTGCCGTTGTGCTGAACGAACTGCGCAGCATCCGTTTTCGCCGCCTTTCGCAAACCATCGTCTATCTGCCGCATTTTCTCTCCTGGGTCATCCTGGCGGGCATCGTGCGCTCCATGCTGTCCACCGACGGCACGCTGAATCAGTTCCTGATGCAGATGAAGCTGATTGACGCGCCCATTTGGTTCCTGGGCAGCAATGATCTGTTTCAGGGCACGATCATCATGAGCTCTGTCTGGAAGGAATTCGGCTACTCGGCCATTATTTTCATCGCGGCCCTGACCGGCATTGATCCCAGCCTGTATGAGGCCGCCGCCATCGACGGGTGCGGTCGGCTGCGCCGTATCTTCTCGATCACCCTGCCCTGCATTTCCACCACGGTGATCCTCATCGCGACCCTGCAGATCGGCGGCATCCTGGACGCGGGCTTTGACCAGATCTTCAACCTGTATTCTCCCGTCGTCTATGAGACAGGCGACGTTATTTCCACCTATGTCTACCGCATGGGCCTTATCAACCGCCAGTATTCCATCTCCACCGCCATCGGCCTGATGCAGTCTGTGATCTGCTTTGGCCTGACGATGCTGGCGAAATATCTGGCGGAGCGATTTGCGAATTACAGCATTTTCTGAGGAAGGAGGCGTCCTGTCATGAAACGGTACAAAGGTGAACGAATATTTGATTTTGCGGCATATGGTATCATTGGTTTGATGGTTCTGGGCTGCCTGCTCCCGCTGCTTCATGTGCTGGCCCTGTCCTTTTCCTCGAAAATGATGGTGCAGTCGGGCACGGTAAGCTTCTGGCCCAGGGAGTTTACGCTGGCGGCGTATGAATACATCCTGAGGGACGGGCAGTATGTCACGTCCTTCGGCGTTTCAGCGCTGCGCACGGTGGTGGGCACATTGGCGCAGCTGACGACGACCATCCTGATTGCCTATCCGATGTCTCTGAGCAAAAAGCAGTTTCCCGCCCGCAACCGATACATGACGTATCTGCTGTTTTCCAACATGTTTGGCGGCGGGCTGGTGCCATGGTATCTGCTGATTACCGGCATGGGCCTGACCAACAGCTTTGCCGCCCTTGTCGTGCCTGACCTGGTGACCATCGGCTCCGCCATCCTGATGATGAATTACTTCCGCAATTTGCCCAAGGCGCTGTATGAATCCGCCCAGATGGACGGCGCGACGCACATCAAAATACTGACTTCCATCGATTTGCCCATCTCCATGCCGATTGTCGCGACGGTGATGCTGTTCAGCGGCGTCGGATTCTGGAACGATTATTTCCGGGGCATGATCGTGATGACCAAGGGGCAATGGGTTCCTCTGCAAACGTATATCCGTTCCCTGACCATTGATCTGGCTTCGGCGCAGAGCATCACAACGATCACCGATCCCCATTACATGGCCATGATGAACGAGGTGACAGGCCGCAATTTTGATTCCGCGAAGCTCGTCATCGCCACGCTGCCGCTTCTGATGGTCTATCCGTTTGTCCAGCAGTTTTTCGTGACAGGCATCACGCTGGGCGCCGTGAAGGAATAACGCTTGGCCGCCCGCAGGGAGGTAACCGTATGCAAACGTCCAAAAAAGCGATCCCGCTCAAGAAAATGCTGCTTCGGCCTTTGCTGCTGTTTCTTTTTGTGGTGTGGGTCACGTTGTGCTTTCTGATCTACTCGCCCATGCGGAGGATCATGGACGACAAATCACGCATGGGCATCGAGTATGGCTTATCCCAGCGGATGGCCATCCTCAATGAACGCTTTGAGGAAATGGTAGGCTGCCTGAACAGCGTGACCTCCGTTGCCATGAAGCATGGCTGGTCTTACCTGAACAACAAAAGCTACTGGGAGCGCGCGAAAAGCAAGGAAAGGATCCAGGGCGTGTTGGACATCCAGCTGCTGTGGCGGAACAACGAGTGCCTGCTGCTCGACCTGGACGAGGAAAAATTCCTCATGGGTACCACCTACCTGAACGCGGAGAGAACCATGAAGCTGCTCGGGCAGATGGAGCCGGCGGCGAACAGCAGCGGCTACATCCTGTATCAGCCCATCGAGTGGGATACGGAAGGGCAGTATCATCTGATGATGTCCTTTCGCTTTCCCGTCGGCGCCGCGGGGAATCAGAAAAACCTCATCGCGCCGACTGTCAGCAGCGTGCCGCTGGATACGCTGCTGGGAATGCCCATTGGCAATGCTTCGGAGGCAGCGACGGCGGCGGGGAAGGTTTACCTTACCGATTTGGCAGGCGAGCCGCTATCCCATCAGGAGCAAAGCGCCGAGGCTGTTGTCCGATTCGTATCGGATGCCAACGCGTATGGGATCAGGCTCGTCCACGCCATCCCCAGAACGGTTTATGACAGAGAGCTCCGGCAGCTGCTGTTCCAGATGACGCTTGTGGTCATCGCTGCCGGGGTGATGGCCCTGCTGCTTGTTTATCTGAGCCTCGTGAAAATCCAGCGGCCTATCAAGGGCGTGACGGACGTGATCCAGAACATTCGGCTGGGGATTCCGTTGTGCCCCGCATCGCTGAAGGATACCGGCATCGTGGAATACAATCAGATTCTGGAGTACATTGAGCAGGCGGACTTACGGATCAGAAAAGAAAAAGAAATGCTGATCCAGGCGGAAAAGGAGAAGCGCGCCAAGGATGTGATGCACCTTCGGATGCAGATCAATCCGCATTTCCTCTACAATGCCCTGAACGCCGTCCAATGGATGGCCCGTTGCAACCAAACCCAGGAAATCGAATCGTACATGAACGCCCTGATGTCCATTCTGCATTACAATCTGGATGAGTACGGCAAGCACCTGGTGACGCTGGAAACGGAGCTGACGCTGATCGAGAAGTACATGACCATCCATCAGCACCGTTACGAAAATGAGATTGCCTGCCGCATCCACGGCGACCCGCGCCTGCCGGTGCTTATCCCGCGGTTCATTCTGCAGCCTCTGGTTGAAAACGCCATCTATCACGGCCTGCAGAACAAACGCGGCTGCATCGACCTGAAAATTGAGCAGGAGGAGAACACGCTGTGCCTGCGCGTATGCGACAACGGCCGGGGCATCCAGCCGGAGGTACTGCGGGGGATTTCCGGCAGCAATCGGTTTGGCATGGGCATCGGGATCCGCTATGTCAGCACGATTGTGAGCGACTACGGCGGGACGTTATGGATCGACAATATCACGGAAGGAGATCGCATATGCGGAACGGAAGCGAAAATCACCCTGCCCATCATGCCAGCCGGCCCATCCGATGGGGACGGCGCGTCCTCCTCGCTCTTGTCCTGACGCTGCTGTGCGGCATGGTCGGCGCGGAGGGACTGCCCACGGCGGAAATCAGCGTACAGCCGGATCGCGTTATCGGCGAGATCTCGCCGCTGATTTACGGGCAGTTCATCGAGCACATCGAAAGCTGCGTCTACAACGGTATCTGGGCGGAGATGGTGGAGGACCGGAAGTTCTTTTACAGCGTGGGCGAAAAGAAGAGCTCTCCATGGAAAGCGATCGGAAAGGATCTGGTCGCCATGGAAACCACGCTGACCTGCGGAGACGACATGGCTGTTCGCCTGACGGCGGGCGGCGGCATCCGTCAGCAGGGAATCACGCTGGAAGCCCGGGGCTATGTCGGCTCGCTGTGGGCCGCGGCGCCTGAAGGCCATGGCGAGCTCCTTGTGACCCTGCGAACCCTCCAGGACAGCCGTCAGGTGGTCATTCCGGTCTCGGGGAAGGAGCTGACGAAGCATTCGTTTGCCGTCACCATGGAGGAAGGAAGCGCGTACGGCTTCCTGGAAATCGTCTGTCAGGCGGGAGCGGTGGTGCTGGACAGCGTCTCGCTGATGCCTGACGACAACGTGAACGGTCTGCGGGCCGATACGCTGGCGCAGCTGCGGAAGCTCAACGCCTCCTTCTATCGCTGGCCCGGCGGGAACTTTGTCAGCGGCTATGATTGGAAGGACGGCATCGGCGACAGGGACTGGCGCGGCTCCAAGCGCAACCTGCATTATCTGGGCTTGGCCACCAATTTTGAAAATGAGGCGCAGATGAAGCGCTCCGATCAGCAGCGCATGGAAACGCTGGGCTTTTACGGCGCCATCGAGCCAAACGATTTCGGTCTGGATGAATTCATGTTCATGTGCGAGTATCTGCGGGCTGAGGCCATGATCGTCGTCAACAGCGGCCTGGGCACAGCGGAGAATGCCGCGGATGAGGTGGAGTACCTCAATGGCGGCACGGATACCCGCTGGGGACAAAAGCGCCGGGAGAACGGGCGTGAGGAGCCGTACGGCGTCACGCTTTTCGGCATCGGCAACGAGATGTTCGGCGACTGGCAGCTGGGCCATATGGACATTGCGGCATACGCGCCGCGTCACCGGGCCTTTGCCCAGGCGATGCTGGCCGTCGACCCGGACATCACGCTGATTGCCGTGGGCGACAATACGCAAAGCTGGACGCGCCGTCTGCTGGCGGATAACGTGGGCTATGCGGACGCGACGGACGAGCATTTGTACTCCATGCGTTTTGAGGGCGACGTGGCGGCCCATGTATCCGGCGTGGAGGATAATCTCAGCCAACGCCTGCGAAAGCACCGCGCCATCACCGGGGCCAACGCGGACATCCGCAACGTCGGCTTCATGCTGCTGGAATACGCCTACGATCAGGCGACGATGCCCTCCCGCCTCAAGGACGGCCTGGGGATTGGCGTGTTCATGAACACGCTCATCCGAAACGCGGATATCGCCCAGGGGGCGGCCTATTCCAGCACGGTCAACGCCACCCAGGGGTGCATTACCACAACGGATACAGCGGCTGTCATGCAGGGCGCGGGCTATGTCCTTTCCCTTTATCGCCGGGAGATGGCGGATGTGGCTGTCAGCTGCCGCGTTCAGTGCGATCAGTACATCAGCGTCTGCGCGGCCAGGGATGCCGGGAGCGGACGGATCACCATGGCCGTTGTGAATCCCCAGGCCAGCGGCATCGCGCTTTCCTGCCCGGAAATGGAAGGCGCGCAGGTCGTTCGTTACAGCATTGAGGGCGACTCGCCGGACGCGCATAACACAGAAAGCAGCCAGGCCATCCTGGAAACCCGGGAGGAAGGAACGTGGATCGCCCCGCCATACAGCGTATCCATTTTTGTAGTGACCAGATAAAAAGGAAGGATATTTGTGGATAGCATTCGTGTGCTGCTGGTGGATGACGAAACCATTGTGCGCAAAAGCCTGAAGCAGCTGCTGCCATGGGAAACGTACGCCATGCGGGTGGTGGGGGAAGCCTCCAACGGAGAGGAGGCCCTGGACTGGCTTGAGGAAAACCAGGCGGATGTCGCCTTTGTCGATCTGAGCATGCCGGTGATGGACGGCTTTGAGCTGTGCCAGCAGCTGAGCCGTTCCCGGCCGGAAATGCTGAAGATCATCCTGACCTGTCATGCGGAGCTTCCCATGATCCAGCGGGCCATTGAAGGGAATATCTCCGGCTATATCATCAAATCGGACTTTGACATGGAAAAGATCGCCAAGCTGTTTGCCCGCATTCAGCAAAATGTGCTGCGGAGCAGATCGCAGAAGGCCCATGATCTGCTGATCCTGGGCGGAGCGGCAGCCGACATCCACAGCATGCAGGGACAGGGGGCGGCCATGATCCGGCTGGCTGAGCGCGTCATCCTGGCGCGCACGACCATCCCGACCACCGAATGGATACAGGGGATCCCGGACAGCATCATTGTGAGCCTCACCGGCGAGCAGGCCCGGCAGGCCCAGGCGGATCAGCGGGCGCTGGAGGAGGTATTGCAGCGGTATGCGGCGTATGAAATGACGCCCGGGATGCGGCTTTACACGTTTGCGCCGCGGCCGACCCTTGACTGAGAACAGGAGCGCGCGCTCCTTGACCAGGTGCTCCAAGGGGAGTGGCTGCTTTCTTCCAGGGAGAAGAATGAGCTGACGGCGCGAATCGAAAAGCTGTATATCCCCGCCTCCCATGTGCGGGATAAGCTCGACCTGCTGTGGCAGGGTATTGACTGCATTCTGCCAGGGAGCGAAGCCCGCGACGCTTCCATGAAGGGGGTCGGCATCTGTCCGTGGCATGAGATAAAAGCACAGATGGCTCGCCTGCAGGCGCTGTTCACGGAGCATATGCGCAGGCTGTCATTCTCCCAGGACAGCGCGGGGGTAATTCTCCATGCCATTGCGGTGCTGCGGACGCCGCGGGTTCTGTTCGGGAAGGCCGAGGATGTCGCGGCCATGGTAGGCTTCAGCCGGAGCCATTTCAGCCGCTGCTTTTCGCAGTTCATGGGCATGAGCTGCAAACGCTATATGCAGATCATGCGGCAGCGCTATGTGCGGGAGAAGACTCAGCGGGAGGGCATGAGCCTTTCGGAGGTTGCCCAAGCGCTGGGCTATATCAATGAGGAATATTTTTTGAAGCTGTACTTCTCCGAAAACAAATGATGGAAAGGAAAACGGATCATGCTGTACAAAGAATCAGGCTTCCAGGTACCCCAATTCGAAGCGGCCAAAGGCCGGCAGACCTATGCCAACCCGGTTATCGCGGATTTTGCGGATCCCAGCGTCACCTTTGACCACGCCGGCGGCTGGTATTACGCCACCCGGTCGTATTTCGGCAAGGAGGGAGCGGGCTTGTCACCCCACGGAGGACTGGCCCCAGCGCAGGATGCGGACCTTTGTGCTGGAATCCAGGACAAACGACCCTTTTGACGGCTTTGACTTCGCAGGCATACTGGGCGATGATGAAGCGGCCATTGACGCCACCGTTTTCCAATGCCGCAACGGCAGGCTGTACCTTTGCTTTTCCCGCTGCATTGATGTGGATCGGCAGAAATTGATGATTCAGGAGATGGCATCGCCCACCAGGCTCAAGGGCGAGGCTGTGTGCATCGCCCGGGCAACCTATCCCTGGGAGCTGATTCCGCCCTATAACGGCATCCAGCGGATCAACGAAGGCCCCTTCTTCATCGAAAGTGAAAGCCGTACATTCTGCGTGTTTTTCTTCAATGGATGCTGGGTGGATGAATACGGCCTAGGCATCATGGAGCTTGTGGGCGACGATCCCATGAACGTCAGCGCGTGGGTGAAGGACGACGTGCCCTGGTTCACAGCGGGCAATGGCATGTACGCTCCCGGCCACGCCTCCTTCTTCCGCGCGCCGGATGGAAAGAACCTGTACATCGCGTATCATGCTGTTTTGCAGCATAACCCTGACGACAGTCCCCTGCCCCGCCATTGCTGCGTGCAGAAAGTCTATTTTGACCGCACGGGCTTCCCGCACCTGGGCAAGCCCATCCCGAAGGGGCAGCCGATTCCCCTGCCGGAGGGCGATCCCGGAAGGAGCATGGCATGAGCATCAGCAATCGACGGGCCGAGGCGGAGGCCTTCATCCAGGCGCACGCGGGAGAAGTCAACCCCGCGTACCGGCCGCGCTTCCACATGACGGCCCCCTGCGGATGGATCAACGATCCCAACGGCTTCAGCTTCTATCGGGGCAGGGTTCATCTGTTCTACCAGTATGCGCCGTATACATCCAGCCCTTCCCGGATGTACTGGGGCCATTGCACCAGCGAGGACTTCGTTTCCTGGACGTATGAGGGCGTGGCCCTGGCACCGGACACGGAGGCGGACAGCGAGCAATGCTGGAGCGGCACCGCACTGACGGACGACCAGAACCGCCTGGCGCTGATGTACACCGCTCTGCGCCCGGACGCGGACGGTAAGATTCTGCAGGAGCAGTGCATCGCCTTCTCCGAAGACGGGCGGCAGTTCGTCAAGCCGCCGTGCAATCCCGTGCTCAGCGCCAGGCATTTGCCAGCGGATTCGTCCATCCATGACTTCCGCGATCCCAAGGTTTTTCGGCGGGAGGACGGTTACTATGCCATTGTGGCCAACCGCGGTGTGAGCAGCGGGCGGCAATTGCTGTTCCATTCTGACAATTTGACGGATTGGACTTATCGCGGCATCTTTCTGGAGGGGATCGGCGATATGCCCGAATGCCCCGACTTCTTCCGCATGGCCGGGCAGGACGTGATGATTACCAGCGTCATCGGCCTGCCGAAGGACGGACTTCGCTTTCAGAGCCAGCACAGCGATGTGATTTACCTGGTCGGTCAAACCGTGCATGACCGCTTTGTGCCGGAGCGGATGGAAGCCGTGGATCTTGGCCCGGATTTCTACGCGCCTCAATCCATTGATCTGCCTGATGGCCGCCATGTCATGATCGGCTGGATGCAGATGTGGGGCGAGATTTCCCCCACGCACTACCTGGATCATCATTGGAACGGCGCCATGACCATACCGCGTGAGGTATGGCTTCAGGACGGGCGGCTCTGGCAAATGCCGGTCAGGGAGCTGACAGCCCATCGCGGGAACCATCAAAGATGGGAAAATATCCGCGTGAACGGTCGGTACACGTTGGAGCGCCAGGCGTCCCGCTGGTATGAGATGGACATCACCCTGCTGCTGGATGAAAACGGTCAGGCAGAACTGCGCCTGATGCAGACGGGGCATGAGTATTTCCGCATCCATTACGATGCCGGGACGCATATCCTGACGACGGATCGCAGCCGATGCGGCTGGAGCATGGCCTCCGACGATCTGTGGGAGCCCAAGCCCGGCGGCCGCGCCGTCGTCCCCGGGGGAACGGAACGGATCGCCCTGCGAATCCTGGTGGACAGCGATTCCGTTGAGGTCTTTGTCAACGGCGGCATCCTGGCCATGACCACGCTGGCCTTTCCCCGGGAGCGCGGCAGCGGCATCAGCGCCGCGGGGCGTTGTGTGATTGAGCGCATGGACCTTTGGGACATCATCTGACAGAAAACGGGTGAGCACGGCCGGGATAGCAAGGCTGTGCTCACCTGTTCTGATTTAAGATCATGATGAAATATGGAGGAATCTAACATGCAAAGGGATCTGCGCTTCGGCGCGCTGGAAGCCGGCGGTACAAAAATGGTGATGAGCATCCTGGATGCATCGGGTACGATCCTGGAAAGGTAGACCATACCGACCCTGGAGCCAACGATGACCATGCCGCAGATGATCGCTTTTTTCAGCGCCCACGGCATCAGCGCCCTGGGGATCGGCAGCTTCGGCCAGCTGGACTTGAATCCCGCCTCCGCCGACTATGGTCATATCGCCAACACGCCGAAGCTGGCCTGGAGGCACTAATCGCTGCTTCCGGCGTTCATCAACGCCCTGGAAATACCTGTGGCGCTGGACACGGACGTGAACGCCGCCGCGCTGGCAGAGCACCGGCTGGGCGCCGCCAAAGGAATGCATTCCTGCCTGTATGTGACCGTGGGCACAGGTGTGGGCGGCGGCCTGATGGTGAACGACCGGTGCGTCCATGGTCTGACGCACCCGGAACTGGGGCATCAATTGCTGGCCCCTGAACCGGACGACCCCGCGCCGGAGGGCTTCTGCCCCTATCACAGGCGGTGCCTGGAGGGGCTGGCCTCCGGGCCGGCAATGATGAAGCGCTGGGGCATCCCGGCGCAAAAGCTGCCGGAGGATCATCCTGCCTGGGGCCTGGAAGCCGACTATCTGGCGCAGATGTGTGTGAACGCGATGTTGACTTTTTCCCCAGAGAAGATCATTCTGGGAGGCGGCGTGATGCATCAGCAATGCCTGATGCCGATGATTCGCGAAAAAACAGCGGCATTGCTGAACGGCTATATCGTTCATCCGGCGGTCAAGACAGGGCTGCGGGATTACATCGTCTCACCCGGTCTCGGGGACAACAGCGGCGTTCTGGGCGCGTGGCTGCTGGCGAAGCAGGCGTACGCCCGGAGCGGCAAAGCGGAATAAGAGATGCCTCGCAGACGTGTTTTATCATCATGATAGCCGTGCGCTTCCCCCTTGCATTTTTTCCGGGAATCCACTATGATGAAGGGGACAGATCGCTTTCAGGAGGTACTTGAATCATGACGCCTGCCGCGCGGGCCCATACCGTCTGAGCCTTTGCGTAAAGGGAGGCGGATTGCCGTGAAGTCAAAGCCCTGCGGCGGCGATGGGTGATGAGCGTGTGCCGTTGTCCGCCGCAGCCGCGTCAACGGGAGGACGCCGGACTTCCGACGATTCATCGGTGATACCGCCGCCAAACGCTGATGATGGCGTCGGCGGCCTCCTCCACGTCCGCCGGGGTGCTGTACCGGCCCAGGCTCAGCCGAAGCACCTGGCCGACCCTGTCTGCCGTCAGCCCCATGGCGCGGTAAACATGGCTGGGCTCCCCGGAACGGGAGGCGCAGGCCGCCCCGCCGGAAACCTGCACGCCCAGCAAATCGAGGGCGGCGATGGCCTGCTCGGAGGACAGCCCGGGCAGGCACACCGCGCACAGTCCGGGCAGACGGCGGGCCGGGTCGCCCAGAACCGTCATGGCCGGGATGCCCTCCCGCAGGCGCTGAAGCAGCCGCGCCATCAGCTGCCGGAGCCGCTCCTGCTCCTGGGCAAGGCCGCTTTGCGCCAGCTCCGCCGCCACGCGAAAGCCCGCGATGCCCGGTACGTTTTCCGTGCCCGCGCGGCGTCCGCTCTCCTGACCGCCGCCGGTGATGAGGGGCCGCAGGGGCGTCTCGGGGGCCATGTACAGGCAGCCCACCCCCTGGGGGCCGTACAGCTTGTGGGCGGAAAGGCTCATGAACTCGCAGCAGCGGGCGTCCACCGGCGTATGGCCGAAGGCGGCCACGGCGTCGGTATGGAGCGGAATGTGCCGCCGCTGCGACAGCGCGTGAATGGCCTGGACAGGCTGAAGCATCCCGGTTTCGTTGTTGGCCCAGTGGACGGAAATGAGGGCCGTGTCCGGGCGCAGCGCCGCCTCGACGGCTTCGGGCTGAATAATGCCCTGAGCATCCGGGCTGACCAGGGTGACGGCGCAGCGCGAGGCCTGGGCGGCGTGGAGGACGGAGTGATGCTCCGTGGCGGACAGCACCACATGCCGTCCCGCGAAGGCGGAAAAGACCCAGCTGTTGCTTTCCGTGCCCCCGGAGGTGAACACGACGCCCTCGGGCGCGGCATGCAGGGCCTTGGCGATTTCGCACCGGGCCAGGCGAAGCTCCTTCCGGGCTTCCCCTGCCGCGGCATAGGGGGACGAAGGATTGGCGGCGCCCGTCCGCATCCAGCGGCACACGGCGTCGGTGACGGCTTCCTCCGGGCGGGTGGTGGCGGCATGATCCAGGTTGATGGGCATGGTCGCGCCTCCTTCACAGGGATGGATCGGATATGACTGCATGATACCATGATCGTCGGCGGGGCGCAAGCCGCGAAAGCACGCGGCCCCGCCAAGCAGGATGAAAGGAGAAATACCATGGACAGAGCACAGGCAAGGACGATGGCACAGGCCCTGGTGGATCAGATGACGGTGGAGGAGGCGGCCAATCAGCTGCGCTATGACGCCCCGGCCATCGACCGATTGGGCATCCCGTCCTATAACTGGTGGAACGAGGCCCTCCACGGCGTGGCCCGGGCGGGCACGGCCACCTCCTTCCCCCAGGCCATCGGCGTGGGCGCGGCCTTCGATCCCGAGCTGACCGCCGCCCTGGGCGACATCGCCGCCACGGAGGGCCGCGCCAAGTACAACGCCGCCGTCCGCCACGGCGACCGTGACATCTACAAGGGGCTCACCTTCTGGTCGCCCAACATCAACATCTTCCGCGATCCCCGCTGGGGCCGGGGCCACGAGACCTACGGCGAGGATCCCTGCCTCACCGCGGCCCTGGGCAAGGCCTATGTTCACGGCCTTCAGGGGGACGGCGAGGCGCTGAAGTCCGCCGCCTGCGCCAAGCACTTCGCGGTGCATTCCGGCCCGGAGTCCATGCGCCACCGCTTCAACGCCCAGGCGACGCCCAAGGACATGGCGGAAACGTACCTGCCCGCCTTTGAGGCGCTGGTGCGCGAGGCGAAGGTGGAAGCCGTCATGGGCGCGTACAACCGCACCAACGGCGAGCCCTGCTGCGGCAGTGAGACGCTGATGGTGGATATCCTGCGGGGCAAGTGGGGCTTCGAGGGGCACTTTACCTCCGACTGCTGGGCCATCCGGGACTTCCACGAGCATCACATGGTCACCGATACCCCGGAGGAATCCGCCGCCCTGGCCCTGCGCATGGGCTGCGACCTCAACTGCGGCAACACCTACGTCTATATGATGAAGGCCTACGAAAAAGGTCTGGTGACGGAGGAGCAGATCCGCCTGTGCGCCGTCCGCCTGTTCACCAGCCGGTACATGCTGGGCATCATGCCCGGGCAGCGCACCGAGTACGACAGCATCTCCTACACCGTGGTTGAATGTGAGGAGCATCTGCGCAGGGCGCACCAGGCCACGCTGGAGAGCTGCGTGCTGCTCAAGAACGACGGCCTCCTGCCCCTGAACACGGACAGGCAGCGGATCATCGGCGTCATCGGCCCCAACGCCAACAGCCGCCGGGCGCTCATCGGCAACTACTACGGCACGTCCTCCCGGTACGTCACCGTGCTGGAAGGCCTGCAGGAGGCCGTGGGCGACGCCGCCCGCATCCTGTACTCCGAGGGCTGCCACCTGTACAAGGACGTGACCCGGGGCCAGGTCATGAAGGATAACCTGATTTCCGAGGCGCTGACGGTGGCGGAGCATTCCGATGTGGTGATCCTGGTGGTGGGCCTGGACGAAACCCTGGAGGGCGAGGAGGGCGACACCGGCAACAGCGACGCCTCCGGGGACAAGCGCGACCTGCTGCTGCCCACCTCCCAGCGCCGTATGCTGGAGGCCGTGACGGCCCTGGGCAAGCCCACGGTGATCTGCCTGATGGCCGGCAGCGCCATTGACCTGGGCGAAGCCGGTCGGCGGGCCAACGCCATCCTGAACGTGTGGTATCCCGGTGCCCGGGGCGGCAGGGCCGTGGCGGAGCTGCTGCTGGGCAAGGTCTCCCCCTCCGGCAAGCTGCCCGTCACCTTCTACCGCAACGAGCAGCTTGATGATATGCCGGATTTCACCGATTATGCCATGGAAGGCCGCACCTACCGCTACTTTGCGCAGGAGCCGCTGTATTCCTTCGGCTACGGCCTGACCTACGGCGACGTGTCCGTGACATCGGCGGAGGCTGAGGCGGCGGAGGACGGCATCCGGGTGACGGCGCGCATCCGCAACGACGGCCCCATGGAGACCCAGGACGTGGTGCAGGTTTATGTCCAGAACGAGGGAAGCGCCCACGCGCCCCGGAACCCCCGGCTGTGCGCCTTCCGGCGTGTGACCTGCCCCGCGGGCGAGACGGTGCTGGCAGAAATGACCGTTCCCGCCGCCGCGCTGCTGGTGGTGGACGACGCGGGCAACCGCACGGCCGAGGGCAAGCCCGTGCTGTATGTGGGCATGGGCCAGCCGGACAGCCGTACCCGGGCGCTGACGGGCCATGACAGCGTGCGCATCGAATTGTAATCGCAAGCGGCAATGATTTTCCCGGGGTTGATGCTTCTCCTGGGAAACGCTCCAAGCCATCGGCGGCAGCGGGGAGGTATCGGAAGGCCTGCGGGGCTTTCGATGCCTCCCGGTTTTTTCATGACCCGGGAGGCCTTCCTCGTCCGCGGCGGCCATCACAAAAAATCGGAAAAATTAATCTTTTTCTCGCTTTGCCGACTTGCACGGCAGGTGCGGAATGTGTATGCTTATACCAAACCAGGAACGGCGCGCCGTTCCATCGCGAAAGCTGCGCAGACCCTTGTCAGAGCGATACAGCCGCTTTGACGACATCACGCAAGGGAGGAATCATCATGTCGCTGATGCACTCGGAATACCGCGCCCGGGTCAAGCACTGGCAGCGGGTGCTGGCCCAGGACTTCTACCTGCCCCTGGCAGACATCGCCTTTGAGGGCTTCACCACCATGGCGCATCTGACGCCCCAGGAGGCCGCCTGGGGCGACTTCCGCCCCATGCCCGTGGGCACGGAGTGGGGCCACACCTGGGAATACCTGTGGCTCCGGGCCAAAGTCACCCTGCCCGAGGCGGCTCGCGGCCGCGCCGTCTGCCTGAGCCTGGACATGGGCGGTGAGGCCACCCTGCACGTCAACGGCAAGTCCTTCGGCACCCGCCGGGCGGAATGGGTGGACGTGCCCCATCACTACATCTCCGATAACGTGCTGACGGCGAACGGCCAACCCGGCGAGACCTTCGACCTGCTGTTCGAGGTGTATGCGGGCCACTATTTCCCGGATGTGGGCGGCTGCGCCACCGGCCCCGTGCTTCCCGGCACCCTCGGCGATCCCAAGGAGGAGGGCCGCCGCGCCCGCATTGGCCGGAGCACCTTCGGGGTGTGGAACGAGGACGCCTACCAGCTGTGGATGGACGTATCAACCCTGTCCATGCTGATGGACGAGCTGCCCGAGGACAGCCTGCGGGCCGCGAAGATCGCTGACGGCCTGGAAGCGTACACCCGCATCGTGGACTTCGAGCAGGACATCGACGCCCGCACGGCCTCCTACCGCAAGGCTCGTGAGTCCCTTCGCCCGCTGATGGAAAGCCGCAACGGCTCCACCGCGCCCCGGATGGCCGCCGTGGGCAACGCGCACCTCGACCTGGCCTGGCTCTGGCCTCAGCAGGAGACCCACCGCAAGACCGCCCGCACCTTCGCCGCGCAGCTGCGCCTGCTGGAGCGCTACCCGGAGTACCGCTTCCTGCAAAGTCAGCCCGCCGCCTACGAGATGTGCCGGGAGCATTATCCCGAACTGTACGAGCGCATCCGGGAGGCTACCAAGGAGGGCCGCTGGATCGCGGAAGGCGCCATGTATGTGGAGCCGGACACTAACATGCCCTCCGGCGAGGCGCTGGTGCGCCAGCTGGTCTATGGCAAGCGCTTCTACCGGGAGGAGCTGGGGGTGGACAGCCGCGTTTTGTGGCTACCGGACACCTTCGGCTATTCCGCCGTGCTGCCCCAGCTGCTCAAGGACTGCGGCGTGGATTACCTGGTCACCCAGAAGATCTTCTGGAGCTACAACGAGGGCGATCCCTTCCCCTACCATTACTTCAACTGGAAGGGCATGGACGGCAGCAGCGTCACGTCCTTCCTGCCCACCAGCTACACCTACCGCACCGACCCCAAGGCGCTGTGCGGCGTGTGGCGCTCCCGGGTGCAGAAGCGCCATCTGGACGATTTCCTGATTCCCTTCGGCTACGGTGACGGCGGCGGCGGCCCCTGCCGCGACCACATCGAGTACGCCCTGCGGGAGCGCGACCTGGAGGGCATGCCCAAGGTGGAAATGGCCAGCCCTGTCGATTTCTTCGATGACCTGGCCAAGGAAGGCGGCCCCGTCAACACCTGGGACGGCGAACTGTACTTCAACGCCCACAGGGGCACCTACACCACGCAAGCGGCTGTGAAGAAGAACAACCGTCGCAGCGAATTCGCCCTCCACGGCATGGAAGTGTGGGGCGCCCTGGCCATGCTCAGGGGCCGCGCTTATCCGCAGACGGAGGCCGAGCGCCTGTGGAAGGTGCTGCTGCTGCACCAGTTCCACGATATTCTGCCCGGCTCCTCCATCGCCCGGGTGTATGTGGAGGCCAACGAGGCCCACGCCCGCCTTCAGGCGGATGCCAATGCCCTGGCGGCGGATGCCCGGAACACCCTGCTGGAAGGTCAGGACGGCCTGACCCTGTTCAACGCCCTGGCCTTCGACCGGGATGAAGTCGTAGCCCTGCCCGACAGCTTCCGCCACGGCGCGGTCACCCTGGAGGGCGACACGGTTCCCACGGCGGACGGCAAGGCTCTCGTTCATGTGCCTGCCATGGGCGCGGTGACGCTGCTGCCCGCCAAGGCCGAGCCGGTGAACCTCGTTTCCGCCGAGCTGACGGCGGAGGGCGCGGTGCTGTGCTCCGACCGGGTGACGGTCGTCCTGAACCGTCAGGGCCACGTCACCTCCTACGTCCTGGATGGCCGCGAGATGACCGCCGGCCGTCCCATGAACGTCCTGACCATGTACAAGGACGTGCCCCGCCTCTTCGACGCCTGGGACATCGACAGCAACTACCGCGAGCAGGAAACCTTTGCCTGTGAGGCGGACAGCCTGTCCGTCGTGCGCGCGGGCGGTCTGTCGGCGGAGGTCGCCTGGGAGGGCTGCATCGGCCAGTCCGCCATCCGGCAAAGCATCCGTCTGGATGCCGGCAGCCCGGTGGTCACCTTCGACACCGCCGTGGACTGGCATGAGCTCCACCGCCTGCTGAAGGTGGCCTTCCCCGTGGATGTCCGGGCCGAAAACGCCCTGCACGAGATGCAGTTCGGCTATGTGGAGCGCCCCACCCACCGCAGCCGGGGCTACGACCAGCAGCGCTTCGAGGTCTGCAACCACCGTTATACCGCTCTGTGCGACAACAGCCACGGCTGCGCGGTGCTCAATGACTGCAAGTACGGCGTGGGCGTGGAGGAAAACAGCATCGAGCTGACGCTCCTGCGCGCCGCTTCCTCCCCCGAGATGCGCAGCGACCAGGGCGAGCAGCGCTTCCGCTATGGCTTCACCGCCTGGGAGGGCGCCTTTGCCGACGCCCCCGTGGTGCGGCAGGGCCTGGCCTTCAACGATCCCATCGTCATGGCGGAAGGCCGCTGCCCCGCCTTCAGCGCCATGGGCACCGACCGCAGCAACGTCATTGCCGATACCCTCAAGCCCGCCGACGACGGCAGCGGCGACCTCATCCTCCGCCTCTACGAAAGCAAGAAGGCCGACACCGTCTTCCACCTGCGCGGCGATCTGCCCATCCGCGAATTGGTTCCCTGCAACATGCTGGAGGAAACCACCGGCGAGGCTGTCGCCCCCGACAGCGCTATCCGCATCCGCCCCTTCCAGGTGCTGTCGTTCAGACTCAAACTTCAATAAATTACCTGATTCGCGCCGCTTCCCATGACGAACATTGGGAGCGGCGCTCAGGGTGTCAAGAAAGTGGCATACGCCACTTTTTTGAGGGGGCTTCGCCCCATTTTTCTGCACTCACTCACTGGTCGAATGGCTACGCCGTTCTCCCGGTCGTTCGTTCGTGTAAGGAAGCGATTCCTAATGGAATCGCGCGAAAATCGCCGTACAGGGGCTTTGCCCCGTTTAACCGCCCCGAAGGGGCTCGCCGATTTTCGATGTAGAATCGAAGGGCTCGCGAGCCCTCCGATGCCTCCCATAGGTTTTTTGACAGTCTGCGCGCCGCTTCCCGTGACGAACATTGGAAGCAGCGCTTTTTGCGTCCATTATGCGGCTTTTTCGTCTGCCAGCGGCGCGGCGCGATCACTTTGTCGAATTTCCGGCTTTGCCGGGAATTACCCTTATGCCGCGGCCAAAGCCCGGGCACCATGAATGCGGAGGTGAGTGCCATGAAACGCCACAGCAAGCTGGTGGAGGCCATCATTCAGGAGGCACGGCGGAAAAATCCCACGGATGTGCTGGGTTCCTGGACAGGCGTGCCCTACGACGAGTACGAAAAGCCCGTCCAGGACGCGGACGACCTTTGATCCGCCTGGGCGGCGTCACGGGGCTGCCGGTGGTGTGCGCAGGCCAGCTGACAGGGCGCGTCGAGCAGACCGTGCTGACGCCGGACGGACGGCGGCTGCGGGGCCTGGTGGTCAGGCGAGGCTTCGGCGGTGCGCGATGGCTGCCCGCCGAGGACGTGCAGGTGATGGGTCAGGTGACCGTCATTGCCGCCAGAAAACCAGGCAGGCTGCCCCGGGACGCGGACTTCGCCCTGGGCAGCGTGCGGGACACCGCCGGGCTGGAGCTGGGTAGGGTGACGGACGTGTTCATCACCGGGGATCACGGCCATGTGGCAGCCATCGAAATCACGCTGGGGCCCCTGGAGGAGATGACCTGCGGGAGGATGCTGGCGCGGGAATTCGCCGTCTGCCCCATCCCCGGAGAACCGGGACAGGTGCTGATTCCAACAGGCTGCGCTTTGGAGCCGGTACGGAACTGGCAGCGCACCCACCCACGGGAAGGAGGTGACGGGGAATGACCAAATTTGCCGTTGGCAGCGCCATGGGCATGCTTCTGGGCGCGGGCTTGATGATGATGCCCGTGGGCAAGGAGCTTCGCCGGGACGCCAGGAAAACCGCTGTGAAGGTCAAGCGCTGGATGAAGTCCATGTAAGTCGGCATCAACCCTTCCGCTCCCTGGCCATTCCGCAGCCGCGGGCCCGGCCAGGGAGCCTTTTCGCCCACAGGCGGCCACTGGGGGACGCCGTAACCCTGGCGATAATCATGGAGGTGCGCGATGGAGCGTTCATTGGCCAGACCGCGCTGGCGTGTGGCGGCGGCGGGCGCGGGCATTCTTCTGGGGCTGTGGCTGACCCGGCGCGTCTGGCTGGCGCTGCTGACCCAGCTTTTGGCCGGATATATCCTGATGGCGATGGCCCTGCCGCTATGCAGGCGGCTGGAAAAGCGCCTCTCACCGGGGACGGCCGCGCTGCTGTCCTTTGGCGCGCTGACCCTGGCGGCGGTGGGCGCGCTGCTGCTGTTCATTCCGCCGCTGGCAGCCCAGTTCCGGCTGCTGATTGCGTCCTTCCCGGCATTTTTGACCTGGCTGCAGGGGCTGCTGTCCTCCGGGCAGGCGCTGCTGGAGCGCTGGGGCCTGAACATGATCCCCGTGCGGGACGAATTGTTTTCCGCCGTCAGCAAGCAGGCAGGCATCGCGGTTTCGGGCATCGCGGGACTGGCGGGGCAGATCGTCAGCGGCCTGGGCAAGGTGGTGCTGGCGCCGCTCATCGGCTTTTATCTTTTGCGGGATCGGCGGAAAATTTCCTCCCTGCTGATTTTAATGCTGCCGGTACGCTGGCGGGCGCAGGCCGTCCGCGCCGGACGGGAGATGCGCCGGGAAACCGCAGGGTTCCTCCGCGGGCAGCTGCTGGTCTCCGCCATCGTGGCGGTGCTGACGGCCCTGGGCCTGATGCTGGTGAAGACGCCGGGCTGGCTGGCGCTGGGCCTGCTGATGGGCGTGATGGAGCTCATCCCCTACATCGGCCCCTTCATCGCGGGCGTTCCGGCGGTGCTGCTGGCCCTTCAGGGCGGACTGTGGCAGGCGGTGTGGACGCTGGCGGTGATCCTCCTGGTGCAGCAATTGGAGGGCAATCTGCTTTCTCCCCGGCTGATGTCCGGGGCGACGAAGCTGCACCCGCTGCTGGTGCTGCTGGCGGTTTCCGCCGGGGGAATGGCGGGCGGCGCTCTGGGCATGCTGCTGGCGCTGCCGGCGGTGGTATCCCTCCGGGGCGCCCTGCGCGGACTGCGCCGATAGGGAAATTCAGGATTTTTCATGAGATTTTCATGGATAAGCCCTTTTCTTTCGCCGCGCAAACGTGTATAATGGAACCATCAACTGGGAAGGAGTCTACCGCCGTGCCGGATATGTTCAACACCACCAAGCTGTCGCCCCTTCAGGAATCAGGCAACGAGGCGCAGGATATTCTGATGTATGTCTACCACGCCCTGCAGGCCAAGGGGTATGACCCCATCACGCAGATCGTGGGCTATATCATTTCCGGTGATCCGACCTATATCACCAGCCACAACCAGGCCCGCAGCATGATCTGCCGCCTGGAGCGGGACGAAATCCTGGAGGAGCTGGTACGGTTCTATCTGGCGGGCCACGCGGAGAAATAAAAACCGTTTTTCCGCCAGGTCAGAGCGCTTGTTTGCTTTGCGCATTTGGGGCAATTATCCCTCGCGAAAGACGTATCTTATGGGGCCGGGCTGCGGCGGAATGGTAGCCTGGCTATTTCTTTATTCGGGAGCGTCATTCCGGCGAAGGGGAGGCGGGCCCCTCTGTGGAGCCCGTTCCCCCGCGACGCATTTTCTTCTCTTTTCCCTGGTTAAACGCTCCCCCACCGCTTGCCACGCCGTCCTTCCTATGATATGATAAAGCGACCAAAGACAAGGAGCATGATGCTGTATGGATATGATGACCCGCATGGCCGCCCTCACCGCCCAAGCCCTCCGGGAGACCTGGCCCGAGGCCCAGGGGCTTCCCGAGGCGGAGGAAATTCGCGGCCTGCTGGCAGTGCCGCCGGATCCCGCCATGGGCGACTATGCCTTCCCCGTCTTCCGCCTGGCCAAGGCCCTGCGGATGGCGCCCCCGAAGATCGCCGCGGCCCTGGCCGAGGGCTGGGCGCACGCCGACGTCGCCCGGGTGGAGGCCGTGAACGGCTACCTGAATTTCTTCCTGAACCGGCTGAATTTCGCCCGGGACACCCTGACGGCCGTGCTGGCAGCGGGCGAGCGCTACGGCGCCTCCGACCTGGGAGCGGGCAAGACCATCTGTCTGGATTATTCTTCCATCAACATTGCCAAGCGCTTCCACATCGGCCATCTGTCCACCACGATGATCGGCCACAGCCTCAAGCGCATTTTCGACTTCCTGGGCTACACCACGGTGGGCATCAACCATCTGGGCGACTGGGGCACCCAGTTCGGCAAAATGATCTGTGCCTACAAGAAGTGGGGCAACCGGGAGGAAGTCGAGCGCGGCGGCGTGGCGGAGCTGGTGCGGCTTTACGTCCGCTTCCACGAGGAAGCCGAAACCGACAAGGCCCTGGAGGACGAGGGCCGCGCCTGGTTCAAGCGCATTGAGGACGGCGACGAGGAGGCCCTTTCGATCTTCAGCTGGTTCAAGGAGCTGACCCTGCGGGACACCGCCCGGGTCTACGACCTGCTGGGCGTCACCTTCGATTCCTACGCCGGGGAGAGCTTCTACAACGACAAGATGGGCCGCGTCATCGACGAACTGAAAGCCAAGGGGCTGCTGACCCTGTCCGAGGGCGCGTCCATCGTCGATCTGTCCGAGGACAACATGCCGCCCTGCATCATCCTGCGCTCCGACGGCGCAACCCTCTACGCCACCCGCGACCTGGCCGCCGCCCTCTACCGCCATGACACCTATCACTTCGACAAGTGCCTGTACGTCGTGGCTTATCAGCAGGATCTGCACTTCCGCCAGTGGTTCCGGGTACTGGAAAAAATGGGCTACGACTGGGCGAAGGACTGCGTGCATGTGTCCTTCGGCATGATCTCCTACGAGGGGCAGTCCCTGTCCACCCGCAAGGGCCATGTGGTCTACCTGGAGGAGCTGCTGGAGACGGCCCAGCAAAAGGCCCTCGAGATCATCAACGAGAAATCCCCCAACCTGGAAAACAAGGAAGAGGTGGCCCGCCAGGTGGGCATCGGCGCGGTGATCTACACCGACCTGAGCAACAACCGCATCAAGGACATCGACTTCCATTGGGATCGGGCGCTGAACTTCGACGGCGAGACCGGCCCCTATGTCCAGTACACCCATGCCCGCTGCTGCTCCGTGCTGCGCAAGGCGGAGGCGATGTCCCTCCCCGAGGCCGACTTCAACGCCCTGACGGACGACGAGGCCCAGGCGCTCCTGCGGCTGCTGGGCCGCTTCCCCGACGTCATCCGGGAAGCCGCCGACAAGTACGAGCCCTCCATGCTGACCCGGGCCGTCACCGACATCGCCCAGGCCTACAACAAATTCTACTACGAGCACCGCATCCTGGATGACGATCCCGCCGCCGCCGCGGCCCGCGTGGCCCTGACCCGCGCGGTGAAGAACGTCATCAAGACCGGCCTGTACCTCATCGGCATCGAGGCACCGGAAAGAATGTAAAGCCTGCCAAATGGTTCCATGGGTGTCCTTCGCTTGCGCGGAGGGCACTTTTTTTGCGCTGATTTTCACTTTTTCGCACCAGGTAGCTGCCCCGGCATAAGCTGACAGTGCGGAGATCATATGCCGCATACCCTTCAACAAGAGAGGAAGTAAACGATATGCAACCTCGCATGATGATGCCTGGATGCTCTGGCTGCGGCTCGATGCCGTCTGCCAGGATCATGAACAGCATTCCGGCGCCGCTTCCCTGCTGCAACGATGCCGCTCAGGCTGACAACTGCACCTGCCGCGAGACCCGCCGCTCCTGCTGCAACGATGCCGCTCAGGCTGACAACTGCAGCTGCCGTGAGCGCCGCTCCTGCTGCAACGAAGCCGCTCAGGCCGATAACTGCGGCTGCCGCGAGACCCGCTCCTGCTGCAACGAGGCCGCCCAAGCCGACAATTGCAACTGCCGCGAGACTCGCTGTCCCTGCTGCAACGAGGCCGTCCAGGCCGATAACTGCGGCTGCCGTGAGACCCGTTCCTGCTGCAACGAGGCCGCTCAGGCTGACAACTGCGGCTGCCACCATGATCGGCCTTCCGCCGCTATGGTGTATGCGGCGCACCAGTCCCTGACGCCCATGCTGTCGGATGAGGCCGCGCTGTCGGAAGGCACGCTGTTTCACGACCTGGTAAAGCCCATGGAGACCGGCTGCATGATGCCCACCTGCCCCTGTGCCAGCCAGCAGCAGCAGACGGCCTTCGCCGCCTGGGAGCTGCGGCTGTATCTGAACACCCATCCCGACGACCAATGCGCCATGGAACTGTACAGGCAGAAGTGCAGCGAGCTGACCGAGCCCAGCTATGCCTGCGCCTTCACCAAATCCTGCCCTGCCGACCATTGCTGGCGCTGGCTGGATGATCCCTGGCCCTGGGAATATCAGTCCTGCCAGAATGGAAGGGAGTGCGACAACCATGTTTGTGTATGAGAAGGAACTGCAATACCCGGTCAAAATTGCCAGGCCCAACCCGCGGATGGCATCGCTGATTATCAGCCAGTACGGCGGCCCTGACGGCGAGCTCAGCGCGTCCCTGCGCTATCTGAGCCAGCGCTTCTCCATGCCCTACAAGGAGCTCAAGGGACTGCTTACCGACATTGGTACGGAAGAGCTTGGGCATCTGGAAATTGTCGGCGCCATGGTGCATCAGCTGACCCGTTCCCTGTCCCACCAGGAAATCGTGGACGGCGGCTTCGCGCCCTATTTCACCGATCATGGCGCGGGCGTGTACCCCCAGGCCGCGGCGGGCGTTCCCAACACAACGGCCTTCCTGGCGGTGAAGGGCGACCCCATCACCGACCTGCATGAGGATCTCGCTGCCGAGCAGAAGGCCCGAACGACCTACGAGAACCTGCTCCATCAGGCGGATGACCCCGACGTTATCGACGTGCTGCGCTATCTGCGGGAGCGGGAAATCGTCCACTATCAGCGCTTCGCCGAGGCCCTGGGCATCGTCCAGGATAACCTCAACTGCAGCAACTTCTACGCCTACAACCCTTCCCTGAACCTGTGCTGCCCTAACCAGTAAAACACCAGGCATTCTCCTCTGGGAAGCCCCTGAAAAGGGGCTTCCTTTTTATCCTTCCGGCAGGAATGCCCGTGCTGACGGCGAATGTTACGATATTGTGTTCATGTGTACCGGCATCCATCAGAAAGGGGTTTCTACGCCAATGAAAACCATCCTCAAGGATTTGCGAACCTGCTGGCAGGGCATCCTGGTGTGCCTGCTCATCGCTGTGCCCAGCCATTTTCTGGGGCAGCTGTTTCCCGTCATCGGCGGCCCGGTGATCGCCATTGTAGCGGGTATGCTGATTTCCCTGGTCTGGAAGAAGCACGGTGTTTGCGCTCCCGGCATTCGCTTCACCGGCAAAAAGGTGCTGCAGTGGGCCGTGGTGCTGCTGGGCTTCGGGCTGAATCTGTCCGTGGTGCTGCAAACCGGCGCGCAGAGCCTGCCCATCATCCTGTGTACCATCAGCGTCAGCCTCATCATCGCCTACGCGCTGCACAAGGCCCTGAAAATCCCCGGCGCCATCAGCACCCTGGTGGGCGTTGGCAGCAGCATCTGCGGCGGCAGCGCCATCGCGGCCACAGCCTCCGTCATCGACGCGGACGACGAGGAGGTGGCCCAGGCCATCAGCGTTATCTTCCTGTTCAATGTGCTGGCCGCCATCATCTTCCCCCACCTGGGACAGGCCCTGGGCTTCTCCACCGTCAGCGGCGAGGCCTTCGGCCTTTTCGCGGGCACGGCGGTGAACGACACCTCCTCCGTCACGGCCTGCGCCGCCACCTGGGACAACATGTTCGGCCTGGGCAGCGCCACCCTGGACAAGGCCGTGACCGTCAAGCTCACCCGCACGCTGGCCATCATCCCCATCACTCTGGCGCTGGCCTTCCTGCGCACACGCGGGCAGAAGGCCGCCGGCCAGAAGGTCAACCTGCGGAAGATTTTCCCCTTCTTCATTCTATGGTTTATTGCCGCCAGCGTGGCAACCACCCTCTGCACCGCCCTGGGTGTGCCGGAAAGCAGCTTCACGCTGTTCAAATCCCTGAGCAAGTTCCTGATTATCCTGGCCATGGCCGCCATCGGCCTGAACACCGACCTGGTGAAGCTGGTCAAGACCGGCGGCAAGCCCATTTTGCTGGGCGCGTGCTGCTGGATTGGCATCATCCTGGTCAGCCTGGTGATGATTCCGAGGTAACAAAATCGCCCGGATGCTGATGAAGGCATCCGGGCGTTCTTGATGGGACGATATTAGCCTTTGACCGCGATGACCTCAATCTCCACCTGCGCGTCCTTGGGCAGCTTGGCCACCTGAACGCAGGCGCGGGCGGGGGCATCCTCCGGGAAGAAAGCGCCATAGGCGGCGTTGACCTCCGCAAAATCCCCCAGATCCTTCAGGAAGATCGTGGTCTTGACCACGTCGCGCAGGGTAGCTCCGGCTTCCGCCAGAATGTTGGTGATATTCTCCATGCACTGCCGGGTCTGTTCCCCGATGGGGCCGGTATGGAGCGCGCCGGTGGCGGGAATAATCGGCAGCTGACCGCTGACAAAAACCAGATTGCCCGCCTGGACGCCCTGAGCATAGGGGCCGATGGCGGCAGGCGCGTTGGGGGTGGAAAGAGTCTTGCGCATGACAAAAACCTCGCTTTCGTTGGTATTGAATGGGCTTGATTGATTATACCACGACATGCCCTGACTGAACAGCCCTGATTTTCGTCCCGCGGCCCCCTTGGCAGACGCCGCGTCTTGTGCTATGCTATGAGCAGACTGCGCCTTGGCGGGAGAGCCTCTCGCCGGCGGAAAGGATGCAAGGTCATGGAACGTGATTTGACCCGCGGGCCCGTCGTCCGGGGGCTGATTCTTTTCTCCCTGCCGCTGATGGCGGGGAATCTTCTCCAGCAGATGTACAACCTGGCGGACACCTGGGTGGTGGGCCGCTTTCTGGGCCAGACGGCCCTGGCCGCCGTGGGCAGCGCCTTCTCGCTGATGGTGCTCCTGACCAGCATCATCCTGGGGCTGTGCCTGGGGGCCGGGGTGGTAACCAGCCAGTTTTACGGCCAGGGCGACCGGGAAAGCATGCGCCTGGCCACGGGCAACGCGCTGGTGCTCATCGCCGGGGTGACGGCGCTGCTGACGGCCCTTTCCTACCTGCTGACAGAGCCGCTGATGCTGCTGATGCGCATCCCGGAGGAAGCCGTTCCGCCGCTGAAAAGCTACCTGACGGTGATTTTCGCCGGACTCCCGGCCACGTTTCTGTACAACTATCTGGCCTCCATCATGCGCAGCGCGGGCAATTCCGTCACGCCCCTGTGGTTCCTGATGGCCTCGGCCCTCCTGAACATCCTCCTGGATCTGCTGATGGTGCCGGTGCTGGGCCTGGGCATCCCCGGCGCGGCCTGGGCGACGGTGATCGCGCAGTATGTGTCGGCGCTGGGGATCGGCTGGTACTTCCTGGCCCGCATGGGCGGCATGGCCCCCGCCCGGCGTCACCTGAAGCCCCATGGGCCCCTGATGCGGCGGATCGCCTCGGTGTCCGCCCTCACCAGCGTGCAGCAGTCGGTGATGAACTTCGGCATCCTGATGATTCAGTCCCTGGTCAATTCCTTCGGCGTGCCGGTGATGGCCGCCTTCGCCGCCGGGGTCAAGATCGACGCCTTTGCCTACGCCCCGGCCCAGGACTTCGCGGGGGGCTTCGCCACCTATGTAGCCCAGAACCTCGGCGCGGGGAAGCGGGATCGCGTGCGCCGGGGCTTCTTCGCGGCCTCCGCCATGTCCCTGGGCTTCTGCGGGGCGGTGTCGGCGCTGGTGGCGGTCTTCGCCCGGCCTCTGCTCACGCTGTTCATCGACCCTTCCGTCACGGAGGTGCTGGACATCGGCGTGGGCTACCTGCGCACGGAGGGCCTGTGCTACATGGGCATCGGCATGCTGTTCCTGCTCTACGCCACCTGGCGGGGGCTGGAAAAGGCGGGCATGTCGGTGGTGCTGACGGTGATTTCCCTGGGCCTGCGGGTGCTGCTGGCCTACACCCTGACGCCTGTGTGGGGGCTGCCCGCCATCTGGTGGTCCATCCCCATCGGCTGGCTGACGGCGGACATCGTGGGTCTCGCGGGGCTTCGCAGGCACCTCAGTCCCGCCGCTGAATCACCACGCACCCCTGGATCTCCGACCAGCTGACGCTGTACGCGCCGCTGAACGCCGCCTCGGGATGGCGGCTGTTGTATTGGCGGAAGCAGCCCTCCACGTCCGCCGCAAGGGCTTTTGCGTCCGCCGGGTTCTCAAAGCGCCAATGAACCGCGTGACCGCTGAGGGCAAAATCCGTCAGCGCCGCATCCATCACCGCCTGGGCCGCGTCCTTTTCCCGCGGAACAAGGCGGTTTTGCTGTGCGTGCCAGGTCAGCTCCTCCGTGGTGCAAGCTGACAGCGGGAAGCCGCCGTCCGCCCGGTGATCCGCGCCCATCTGCCTTTCCGACAGGTTGAAGTACCAGTGGGTGACGACGCCCAGCCCGTCCTGGTCGTCCCAGGTGGGATCGCAGAGGACGAATTCACCGCCGACGTTCATCACGCACCAGGCATGGGCCTCCGTGCTGCCGTCGTGCCAGGCATCTCCCGTCACCATGGCACAGGGAATGCCGGCCAGGCGGCACAGCAACGACAAGGCCCGGGCATAGCCCTCGCAGGTGGCGCGGCCCTCCGCCAGCGCGCCGTAGGCCGAGGACGGGTGAGGCGCGGCGGGATCGTAGACGCAGGCGCCGCACAGCGCGTCGTAAAGGAACAGCTCCCGGGCATAGCTGTCCCCCTGGGCCTGCACTGCCAGGGCCTGGGCCGCCGTCAGCAGCGCCTCCTGCTGGGACAGGGGCGCGTCGTAGTACAGGGTGGCCGACAGGGCGACATTCGGTGCGTCCTGGAGGTAACGGATGCTGTAACGACCCGCCAGGGCGCACAGCTCCGGGCAGTCCGTCAGCAGGGCCTGCAAGGCGGCCTCGGCATCCGCATAGGCGGCGCCATCGGGGAAGGCGACCTCCTCCGTCCCCTGGGCCGCCGCGGCATACAGCGTATCAAACAAATCCTGTTGGGCAGGCGTCAGGGCCAGATAGCGCAGCATGGTCGCCGGAGCATAGGGCGTCATGGGCGCGGCCAGGGCCATGGCCGGAAGGCAGGCCAGGCACAGCAGGAAAATCAGCGCTTTTTTCAGAAAATTCATCCTCCCTTCATGTTTAACGTGTATTCTGGTCATCGGCAGGGCATCTGTTCTTTTCATTTGGCCATGCCTATGATATAATAAAACGGTATGCGGCGCAAGCATTGTCCGCGCGACGGCACCCCCGCGCCCGAAAGGAAACAGACCCATGAATCAAGTACGCAAGATTGGCATGATCTCCCTGGGCTGCAACAAGAACCGGGTGGATTCCGAGCTGGCCCTGGGACTTCTGAAGGCCCGGGGATATGAGCTGACCAGTGATCCCGCCCAGGCGGATGTGCTGATGGTGAACACCTGCGGCTTTATTGGCCCGGCCAAGGAGGAATCCATCGAGGCCATTCTGGACATGGCCCGGTATAAGAAGACCGGTAAGTGCCGCCTGCTGGCGGTGACAGGCTGTCTGGCCCAGCGGTATGAGCAGGCCCTGCTGTCGGATATTCCCGAAATTGACCTGCTGATGGGCGTCAACCAGTATGAACAGCTGGCCGACGCCATCGACCGGGTGCTGGCCACAGGCAGGCGTCAGTCCCTGTGCCAGGAGAAGTTTGACTTCTTCGAGCATGACCGGGTGCTGACCACCCCCCGCTACACCGCCTACACCCGCATCGGAGATGGGTGCGACAACCGCTGCACCTTCTGCGCCATCCCTCTCATTCGCGGACGCTACCGTTCCCGTGGGGAGGCGGAAATCCTTTCGGAGGTGCGCAGGCTGGCCGGGGAAGGCGTGCGGGAGCACATCCTGGTGGCCCAGGACACCACCCGCTACGGTACCGACTGGCAGGAGCATACCGCCCTGCCGGAATTGATGCGCAAGGCTGCCGCCATCGACGGCGTGGACTGGCTGCGCGTTCTGTACTGCTATCCCGACGAGACGGACGAGCGCCTGCTGGACGTTATCGCCCGGACGGACAACATCTGCAAGTACCTCGACCTGCCCATCCAGCACATCAACGATACCATCCTTCGGCGGATGCACCGGCGCGGCACCTCCGCGGACATCCGCCGCTGCCTGCGATTGGCCCGGGAGCGCGGCCTGACGCTGCGCACCAGCATCATCGTGGGCTTCCCGGGAGAGACGGAGGAGCAATTCCAGGAACTGCTGGACTTCCTCACCGAGGCGGAATTCGACCGGCTGGGCGCTTTCGCCTACTCCGCCGAGGAGGACACCCCCGCCGCCCGGATGCCCGACCAGATCCCCGAGAAGGTCAAGCAGGAGCGCCTCGACCGGCTGATGACCCTGCAGGCGGGCATTTCCCTCAGGCGCAACCAGGCCCGTGTGGGCACGGTGGAAAAGGTGCTGGTCACCGACCAGGATGAAAGCGGCCGCGTGCTGGGCCGCAGCCAGCGGGAGGCCCCCGAAACGGACGGCGAGATTCTGTTCTCCGCCCGGAACACCCCTGACATCGGCTCCTTCGTTTCCGTCCGCGTCACCCAAGCCGACACCTACGACCTGATGGGAGAGATGGTATGAACCTGCCCAACAAGCTGTCCCTGGCCCGGGTGGCCATGATTCCCCTGATGGTCGTGCTGATGCTGCCCAACACCGCCCTTTGCAATTACCTGGCCGCCGCCGTGTTCGCCCTGGCCGCCTTCACTGATTTTCTGGACGGGCACATCGCCCGCTCCCGCCACATCGTCACGGACTTCGGCAAGTTCATCGACCCGGTGGCGGACAAGCTGCTGACCCTGTCCGCCTTCATCATGCTGGTGCAGTGCGGCCTGATGCCGGCTTGGGTGGTGGTGGTCATCCTGGCCCGGGAGCTGAGCGTGGACGGCCTGCGCATGGTGGCGGCGACCAAGGGCCGGGTGATTGCCGCGGGCAAGCTGGGCAAGGTCAAAACTGTCAGCCAGATTGTGCTGATCCTCTGGCTGATGGTGACGCGCCAGCCTGTGGTGACCAGCCTGATGTTCGACGCGGCGTCCCAGGTGGTTGTGGTGGCGGAAAGCCCCGCTTCCTCCGGCCCTTACCTGGTCAGCAGCTTGCTGACGCTTTGGACCATCGTCATCACCCTGTGGAGCGGCGTGGAATATTTTACGAAAAACGGCGGCATGCTCAAGGAGATGAAGTAAAACGAACGCCCCGCAAGGGGCCCAGGGGGCGAAATGTCTTGAACCAGCTTTTCCTGCGGGCTGTGGCCATCGACTGGGACGCCGTTCCCCGGGACGCCTACGTTCGCGGCATTCCCGCCCTGCAATTTCAGGGTCCGCTGACGCTGCCCGCCGCCGTCACCTGCCTGGTGGGGGAAAACGGCAGCGGCAAATCCACGCTGCTGGAGGGCATTGCCGCCGCCCTGGGCTTCAGCCGGGAGGGTGGAAGCCTGAACCATCGGGTCTTCACCTATGAGGAGGCGGACGGCCTGGGGGATTCGGTGCGGCTTATCCGTGGCGTCCGCAAGCCCAGGCGGGGCTACTTTCTTCGGGCGGAAAGCCTGTACAACGTAGCTACCAAGGCAGAGGAATACCGGCTTTCCGGCCTGGGCGTCAGCAGCAAGGAGGACTATTACGCGCGCTTCGGCGGCCGCTCCCTGCACGACCAGTCCCACGGCGAGGGCTTCCTCCATCTGGTGCAGGGGGAATTCGGCCCCGACGGCCTTTACCTCCTGGACGAGCCGGAGGCCGCCCTGTCTCCCCAGCGCCAGCTGACCCTGCTGTACGAGGTTCACCGCTTATCGAAGGCCGGGGCGCAGTTCGTCATCGCCACCCATTCCCCCATTCTGCTGGGGCTGCCGGAGGCTGCGCTGCTGTCCTTTGACGAGGGCGCGATTCACCCCATCGGTTACCGCGAAACCGCCAGCTACCAGGTGATGGAAATGTTCATTAACCGCCGCGACGGCTTCCTCCGGCAGCTGCTGGGGGAGGAGCTGCCATGATACGAAAGGAGCGTTCACGATGAAGAAAGCCCGCATTATCCTGCCCCTGATGCTGTTGTGCCTGCTGCCTCTGTCTCTGTGGCTGAACCTGAGCACAGGCGTGTACGCCAGGGACTATTTCCTGACGCGGAAGGGCCCCAATCAGTTCGGGGACATAACCATGACGGCCCATGACAGCGCTTGGCGCTTCACGGGCGCCATCGGCCAGGAAACGGTGGACGCGCTGCTGACGGCGGAGGGCGACCGTATTACCGTGGATCTGGGCGACGGCAATCCCCTCACCGGCGTCTGGGACGGTGAGCATCTGCTGGATGAAAGCGGCTTGCCGCTGGGGGTGGGCGAGGTCAGCATCGTCATCAACGGTCAGTCCTCGCCTATGAGCCGCTATACCATGGCTACTGCCCTGACGCGCATGGCCCTTGGCGCTGTGGAGCATCGGGGATCGGTCTGGGTGGCGCTGCCGGGCGCGGCGCTGTACATCCTGGGAGTTGTGACCTTCCTGTACCCGGAGCAGGCGCATTTCTTCCTGTCCCGCTGGCAGTATGAGCACGCGGAATTGTCGGATGCCGGCATTCTGGCCGAGCGCATCGGCGCGGTGGTGGCCATGGCTGGCAGCACGGTTATCATGTTCCTGCCGATTTTCCTGTGAGTTCAGTCCAGGAGCAGCATCAGCCCCAGGGCGATCAGGAACGACACTGCGCCGTGGACGGCCTGCCAGAGGGCCTGCTCCCATAATGGCAGCATTCCCTCGGGCCAGACGGCGCGGTTCTGCATCATCACCGCCATGCCGCCAAAGCCTGTGGCTCCCGCTATCAGCGCCGTGCGCAGCGGAAGCGGCAGGGGCAGCGCGGCCATCCGCTCCACGCCTGTGGTCACCTCCATCAGCGTGGTCAGCGGCAGGGTCAGGGCAGGACACACGGCGGCGGTGATGTCCGACGCCAGATCCGCGAAGACCCGCAGCATCACCATGGCGCCGCAGATCAGCAGCATGGTTCGGCTGGCCTGCTCCACCGCCGCGCCCATCGACAAGGGCACGGCCGCTTTCGTCCGTATCGCCGTGGACGGCTCCCTTCGGGGCAGAAGCCCTGCCAGCGCCCCCGCCGTCAGCCCGCCGCCCAGCACTGACATCAGGATGCACACCCCCGCCGCGGGGGACTTCAGCCAGCCGCCAAGGGTGCCCAGCAGAAACATGGGGCTCATGGTGGAGCAGGTGACGGCCAGACGGACGCGCTGCCTTTCGCTGAGGGCCGGACACAGCCCCAGCAGCCGCCCGCCGGTGGGGCTGCCCCCGCCGAAGCCCAGCAGCACCAGCAGCGCCGGGTTCATCCGTCCCACGCGGCTGACCAGCATCAGTGCCAGGGTCATGTAGGGCATCAGCCCCGGCAGCACGCTGAACACAAACAGATGGCAGGCCGCCGAGGCCGCCGCCATCACCACCTGGGCGCGTGCCAGCAGCAGCGCCATCATCGCCGTCAATCCCCCGATCATGCCCATCCCTCCGGGGTAAGCCTATGCGGCCGCGCCCCCGGATACATCCAAGATTTCATCCGCAAGGAGGCCATCAGCCATGAAGGACATTTTCCTCATCGTGGACGGCAACAGCCTGATGCACCGCGCCTTTCACGCCCTGCCCGTGATGGACAACGGCGAGGGCGTCTATACCAACGCCCTACACGGCTTCCTGAACATGCTGCTGAAGGTGATCCGGGAGGAGGACGTCCGCTACCTGGCCGTCTGTTTTGACGAGCATGGCCCCACCTTCCGCCACACCGTCTACCCCGACTACAAGGCGGGCCGCAGCGCCACCCCTCCGGAGCTTCGCCAGCAGCTGGAGACCGTGCGCGGACTGCTGACGGACATGGGCGTGCGCTGGTACGCCCTCCAGGGCTGGGAGGCGGACGATCTGCTGGGCACGCTGTCCCTCAAGGGCGCGGCGGCCGGAGCCACGCCCCTGCTCCTCACCGGCGACCGGGACGCCCTGCAATTGGTGGGCGGCGGCGTGGAGATGATGTTCACCCGCAAGGGCATCAGCGAGACCATCCGCTTCACCCCCGCCACGGTGTACGAGGAGTACGGCTTCTCCCCGGAGCAGGTGACGGACTGGAAGGGCCTGGCCGGGGACAGCAGCGACAATATTCCCGGCATCCCCGGCGTGGGGGACAAGACCGCCGTGAAGCTGCTTCAGCAGTACGGTAGCCTGGACAGCATCCTTGCTCATGCCTCCGAGGTCAAGGGCAAGTTAGGGGAAAAACTGGCCGCCAACGCAGACCTGGCCCGTCAGTGCCGGGAGCTGGCTACCATCCGCCGTGACGCCCCCGTGCCCTTTGTCCTCAGCGACGTGGCGCTGCCCGACCTGACCCAGGGCCTTCCCGCGCTGCAGAAGCTGAAGCTGAACGCCTTCATTCGCCGTCTGACAGGGGAAGGGGCTTCCGCCAAGGCCGCTTCGCCGGAAGGCGATGACGCCCCGCTGACGCTGCTCCCCTTTGAGGACATGACGACGGCGGAATCCATCGAGGCCCTCACCGCCTGGCTGGCCGCCGTGCCCGAACGCGCCCGCCCTCTGGCCTTGTACCTGTCGGACGGCAGCCTTTCCATCGCCGGGCAGGACGGCCGCTGCATCGCCGTCACCCTGGGGGGCGACCTGCTCAACCCCGGCCTGGAGCCCGACGATGTGCTGGCCGCCGTCGCCCCGGAGATCGCCGCGCACCCCGCCGTCATCCACGACGGCAAGCGGCTGATGCACATCCTGCGCCGGACGCGGCTGCCCCAGCCAGCGAATTTCGACTGGGATACGATGCTGGGCGCGTACCTGCTCAATCCCCAGGAGAAAAGCTACAGCCTCGCCGCCCTCTGCCCCGGCATGCCCGGGGACGCCCGGGCTCTGGCTTCCCTGGCGCACTGGCAGAAGGGGCGCGTCACGGCGGACGGCATGGAGCACCTGATGCGGGACGTGGAAATGCCCCTTTCGCTGGTGCTGTACCGCATGGAAACCGCCGGCTTCACCGTGGACACAACCTTCCTGCGGGGGCTGGGCAAACAATATACCCAGGAGATCGACGCGCTGAAGACGCAGGTGTTCGCCGCCTGCGGGGTGAAGCCCTTCAACCTCAACAGCACCCAGCAGCTGGGGGAGGTGCTCTTTGAGCAGCTCAAGCTCCCCCACGGGAAAAAGACGCAAAAGGGCTACTCCACCTCCGCCGAAATTCTGGAAGGCCTGCGGGACATCGCCCCGGAGATCATCGACCCGCTGCTGCGCTACCGGCAATTGACCAAGCTGAACTCCACCTATGTGGAGGGCCTGCTGCGCCTGACGGACGCGGAAGGCCGGGTGCATTCCACCTTCGATCAAGTGGCCACCGCCACGGGGCGCATCTCCTCCTTGGAGCCGAACCTGCAAAACATCCCCGTGCGCACCGAGGAGGGCCGGGAGATCCGCCGGGCCTTCCTGCCGCAGCCGGGCTGGGTGCTGCTGGACGCGGATTACAGCCAGATCGAGCTGCGGCTGATGGCCCACTTCTCCGGCGACGCGGCGCTGGTGGAGGCCTTCCGCACCGGCCAGGACGTTCATGCCCGCACGGCCAGCGAAATCTTCGACGTCCCGCTGGATCAGGTGGACGGCACCCTTCGCTCCCGGGCCAAGGCGGTCAATTTCGGGCTGATCTACGGCATCAGCGGCTTCGGCCTGGCCCGGAACACCGGCGTCAGCCAGCCGGAGGCCAGGGAATTCATCAGCCGCTACTTCGCCAAGTATCCCGGCGTCAAGCGCTTCATGGACAGCTGCGCCGAGGACGGCGCGCAGATGGGCTATGCCATGACCCTCATGGGCCGCCGCCGCTACTTGCCGGAACTGCAGTCCTCCAAGGCCATGGTGCGGGAGTTCGGCAAACGCGCCGCCATGAACACCCCCGTCCAGGGCACGGCGGCGGACATCATCAAGCTGGCCATGGTGCGGGTGGACGAGGCCCTGCGCCGGGAGGGCCTTCGCAGCCGGCTGATTCTCCAGGTTCATGACGAGCTGCTGCTGGAATGCCCCCCGGAGGAGATCGAGACCGCCGCCCGCCTGCTCAAAACCGCCATGGAGGAGGTCATCACCCTGCGGGTGCCCCTGCAGGCGGACGTTCACCAGGGCGGCAACTGGGCGGAAGCGAAATGAATCGTCAAAATGGCAAAGCCATTTTGACGAGGGGACTTCGCCCCGTTTAGTCGCCCCGAAGGAGCGCGCTGGTTTCCGATTTTCAGTCTGCCGACGGCAAGTTAGATGCGCCCTGTTCGGATATATTGATGTCCTCAGGCAGGAATCCGCCTTGGCGCTGTCGAATGGTTGATTGTTACCTTTGGAACGGCATCAATTTGCACGATAAAGGAGAAAACGTCATGCTGGAATTCAAATTCGATACGCAGCTTCTCATCGAGGGGCATGACCTGGACGAGGACGCCATCAACGATTACTTCACCCAGAATTTCAAGGGCGACTGCCTGCTGGCCGTGGGCGACGACGAGCTCATCAAGATCCACTACCACACCAACGAGCCCTGGAAGGTGCTGGAATACTGCGCTTCTCTGGGCGAGATCTACGACGTGGTGGTAGAAAACATGGAGCGCCAGGAGCAGGGCCTTCAGGGCTGACGATGTCGGCAAAATGGCAAAGCCATTTTGCCGAGTTTTGCACTCACTCACTGGTCGCTTGCAAAGCAAGCTCCCGGCCGTTTGTTCGTGAAAGGAGGCGATTCCTTACGGAATCGCACGAAAACCACCGCGCAGGGGCTTCGCCCCGTTTAGTCGCCCCGAAGGGGCTCGCTGGTTTTCGATTTACAGTCTGCCGACGGCGAGTTAGTGTTCCTTTTGCGTGAACCTTGTTAGCGCTGGAAATTGCAAGAAAAGCCCCCGGTCATCCTCAGCGTTTTCGCCGGACGGCCGGGGGCTTTTTGTATGCGTTTGTTTGTCCGGGGAGTCACAGCAGCAGTATGACGCCCTGGGCCGCCGCCACGGCCAGGCACGCGCCGATGGCCACCGTCAGCAGGCTCCGGCCCCGCCAAGCCATCACAACCGCCACCACTAGGCCCGCCAGCGCCGTCCACAGGCTTCCCGTGGCGTACAGCACATCCGGGAAGGTCATGGCGCCCAGCACCGCGTAGGGCACATAATGCAGGAAGGATCGGATGAAGACGCTGCGTATTTCCCGGCGGCACACCGTCATCGGAAGCATTCGGATCAGGTAGGTGACGCCCGCCATCACCAGCAGATAGGGAAAGTATGCCGACCAGCTCATGCCTCGCCCTCCTTCACCGGGAACAGCGCTGCACCCAGGGCCGAGGCCGTCACCGCGCAGATGATGATGACAAACCCGCTGGACACCCGGTTCAGCACGGGGAGATAGCGGAAGCACAGGCTCAGCGCCACGGCGATGAGCACCACCACCCGAACCGGCTTTTCCCGGCGGGCCGGGGGCAGGATGATGGCCAGGAACATGCCATAGATGGCGATGCCCAGCGCTCCCCGCACGAAGGCCGGGAGCAGCTGCCCCGCCACGGCGCCCAGCAGCGTCCCCAATGCCCACCCGATATAGGGCGCAAGCATCAGCCCGTACAGATAGACATGGTTCACCCTCCCCGGCTGAGCCGAGGCCACGGCAAAAATCTCATCCGTGTTCATGAAGGAGAAGAACATGCGGCGCGGCGTGGTCATGTCCTTGTCCAGCTTCTGGCCGATGGACAGGCTCATCAGCGCGTAACGCAGGTTGATGACCAGCTGCGTCAGCGCCGCCTCCACCAGGGAGGCCTGGGCCGCCATCAGCGGCAGACCGGCAAACTGTCCGGCGCTGGTCACGTTGGTCATGGAAATCAATAGGGCCTGGAGGGGCGTCAGGCCGTCGCCCACGGCCTTCATGCCGAAGGTGAAGGCCACCGACAGGTACCCCAGCCCGATGGGCAGGCCGTGCCGCAGCCCCTGGACAAAGCGCTTGTTCAATCAGGATTCCGCCTCGCTTGTTTCTCTGTGGCTTCTGTATACAAAAGCGGTCTTCATTATACCGCGCCGGCTTCCTCCCGTCAACGCGGACGCAAAAGGAAAACGGGAAAGGTACAATGCCTTTCCCGATCCGCGTCATCCTTCGACTTCCGCCAGCGACGGCATGGCCGGAATGGCGCCGGGGCGGCTGGCGGTGATGCTCGCCGCGCGGTTGCTGAAGGCGGCGATCTCCCGCAGACGCGGCAGCGTCAGGGCATCCAGGCTGGGCAAAAGCATCAAGCGGGACAGCGCTGCGCCGAAGAAGGTATCGCCCGCGCCGTTGGTATCCGCCACGGCACAGGGGACGCCCGGTTCCAGGCCGTGCCCGTCGCGCAGAGCATAGTAAGCTCCCCGCGCCCCCAGGGTGATGAACACCACGCGGATGCCCTGGGCCATCAGCAGAGCCGCGCCCTCGTCCAGGTCGGCTGTCCCGGTGAGCAGGGGCAGCTCCTCCTCGGAAACCTTCAGCACATCCACCAGGGGCAGCGGCTCCTTCATCTGGCGGACGGCGGTGGCTTCATCGGGCCAGAGCACGGCGCGGTAGCTGGGATCATAGCTGATGATCGCGCCATGCTCCCGGGCCGTGCGGACGGCCCAGAGCGTGGCATCCCGGGCGGGTTCCGCCGTCAGGCTGACGCTGCCGAAGTGCAGGCAGCAGGTGGACGTGAGCAGAGCCGTCGGCAGATGCTCCCTGCTCAGGCGCGTATCCGCCCCAGGATCGCGGTAGAAGGCGAAACTGCGCTCCCCGGCCTCATCCACCGTCACCACCGCCAGGGCGGTGCGCTCCCGCGAATCCTCCGACAGCCCCCGGACATCCACCCGCTGCTCCGTCAGCACCCGCCGCAGATAAGCGCCGAAGGCGTCCTGTCCCACCCGGCCGATGAACGCCGTGGACGCCCCCAGCCGCGCGGCCGCCACAGCCAGATTGGCCGGCGCGCCCCCGGGATTGGCCGAAAAGCGCGGAATACCCGCCTCGTCCAGTCCCCGCTGTGTCAGGTCAATAAGTACCTCGCCAATGGCGGTGATGTCCATAGCTCGCTCCTCCTGCCGCTGACTCACAGCGGCCTGTCTGTTTCCATGATACCATGATAGCACAGCCGCGCGGCATCGGCAAGGGGCAGCGCATTCCATGACAGGCTGTTTCTCCGTGTCAATTCTTCTTTTTTGCTGCACTTCCATTGTAAATTCAAGCCACATAAAAACCGCGCCTCCTGAAACCTGAAAAGGAAGCGCGGTCTTCGTTCGATGCTTATCGGTTGGGGTTGGCCGCTACATTGTCGGAGAACAGCTTGGTCTGGGTCGCGGAGCCGGCCTTGCCATCCACGTTGAGGCCGTTGTATTGCTGGAACAGCTTGACGGCTTCCACCGTGTTGGTGTCGTAGACGCCCGTGACCTGATCGCGGGTCAGATACCCCAGCTGCTGGAGGACGTCCTGCAGCTCCACCACCTCATTGCCCTTGTCGCCTTTTTCCAGGGTTTCATAATCGGTGCTCGCAGCGGTAGCGGGGATGGCGGAGGAGGAATAGAGCTTCTGCAGGGTCTTGTTACCTGCGATGCCGTCCACCGGCTCCAGCTTGTTGCGGCTCTGGAAGGCCCGAACCGCGTCGGAGGTGGTGGCGCCGTAAATGCCGTCCACCTTGCCGTCGTAATAGCCTAATTCGTAAAGGGTGTATTGCAGGTTTGTTACGGCGGTGCCCTCGTCGCCGGGGCGCAGGGTGGCATAGTCGACCTTGCCGCTGCCGCTGCCGTAAAGGGAGCGCTGGGTGGCGGGCCCGGCCACGCCGTCCTCCCGCAGATTGTTCTGCCGCTGGAAGGCCAGGACAGCCTGCATCGTGCCCGACCCATAGGAGCCGTCCACGGAGCCGGAATAGTAGCCCTTGTCCTTCAGCGCCCGCTGAAGCTTCTTCACGGCCTCGCTCTTATCACCCTCCCGCAGGGTGACATAGCCGGTGGAGGACACCGTGCCGCTGCCGGCGGCGTCACCGGCGGAGGAGCCGCTCTTGGCGGCGTCGGAATAAATACGGTTCAGGGTGGATGTGCCGGCCACGCCGTCCGCGTTGAGGCCGTTCTGCTGCTGGAAGGCGATCACCGCGGTCTTGGTGGCCGCGCCGAAGGAGCCGTCTGCCGAGCCGTCCAGATAGCCCAGGCTCTTCAGCCTCTTTTGCAGCGCCTTGACCGCGCCGCCCTTGGCGCCCTCGCGCAGGCTGTCCCCGATGGAGGACGAGGGAGAGGAGGCTGTTTTGGCCCGACTGGAATAGATGGATTCCAGGGTGCCGGGGCCGGCGATACCATCCGCCCACAGTCCGGCGGCATTTTGATAAGCCTTCACGGCGTACTGGGTAGCGCCCTCGTATTCGCCGTCCGCCGAACCGGCCATCCAGCCCAGCTCAATCAGACGGTTTTGCAGGGAGCGGACGTTCTTGCCGCTGCTGCCGGATTCCAGATACACATCAGTCTTGGGCGTGCTGGTGGGCTTACCCGTGTTGGTCGGCCGGGAGGTGGGCTTGTTGGTGGCGGAATCCTTGGGCTTGGAAACAGCATTGTTGCTGTACAGCTTGTTGAGGGTGTTGGCGCCGGCCTTACCGTCCACCGTCAGGCCGTTCTGCTGCTGGAAGGCCCTGACAGCGGCCTCCGTGGCGTCGCCAAAATCGCCGTCCGCCGAGCCGGACAGGTAGCCCAGCTCCTTCAGACGCTGCTGCATCTGCTTGACCTCAGCGCTGCCGAACATGCCGTTTTTCAGGCTCTGCGGCTTGGGTGTAGCCGTGTTGGGCTTGGGCGTCGCGGTGGGCTGCTGAGTCACCACAGCGATGGTAGAGCCGGGCTGATTGGTCGCAGTCCCCGGCAGGCCAATGGCGCCCGTCGCACTGACGCCGGGCTGGTTGGTGTTGTTCCAGCTGTTCCAGTCAGTGGTGGGCTGCGCGGAGGCGAAGGGGTCCGGCGTATTGGAGGGCGCCGGCGTGTCTGTGGCGGGATTCACGGGCGCGACGGTGTTGAAGGGCAGGTTGTTGTTGCCCACCGTCAGGCCCTGGGTATTGTCGGATAATTCGTCGGGCGGGATATAGCAGCCGGAAAGGGTGAGACCCAGCGCGATCACACCGGCTAGCGTAAGCCACTTGACGGTTCTGCGTTGCTTCATCGTTGATTCAACCTTCCTTCCCTTTGGGAAAAAACGGACGGCGCCACGCTTGTGTCCGTATACCTATTGTACATGCTTCCGGGCGTTGTGGCAAGCGCTAAATTTATACTTCGCTGACAATGGATGACGAATGGCCGGAAGTTTTTCCGCTTGCAATCATGTAACGAAAGAGCATGGCATATTCTTCCCATTGGGCCGGCAGGAAAAATGCCGCCTGAGGGCGAATGGTACAACCGAATCGTTCGCCTGATGGCGGACAGAAGCCGAGGTGAATCATCCATGTCTGAATGTACGCACGATTGCTCCACCTGCCAGAGCGACTGCGCTTCCCGTAAACCCGAAAGCCTCCAGGCCCCGCAGAACGCCGCCAGCCAGGTGAAGAAGGTCATCGGCGTGGTCAGCGGCAAGGGCGGCGTGGGCAAAAGCCTGGTCACCAGCCTGCTGGCGACGCTGACCCGCCGCCGGGGCGCTTCCACCGCCATCATGGACGCGGACGTTACGGGGCCCTCCATCCCCCGGATGTTCGGCGTCAAGGACAAGGCCATGGGCTGCGACGAGGGCATCCTGCCGGTGGATACCAGGACGGGCATCCGCCTGATGAGCATCAACCTGCTCCTGGAAAACGATACCGACCCGGTCATCTGGCGCGGCAGCCTGATCGCCGGGACGGTGAAGCAGTTCTGGACGGACGTGCTCTGGGGCGATGTGGACTATATGTACGTCGATATGCCTCCCGGAACGGGCGATGTGCCCCTGACGGTGTTCCAGTCCCTGCCGGTGAGCGGCATCATCATCGTGGCCTCCCCCCAGGAGCTGGTGGGCATGATCGTGGAAAAGGCCGTCAACATGGCGAAAATGATGGATATTCCGGTGCTGGGCATGGTGGAGAACATGGCCTACATGAACTGCCCCGGCTGCGGCAAGCGGCTTTACCCCTTCGGGGAGGGCAAGACCCGGGAAGCGGCTGAAAGCCACGGCATCCCGCTGCTGGCCCAGCTGCCCATTGATCCTCATATCAGCCATATGAGCGACACCGGCACCATCGAGCTCTTCAATGAGGACTGGATGGACGCCGCCGCAGACGCGGTGGAGAAATGCCCCGTGCGGGTGGTGGAATAAGAGCAGGGTGTCAAAAAAGTGGCTATCACCACTTTTTTGAGGGGGCTTCGCCCCGTTTAGCCCCCCGATGGGGCTCGCTGGTTTTCGATTGAAAGTCAGAGGGTCTTCGGACCCTCCGACACCTCCAGGGGCTTTGTCAGCGATCGAAGGCTCTGCTTTCTCATGAAGGAAAGCAGAGCCTTTTCGTTTGGGGTAAAACCTTGTTCCGCCCGAAAGCGGCGCGTTATTCATACACCGCGCGGCTGCCGCCGATGTAGGGCAGGCGGCTGTACGCCATGACCAGGTTAGCGTGGCCCACGCGCTGGCGGTCAATGCGCAGGGGCACCGCCACGGGGCGGATGTGCATGCCCACCAACGTATCGCCAATGTCGATGGCGGCGTCAGCCTGGACGTTCATGGCCAGGGCAGGCTGGCGGAGCAGCTTCCAGGCCGCCGCGGGGACGCTGCCGCCCGCCTTGGGCTGGGGAATGGCCCGCACCTGGGTCAGCCGCTGCGCCGTCAGCACCCGCTGTTCCAGGACGATGGCGCGGTTGAGGTGCTCGCAGCACTGGAAGGCCGCGTCCAGGCCGCGGCTTCGGCAGGCGTCCAGCATGGCCCGGGCGATGACCTCGCCCAATTCGGGCACGCTGCCCTTGCCGATGCGCGCGCCGGCCACCTCGCTGGTGGAGCAGCCCAGGACGATCAGCCCGCCGGGCTGGATCTGTCCGGCCTCCGCCAGGGCGTCCACCGCCTGGTGCAGGGCTTCCCTGATGTCTTGACGAAGAGCTTCCTCCATGGTTCATTCCTCCTGTGTGGTATGGGGATCGTCGGGATGGAGCGCGTCCCTGAGCAGGCTCAGCGGATGCTTCAGCACCTCGCCCAGGGCGTTGCCCGCGCCGATGGTCAGCAGCTGACCCACCATCCTGGCAATCATTCTGCCCGTTTCCGGGTCAATATTGCGGGCCGCGGAAAGCATGGCGGCGGCGCTTTTGAGCTTATCGGCGCTGATGGCGTGCAGGGTGTCCTCCCCCGTGGCTTCCAGAATGGAAAAGACGGTATCCACAAAGGTTCGGCGCTGGTCGGGCGTGCTTTGCTTCAGCCACGCATGGAGGGTATCGTCGATGACGCGGCTGGCGGCGTCCACCTCGCCCAGCTCATCAAAGCGCGGGCCGATGAGCTGCCAGCTGAAGGAGTCGTGCTGCAATAGCCCCACGGCATCGGAGCGCACCACGGTGTAATCCGGGTGGTCGGTAATCAGCAGGCCCACCACCGAGGATTGGGGGATGACGGCGTGGAGCACGGGCCGGATGCGGGCATAGCCCTCACTGGCCATGGTGTCCGCGTCCAGCCCCGGGCCGTCAAAGCTGTACACGCCCAGCAGCTGCTCCTGGGTGACGGGCGAGGCGTGGGCGGCCGCGTAAGCCGCCAGGTTGCCGCCCTTGCTGTGGCCGACGACGTAGAGCCCGCCCGGGGCCCGGATGGCGGCCCTTTCCAGGTAGGTCACGGCCTCCATCTGCGCGGGAACAGGGCTTTCAAAGGCCATGGTGAAGTCCTCCCGCCAGCCCACCAGGGTGGAGTCCGTCCCCCGGAAGCACACGCACCGCTGTCCGTCCGGCAGCTCGGCGGTGACGGCGGAGAACTGGATGTTCCGGGCGTCATCCACCATGTTTACATAGTCGTGCATGCGGAGATGGCCAAAGCGCACCGTGTCCGCCATGGCAAAAATCAGCTGATGCCACTGGGCGTCGTAGGTGCCTTCGGGAACGGGGGCTTCCTCCATGTCCGCGGCGAGGTCCGTCAGGAGAGCGCCCCGGTCGGTGGCGGCCACGGGCGGCAGATCATTGTAGCTGAGGTTGGCCAGGAGCAGGGCGTCCACCGGCGTCCAGGGCACGGCGGACAGGGGCAGGTCGCCGCGCCAGGTGAGATAGTCAAGGATGTTCGCCATCATGAGCCTCCATGAAAGCCGTCGCCTGTTGGCAGAAGTGGGTTATTCGAGGTCGCCGCTCTGCTTCATCTGCTCGAATTCCTCCCGGGAAATCAGGCACATGCGGGGCTTCGCGCCGTCCTTGGCGGAAACGATGCCCCGGCGCTCCATTTCATCCACCAGCCGTCCGGCGCGGGCATAGCCAACCTTCAGGCGGCGCTGCAGAAGGCTGGTGGAAACCTGCCCGTCGTTCACGGCCATTTCGATGCACTGGGCCAACAGGGAGGAATCGCCGGAGAGGTTGTCGGTGGCGTCGGCGCTGTCAGCGGAGGGCGGATTGGCCTCCTGCTCCAGCTGCTCCAACTGCTCCAGCACGTTGGGATCGTAGTCCGCCTCGCAGTTTTCACGGATGAAGTCGGTGATGCGGTTCACCTCGTTGTCGCTCAGGAAGCAGCCCTGAACGCGGATGGGGGTGAATTCGCCCGTGGGCAGGTAGAGCATATCGCCCCAGCCCAGCAGCTGCTCCGCGCCCACCCGATCCAGGATGGTGCGGCTGTCGATGAAGCTGGACACCTTGAAGGCGATGCGGCTGGGGATGTTGGCCTTGATGAGGCCGGTGATGACATCCACCGAGGGGCGCTGGGTGGCCACCACCAGATGGATACCGGCGGCGCGGGCCAGCTGGGCCAGGCGGCAGATGTGATCCTCCACCTCGCGCTTGCAGGTCATCATCAGATCGGCCAATTCGTCGATGATGATGACGATGCGGGGCATGAATTCCTCGTGATCCTCCAGCTTGGCGTTGTAGCCGTCGATGGCGCGGACGCCCTTCACCTGGAATTTCTTGTAGCGATCCATCATTTCCGCCACGGCCCAGGCCAGGGCTCCGGCAGCCTTGTGGGGATCGGACACCACGGGAATCAGCAGGTGCGGAATACCGTTGTAGCACTGCAGTTCAACAACCTTGGGATCCACCAGGATCATCCGCACCTCCCGAGGGGAGCAGCGGTAGAGCAGGCTGTTAATCATGGTGTTGATGCACACGGACTTGCCCGAGCCGGTGGCGCCGGCGATGAGCAGGTGAGGCATCCTGGCCAGGTCGCACACGATGGGCGTCCCGGCGATGTCCTTGCCCAAAGCCACCACCAGGGGCGACTTGGCCTCCCGCATGGGCGGGCTTTCCAGCACCTCCCGCAGGGTCACGGTGGACACCTTGCGGTTGGGCACCTCCACGCCCACCAGGGATTTGCCGGGAATGGGCGCCTCGATGCGGACGGACTTGACCTCCATGTTCATGGCAATGTTCTTGCCCAGATCCGTCACCTTGGTTACCTTGATGCCCGCCGCCAGCTCCAGCTCAAACCGGCTGATGGCGGGGCCGTGGGTCACATGGCGCACCTTGGAGGGCACCTTGAAAGATTGCAGCGTTTCCTCCAGGCGCTGGGAACGCATGGCGTCCTCCTCCGGGCTGATGCCGGAAGCGGGCTCGGCGGCGGCCAGCAGGTTCATGCTGGGATAGACATAGGGCGGGGGCAGCGTCATCTCGGTCTGCTGTGCCTCGGCCTCCGCCTTACGGGGCGGCAGCTTCAGTTCAGGCGTCCAGGCGTCCTTGGGCGGCTCCTGCTGAAGTTTCGGCGGCTTCACCGGCGCAGCGGAAGACGCGGCGGGCGCGTCCTCCCAGGGCGGGGTATCGTCCGTCCAGGAGGGCTTGGGCTCCTGGACAGGCCTTGCGGCACGGGCGCTCGCGGGGGCAGAAGCGACGGAGGGCTGCTTCCGCTGCCGCTGGGGCGCGGGGGCAGCGTTCTCCTCCCAGCTCTCCTCCCGCCAGCTGGCACGGCGCTGGGCAGGCTCCTCGTCCCAGGCGGCGCTTTGCGGCCTCTCCTGGGAAGCGTATGCCCGCTGACGGCCCGTCATGCCTTCCGGCTGCTCCGGCCTCACCCGAGGCTGGCGGGCGGTGCGCTGCCGGGGTTCCTCCATGGGCTCGTCATAGGCAGGCTGCTGGTAAACAGGCTGTTCATAGGCGGGCGTCTGATCGGCAGGCCCCTCCTCATAGGGGTAAGGCACGAAGCCGTCCTGTTCATAGGCAGGAAAGCCCTCTTGCGGCATGGCGGACATCGCGGGCTGCTCCGGCCGCTGGAAGATCTGCGAGGGCCGGGCAGGCTGCTCCGGGGGCACGTCCTCCTCCCGACGGGTGAAAATCCAGGACTTCCGGGGCTTGACCGCCTCCGCCTGCGCGTCCTCTTCCTTTCTGCGGCTGAAAATCCAGGAGGGTTTGTGGGCGGCGGTGCTTTCCGGGCGCAGGGGCTTCATGGGCGGGAGGTCGTCCTCCTGCGTCACCGGGACAGGCCGGCGAAGCCCTGCGGGGGCCATGGGCCGGGTCTGACCCGAATAAGGCTGCTGCTGAGGGTAATAGCCGGGAGCAGGCTGACCGGGATAGGGCTCCTGGTAAGGCTGTTCCTGCCAGCCTCCCTGGGGCAGGTACTGCTGCCGCTGGGCCATCTGCTGCTGCCAGGCCAGCTCCTGCTGGGCCAGGGTACGCTGCTCCTGCTCCTGCCGGGCCTGACGGCGGCTTTGCTTCCCCTGGATCATGGCCAGCAGGCCCTTCATATCCAGCCGCACCATAAGCAGCACCACCCCTACCGCCATCAGCAGGCAGAGGATGGCGCCCAGCACGGCGTTGCCCAGCAGCTGCCACAGGGGCCAGGCGAGGAGCATTCCCAGCAGGCCCCCGCCCATGGCGGAGCGGGCGCCCAGCTCATAGCTGCGGGCCAGGAAGGCATCGTAGCCCGAGGCGCTCTGTCCCTTGGCAATGCTTTGGTTGCGGAAGTGCTCCATCAGCGGCACCGCCGGGGAACCGCTGGTGGCAAAGAGGTTGATGGCGCTGAGCACCAGCAGGTACAGCGCCGCTGAAAGCAGGAAAACCCGCAGCGGCGCACGGCGGTAGGCGCTCATCAGCACCAGCGCGCCGCCCCAGACGGGAATCACCGGCAGCAGGAAGGCCAGGCTGCCCGCCAGGCCACGGCAGACCTGGCGCATGCCGGAGAACACGTCCCCGGTCATACCCACCACCACCGCCAGGAAGATCATCACGCCCAGGGCAATCAAAACCAGCCCCACCACCAGATGCAGCGCCATGGTATCGGCGGAGTAGGCGGGGGCGCGTTTGGCTTTGTTGGACTTGCTTTTCTGAGCCATGGTGATCCTCCTTGAATGATGATAGAACGCCGTTACTGCGTGGGGAACAGGAAAAGGCTGGTCAGCGCCTCGTCCTCGTCAAAGTGCAGGCGCAGGCGGACGGCGCCCAGATTGTAATAGCGGCTGACGCCCGATTCCAGCCGATAGGCCTCCGCCTGGTCGGGATCCAGGGCAACCTCGGCGTCAGGCTGCCCCAGGATGGCCTCCGCCTCCGCCCAGGACAGGCCGGGGTACAGCCCGCACAGGTTGAAGCGGTCGGCGCGGATGCCGGAGATGACGCTGTCGTCCCAGTCCTCGGTGAGGGCGTCGGTGAGCAGCCAGACCTGGCGGAAGGCCGGATCCTCTAGGGCGAACATGCGGCCATCCTGATAAAGGTCGGCGTCGGTGAGCAGCCGATAGGCATCGACGCCATCCGCGACGGAACCGCCCAGGGACGCGGGAACCCCCGGCAGCGCGCCTTCCGCCAAAGCAGCCGCGACGGCTTGTCGGCCTTCCGCCGGGGCGGTCAGCATGGCTTCCGCGCCGATGCGCCGCAGCACCGTCCCCTCTCCCAGGCGCAGGTGATCCCGCAGCTCATACCACAGCACGGTGACCGCCCCCGCTCTGTCGGACAGGGTGGACAATTGGTCGATGGGATAATACAGCGTCAGCCCCGTTTCGCTGATGGCGAAGGCCTCCGGCAGGGGCGTCAAGCTGCTGTTCTGCAAATGAGCGGACAGCGCCGGGGCCACCGTCCAGTCCAGGTAATCCGTCAGCGCCTCCCGGGCGGCGTCCGGGTCGAGGAACAGATCGGCCAGGGCAACATCCTCGCCGGTCAGCAGATCGACGGTCAGGGTACGCCACACATGGGTGGGTCGGCCCTCCGTCAGTGCGCCTTCCGCCGACAGGACGCAGGAAAAAACGTCCCCGGCCAGGGTGAAGCCGTAGCCCATCTTCATACCGGTGGGATGCTGCATCAGCAGGGGCAGGCGGTTCAGGCGCTCCTCCACCTCGCCCACGGCCAGAATGCGGGCGTTGACAGCCTCCTGCACCTGCGCGTCCGCCAGCCCGGAAAGCTGCGGATAATGGACGCTGCCGCCTGCCAGATCAAGGCCGCAGTCCGTGACGGCGGGCGCGGAAGCCGTCGGCAGGCCCTCCCCCAGCGCGGGGAAGATCAGCAGCGCGATCAGGAACAAGGAAGCCAGCAATGTCTTCTTCATGGCACACCTCCAGGAAAGTTATTATACATCAATTGACGATTCTTCGCAATCTTTCCCTGCACGGCACAGGCCATACAGTGGAAGAAAATTCCTGGATCAACCAAAAACCCCCGCGCGATCAGGGTCGCGGGGAGCGGTATTGTTCATTTCTTGTGCCACAGCATTTCCTTGATGCGGCCCTTCAGCGTCCGGGCGTTTTTCATGGCCACCGCGGCGTCCAGGGCGCCCCGACGGTAATCCATGTTGTCCGGCTCCCGCTTCACAGCCTCCCGGAAGGACTGGTGGGCGGATTCATACTGGTGCAGCAGCAGCAGGATCTGCCCCTGCAGGTCGTACCAGGGGGCGTCCTTGACATCGGCCCGCATCAGCTGGCGCAGGGCGCTCTCGGGGTTTTGCTGGCGCAGCATTTTCCGGGCCAGCTGCATGGCGTCCGCCGTGGGAAGCTCCCTTGTGTACATCCCCGGCTTATGGGAGGCGGCCAGACGCATGGCGGCCTCGTAGGCCAAATTCAGGGCGATCATTTTTTCCTGGGCGGCCTCCCGCGCCTGCGCCTCCTGGAACTGATCCGGGTGGCACTGGCGCACCAGATGCCGGTAAGCGGCCCGCACCTCCTCCGGGTCGGCGGTGGACGGGAGACCCAGCACCTCAAAGGGGTTGTTCATGCCATCCACCTCCTACGCTGGGGTGCGCGGATCAGTCCACGACCTCCCGGCGGATGTCAGCGCCCAGGGAGCGCAGCTTCTGCTCGATATGCTCATAGCCCCGGTCGATATACTCGGGCTCGTAAATCTCCGTGATGCCCTTGGCCATCAGCCCCGCCACCACCAGCGCCGCGCCGGCCCGAAGGTCGGTGGTGGTCACGGGTGCGCCGCAAAGCTGAGGCACGCCCTCGATGATGGCGGTACGATCCACCACCCGGACGCGGGCGCCCATGCGGGCGATCTCATCCAGGTGCTTGAAGCGCTGCTCGAAAATGGTCTCCTGGATGATGCTGGTGCCCCGGGCCGTGGTCAGCAGTGCGCTCATGGGCTGCTGAAGGTCGGTGGGAAAGCCGGGGTACACCTGGGTCTTGATGTTCACCGCCCGGTGCCCGCCCAGGGTGCGCACGCGGATGGCGTCATCACTGTCGGACACTCGGACGCCCATTTCCAGCAGCTTGGCAGTCAGGGCCTCCATGTGGGTGGGGATGCAACCGTTGATGATGACGTCGCCCCGGGTGGCAGCGGCGGCGATCATGAGGGTACCGGTCTCGATCTGGTCGGGGATGACGGCGTAATTGGCGCCGTGCAGATATTGCTGGCCCCGGATGCGGATGACGTCGGTGCCCGCGCCCTTGACCTTGGCGCCCATGCTGTTGAGGAAGTTGGCCAGGTCGACGATGTGAGGCTCCTTGGCGGCGTTGTAGATGATGGTGGTGCCGTGGGCCTTGGCGGCGGCCAGCATCACGTTGATGGTGCCGCCCACCGTGACCATATCGAAGAACACGTCCCCGCCCTTGAGCTCGGGCGTCCTGGCGGTGATGACGCCGCCCACCGTCTCCGCCTCCACCCCCAGGGCCGCGAAGCCCTTCAGGTGCTGGTCGATGGGGCGGGAGCCGATCTCGCAGCCGCCGGGATACGCCACGGAGGCGTGACCGCAGCGGCCCAGCAGGGCCCCCAGCAGATAATAGCTGGCCCGAAGCCGCTGGCTGAGGCGGAAGCTGACGGAGGTTCCCTCCGCCGGGCGGGGATCCACGGTCATGAATTCTCCCGGGACATAGGTAACCTTCGCCCCCAGGGCGCGAAGGATGTCCACCAGGGCCCGCACGTCCTCGATGTCCGGCAGATTCTCCACGGTACAGGGCTCATCGCACAAAAGCGTGGCCGGGATCACCGCCACCGCCGTGTTTTTACCGCCGCTGACCCGCACCTCCCCCTCCAGGGGATTGCCGCCGGTAATCAGCATTCGTTCTTTACTGGGCATGGTTTCCGGCAGTGCCGGCTCACCTCCTGCGCCTGATTGTTTATGTCCGACAAAAACCGCAGGGCCCGTCACGCGGGCACTGTTGATTTATTATAGCATAGGTTTTCCCCGCGCGCAACCCAGGATGCCGCGGCGGCCCAAATGTGCAGGCTGCCCTTTTTTCCGGCAGCCGTTATGATATGATGAGAAAGGCTTTCCGCCGCTTCGCGCAGGACCGCGAGGACAGGTCAGGCGGGGCTTGCTGAATGACACGATGGGCAGGCCGCAAAAATTCCGTTTTTCCCCTTGACATTCAGCGCTGATGTGATATAATCCTTCACATCACTACTTTATCACGTTAAACTATCGGAGGTGTTCCCCATGGAGCGACGCAGACTGCAAATACCCAGCGGAATGCAGGATACCCTTCCCGGCGAATGCGCCAGGAAGCGCCGCCTGGAGGGGGAGCTTCGCCGTCTGTTCACCCTCAGCGGCTATCAGGAGATCGAAACCCCCATCCTGGAATACTACGACGCCCTCAGCGATCCCACCTACGGCTATCGCCCCGAGCATGTCTGGAAGACCTTCGACAGCCGTGGGCAGATCCTGGCCATCCGCCCGGATTCCACCATTCCGGCGGTGCGGCTGGCCTCGGGGCGTCTGCTGGATCAGCCCCTGCCCCTTCGGCTGTGCTATGTGCAGGCCGCCGCCCATTATCACACGGACACGCTGTCGATGCTCTGCGTGGAGGATCAGGCGGGCGTTGAGCTCATGGGCGAGGGCGGCGCGGAAGCCGACGCGGAGATCATCGCCCTGGCCATCGAGGCGCTGCGGCAATCCGGCCTGCGGGACTTCCAGCTGGAGCTGGGCCAGGCGGCCTTCTTCAACGGCTTTATGCAGGAGGCGGGGCTGACCGAGGAGCAATGCGGGGTGATGCGCCGCCTGACCGAGGAAAAGAACAGCCTGGAAATGCAGATGTACCTGGGCAAGCTGGCCCTGCGCCAGGAGGTGGCGGAGAAGCTGATGCGGCTCCCCAGCCTCTACGGCGACGAGGATGTGCTCACCGAGGCCGAGGGGCTGACCCGACACCCCCTGTGCCTGGAGGCCATCGACAATTTGCGGCAGGTGATGGACATCCTTCGGGCCTATGGCATGGAGCAGTACATCAGCATCGACCTGGGCATGGTGCATCAGGCGGGGTATTATTCGGGGATGATCTTCCGGGGGCTGACGGCGAACCTGGGGCAGCCGCTGCTCTCCGGCGGCCGCTATGACGGTCTGCCCGCCCGGTATGGCCGGGAAATGCCCGCCACGGGCTTCGCCCTCAGCCTGAAGCTGCTGCTGATGGCCCTGGAAAAGCAGGGCGCCACCTTCGCCGCCCCCGTGCCTGATGAGCTGGTGGGCTTTGAGCCCGGGTGCCTCCCGGACGCCATCGCCTATGTGCGGATGCAGCGCGGCCAGGGCGTCGCGGCGGCGCTGCAGTACAGCCAGGGGCCGGAGGAAATGGCCCGGCGCGTGGCCCAGGGGCAGGCGGGCGCCGCCATCTATATTGGAAAGAACGGCATCCGGCGGATGGAGAAGGAGGGTCAACCATGCAGGACGTAATCACCCTGGCCCTGGCCAAGGGACGCTTGGCGGAAAAAACCTTCACGCTGCTGGAGCGCATGGGCATCGACTGCTCCGAGCCAAGGGATCCCGGCCGTCAGCTGGTGCTGTGGGATCGGGCGAACAACATCCGCTTCATTCTGGTGAAGCCCAGCGACGTGCCCACCTATGTCGATCACGGCGTAGCCGACCTGGGCGTGGTGGGCAAGGATACCCTGCTGGAATCCGGCCGTCCGCTGTACGAGGTGCTGGATCTGACCTTCGGCCGGTGCAAGATGTGCATCGCGGGATACCCGGACAGCCATAACAGCCAGGTGACAAGGGCCACCTTCCGCGTGGCGACCAAGTATCCCCACGTCGCCCGCAGCTATTACGACGGCAAGGGGCAGACCATTGAGATCATTGAGCTTCACGGCTCGGTGGAGCTGGGGCCGGTCATCGGCCTGAGCGACGTCATCCTGGACATTGTGGAAAGCGGCTCCACCCTGCGGGCCAACGGCCTGACGGTTCTGGAGGATGTCTGCGACGTATCCGCCCGCCTGGTGTGCAACCGGGTGAGCATGAAGACCAAGCGGGAGCGCGTCCGTTGGCTGATCGACGGGCTGACCCGGGAGGTGGCGCGGCTGACGGAGGCCGCTGACGAGAGATAAGGAGGCCATGCGCATGATACCGATTCTATACGCGTCCGACGGAGCGGCCCTCCGCGCCAGGGTGATGGAGCGCAGTCAGCTCCAGCGGGACGACATCGCCGCCCAGGTGAAGGAGATCGTTGCCCGTGTCCGCACGGAGGGCGACGCCGCCCTGTTTGAATACACCCGCTGCTTCGACCAGGCGGAGGTCACCGCTCAGACGGTGCAGGTGACCCGGGCGGAGATCGACGCCGCCTACGCCGCCGCCAGCCCCGCATGGCTGGACGCCATGAAGGAGGCCGTCCGCCGGATCACCGCCTTCCACCAGAAGCAGAAGCAGAATACCTGGGTGGACTTCCAGCCCGGCATCGCCCTGGGCCAGAAGATCACCCCCCTGAACCGGGTGGGCGTGTACGTCCCCGGCGGCACCGCAGCCTATCCTTCCTCGGTGCTGATGAACGTGATTCCCGCCAAGGTCGCGGGGGTAAGGGAAATCGTGATGGTGACTCCGCCCGGCAAGGACGGGGGCGTCAGCTATCCCCTGGCGCTGGTGGCGGCGGACATGGCCGGCGTGGACAAAATCTTCAAGGTCGGCGGGGCGCAGGCCATCGCGGCCCTGGCCTTCGGCACGGAAAGCATTCCCCGGGTGGACAAGATCACCGGCCCCGGCAACATCTATGTGGCCAACGCCAAGCGGGAGGTCTTCGGCCATGTGGGCATCGACATGGTGGCCGGCCCCAGCGAGGTGCTGGTCATCGCCGATGACAGCGCCGACCCCCGCTGCGTGGCGGCTGACCTGCTCTCCCAGGCGGAGCATGACCCCCTGGCCGCCGCCATCATGGTGACGGACAGCGCCACCCTGGCGGAAAAGGTGCAAAGCGAGCTGGAACGGCAGACGGCGCTGCTCCCCCGGCAGGAGGTCGTCCGCAAGAGCCTGTCCGCCTACGGCACCATCGTGGTGGCGGACACGCTTTCGGACTGCGCGGCCATCGCCAACCAGATCGCCCCGGAGCACCTCGAACTTTCCGTCCGGGAGCCCTACGCCCTGCTGCCCCTCATCGACAACGCGGGCGCTATTTTCCTGGGGCATTACTCCCCCGAACCGCTGGGGGATTATCTGGCCGGGCCGAATCATGTGCTGCCGACCAGTGGGACGGCGAGGTTCTTCTCTCCCCTGTCGGTGGATGATTTTGTGAAGAAGTCCAGCATCATCTGCTGCACGAAGGAGGAGCTGGAGAAGGTGGCGGATCAGGTGATCCTGCTGGCCCAGCAGGAGGGCCTGGATGCCCACGCCAACGCCGTGGCCATCCGCTTCGGTAAAGAAATAAAGTAAAAAAAGAAAAAATCAATTCGCGGAATCCGCAAGAGATCGCGCCAGCGAAAACGGGTCAAGGGGCGATGCCCCTTGTGGGGTGCAGGGGCGGTCTGGGCGCAGCCCAGCAAAAAAGCGTAAGTTTCCGAGCAGACGACGTAGTCCGTCTGCAATGGAAACGGCAGCACCCCACCAGGGATCGCGCCAGCGAAAACGGGTCAAGGGGCGATGCCCCTTGTGGGGTGCAGGGGCAAGGTCCCTGCAAAGCCCGGGCGCAGCCCAGCAAAAAAGCGCGAGTTTCCGAGCAGACGACGCAGTCCGTCTGCAATGGAAACGGCAGTACCAAAGCCCCGCTTGTCCCCCATCCCCACTCACCACACCCAAGGAGTGACCACCATGCGTACCGCCTCCATCACCCGGACGACCCGGGAGACCGACATCGCCCTGACCCTCATCCTGGACGGCGAGGGCCGCACCGACATCCGCACCGGCGTGGGCTTCTTTGACCACATGCTGGACGCCATGTCCCGCTTCGGCCTGCTGAACCTGACCCTCACCTGCCGGGGCGACCTCGACATCGACGCCCACCACACCGTGGAGGATGTGGGCATCTGCCTGGGCCGCGCCCTGCGGGAGGCCCTGGGCGACCGGGCGGGCATCCGCCGTGCCGGGAGCGCTTACCTGCCCATGGACGAGGCCCTGGCCTTCGCGGCCATCGACATCAGCGGCCGCCCGTACCTCAGCTGGGAGGCGGACTTCGCCGCGCCCATGGTCGGCGCGTTCGATACGCAATTGGCCGAGGAGTTTTTCCGGGCGCTGTGCGTCAACGCCGGGCTGACCCTGCACATGAAGGTGCTGGCCGGGCGCAACGATCACCACAAATTGGAGGCGCTGTTCAAGGCCTTCGGGCTGGCCCTGCGGGACGCCGCGGCGCTCGATCCCCGGGTCAAGGGCGTACCGTCCACCAAGGGCACACTGGACTGATGTCGCCAAAGTGGCAAAGCCACTTTGACGAGGGGGCTTCGCCCCATTTTCTTGCACGCCCTCACTGGTCGAACGGCAAAGCCGTTCTCCCGGCCGTTCGGTTGTGTAAGGAAGCGATTTCTAACGAAATCGCACGAAAATCGCCGCACATGTCGCCGATTTTCGATTTATAGTCTGCCGACGGCAAGTTTGTCATTCCTCACTTGGGCTTTTTCGCTTCTCCCCACCCATCAAAGGAGGTCATCCCATGCAGCTGTATCCCGCCATCGACCTGCTGGACGGCCAAGCCGTCCGCCTTCGCCAGGGCCGGCGCGAGGACGTAAACGTCTACGGCGACCCCATCACGCTGGCCCGGAAGTGGCGCGCCCAGGGGGGGCAGTGGCTCCATCTGGTGGATCTGTGCGCCGCTTTTGAGGGCAAAACGGCCCACCTGCCCCTGTTGGCGGAGGTCGCGGCAGCCTTTGAAGGCCCTGTGGAATTAGGGGGCGGCCTGCGCACCATGGCGGACATCGAGCTTCGCCTGAAGGCGGGAATCACCCGGTGCATTCTGGGCACCGTTGCCGCCGAGCAGCCGGAACTGGTGCGGGAAGCCTGCCAGGCCTTCCCGGGGCAGATCGCCGTGGGCATCGACGCGAAGAATGGCATGGTGGCCACCCGGGGCTGGGTGGAAGCCACCACCCTCACCGCCGTCGAGCTGGCCCTGCGCATGCGGGACGCGGGCGTGACCACCGTCATCTACACCGACGTCAGCCGGGATGGCATGATGCAGGGGCCCAACGTCCCCGCGACAAAGGCGCTGATCGAAGCCACGGGGCTGGATGTCATTGGCTCCGGCGGCGTCAGCAGCATCGGCGACCTGACGGCCCTCCGCCAGGCGGGCTGCGCGGGCGCCATCCTGGGCAAAGCCCTGTATGAGGGCGCGTTCACCCTCCCCGAGGCCATCGCGGCCATGACTTCATCCACATAACCATTGGAGGCGGAAACATGGATTTGAGCAACATCAAGTTTGACGACAAGGGCCTGGTGCCCGCCATCGCCCAGGACGCCGTCACCGGCCAGGTGCTGATGCTGGCTTACATGAACAGGGAATCCCTGCAAGCCACGCTGGACAGCGGATACGCCACTTACTTCAGCCGCAGCCGTCAGCAGCTGTGGCGCAAGGGCGAAACCTCCGGCCACACGCAGAAGATCCGCGCCATCCGCTACGACTGCGACGGCGACGCGATCCTTTTGACGGTGGAGCAGACCGGCCCCGCCTGCCACACGGGCGAAAAGACCTGCTTCCATAACGATATGGTGGTGGATGAGGACGCTCCCGCCACCGCCGCCATGCTGCAGCATGTCTACGACACGGCAGCGGATCGGAAGCTGCACCCGCAGGAAGGCAGCTACACCAACTACCTGCTGGACAAGGGTGTGGAGAAGATCTGCAAGAAGGTGGGCGAGGAGGCCAGCGAGACCATCATCGCCGCCATCAAGGGGAGCAAGGAAGAGCTGTGCTACGAGGCGGCCGATCTGCTGTACCACCTGACGGTTCTTTTGTTCCAGCAGGGGCTGACGCTTCAGGATGTCTGGACGGAGCTGGACAGGCGGCGGTGATAAGGCGTCTATCAAAAAAGCGGTCAATACCGCTTTTTTTGATGGCTTGGATGTTCAGCCTGGCGCGAGGGGCTTCGGTATGCAGTTGACAAGGTTTTCATAGTGACGGGCAAACCCAGCCCCGCAGGGGCCGAAGGTTTCCAAAGAGCGATCGGAAAGCCCTTTGGTCGCCCGCAGGCGAAACCCTGCCAACCACGCGCGCACAACCATGACCGAAGGCCCCATCCCGCGCCGCGAGACGGGAGTCGAGAGGGGCGAAGCCCCTTCGCGGGGGCCCCGGGGGCAGCGCCCCCAACCGGGCGTCCCGGGGCAGAGCCCCTGGTTACGCATCCACCCGGAAGGCGTAGATCGTGGTGGTGTCGTACTTTTCGCCGGGGCGCAGCACGGTGGTGCCGGGGAATTCCGGGTGGTTGGGGGAATCGGGGCAGTGCTGGGTTTCCAGGCACATGGCGCTGTAAACGCCGTAGTGCGCGCCGCCCTTGCCGCCCTGGATGTCCGTGGTGCAGGCGGAGTACAGCTGCATGGCGGGCTGGTCGGTGATGACCTCCATGGTGCGCCCGGAGTCCTCGTGATGTACGCAGGCGCACAGGCCCATGGCCTCGCCCTTGCGCAGGACAAAGTTGTGGTCATAGCCGCCGGCCAGCTTCATCTGGGGGCAGGTGTCGATGGCGTCCAGGCCGTCCGCCATCAGCAGGCCCTCGCGCATGTCGAATGGGGTCTGGCTCACGGGCATGTACGCGCCGGTGGGGATCAGCCCCGCGTCCACCTTGGTGATAACATCAGCGTCGATGTACACGCCGTGGTCGCGGATGGTGCCGTGATCGTGCCCCGCCAGGTTGAAGTAGGTGTGGTTGGTCAGGTTGCACAGGGTGGCCTTGTCGGTGGTGGCCTCGTAGTGGATGCTGAGGTTGCAGTCGTCGTCCCAGGTATAGGTTACGGTAACGTCCAGGTTGCCGGGATAGCGGCCCTCGCCGTCAGGGCTGACGCGGTGGAAGGCCACGCTGTCCTCGCCATCGGCGGAAGACGTAGCGGCTTCCCACAGGAAGGAGGAAAAGCCGTGGAAGCCGCCGTGGAGGTGGTTGACGCCGTTGTTGGTTTCCAGCTGATAATCCACGCCGTCCAGGGTGAAGCGCCCCTTGGCGATGCGGTTGCCGTAACGGCCCACGGTATCGCCCATGGAGCCGTGATGGCCCTCGTAGCGATCCAGGGTATCGAAGCCCAGGGCCACATCGGCCAGCCGGCCGTCCTTGTCCGGAACAATAATAGAAACGGTGATGGCTCCGAAGTCCGTCACGGTAACAGACGCGCCGCTTCGGTTGGTCATGGTGTAAAGGGTAGCGGCCTGACCCGCCTTGGTCACGCCGAAGGGCTTGGTGGTAATGGCCATGCAAAGAGCCTCCTTGTGATTTCTTCTGCGCCCATTGTACCGCGGATGCCGGGGCTGGTCAATCGGGATTTTCGGGGGCGAGGGGGGATTTTTCGGGATGTCAGTCCTTGTCCAGCATAGGCCTGAGGAACTGACCGGTGTAGCTTCCCCTGCAGCGGGCGACGGTTTCCGGCGTGCCGGCGCAGACCACCCTGCCGCCCTGGTCACCGCCTTCAGGCCCCAGGTCGATCAGCCAGTCCGCCACCTTGATGACATCCAGGTTGTGCTCGATGACCAGGACGCTGTTGCCCGCGTCCGCCAGGCGCTGAAGCACATGAATCAGCTTGTCCACATCCGCCATGTGCAGGCCGGTGGTGGGCTCGTCCAGGAGGTAAAGGGTCTTGCCGGTGCCCCGGCGGGAAAGCTCTGTGGCCAGCTTCACCCGCTGGGCCTCGCCGCCGGATAGGGTGGTGGAGGGCTGGCCCAGCTTCATATAGCCAAGGCCGACATCGTAAAGGGTTTCCAGCTTGCGCAGGATGGGTTGATGGTTTTCGAAGAAGGCCATGGCCTCCTCCACGTTCATTTCCAGTACCTCGTAGATGTTTTTGCCCTTGTAGGTGACTTCAAGGGTTTCGCGGTTGTAGCGCTTGCCCTTGCAGACCTCGCAGGGCACATAAATGTCCGGCAGGAAGTGCATCTCGATTTTCAGCAGGCCGTCGCCGGAGCAGGCCTCGCACCGCCCGCCCTTGACGTTGAAGGAGAAGCGATTCTCCTTGTAGCCCCGGGCCTTGGCCTCGGGGCTCATGGCGAAGATCCTGCGGATGAGGTCGAACAGGCCGGTGTAGGTGGCGGGGTTGCTTCGGGGGGTGCGGCCGATGGGGCTCTGGTCGATGCAGATGATCTTGTCCAGCTGCTCAATGCCTTCCATACTGCCGAACTTCCCGGGACGGGTTTTGGCCCGGTTGAGCTCTCTGGCCAGATGCTTGTGGATGATCTCGTTCACCAGACTGGACTTGCCCGAGCCGCTGACGCCCGTGACGCAGCACAGCAGCCCCAGCGGAATCTGCACGTCGATGTTTTTCAGGTTATGCTCCTTCGCGCCTCTGATGCTCAGGAAGCCCGTGGGTTCCCGACGGGTGGCGGGGACGGCGATCTTCTTGGCGCCGGAAAGATACTGGCCCGTCAGGCTCTCCTTGCAGGCCTTGATGTCATCCACCGTGCCCTCCGCCACAATGCTGCCGCCATGGATGCCCGCGCCGGGGCCCACGTCCACGATCCAGTCCGCGGCGTACATGGTATCCTCGTCATGCTCCACCACGATGAGGGTGTTGCCCAGGTCGCGCATGCGCTTCAGGGTGTTGATGAGCTTTTGATTGTCCCGCTGGTGCAGTCCGATGGAGGGCTCGTCAAGTATGTAGAGCACGCCCATCAGGGAGGAGCCGATCTGCGTGGCCAGGCGGATGCGCTGGGCCTCGCCGCCGGACAGCCCCCCCGCTGCCCGGGATAGGGTGAGGTACCCCAGCCCCACGTCGATGAGGAAGCCCAGGCGGGCGTCGATCTCCTTGAGGATCTGTGCGCCGATCATGCGCTCCTTTTCCGTCAGCGTCAGGTCGGAGAAGAAGGTGCGGGCCGATGTGATGGACATGTCGGAGACCTCGGCCAGGTTCCGGCCATTCACCGTGACGGCCAGGGATTCGGGCTTCAGCCGCCGTCCTCGGCAGACGGGACAGGATTCCTCGGCCATGTATTCCTCATAGGCTTGCTTCATGGCGTCGGAGGAGGTCTCCCGGTAGCGCCGCTCCAAGGTAGGGATTACGCCCTCAAAGGGGGTGGCGTAGGTTCCCTGCCCGTGGGCGCTCTCATAGACGATGGTCAGCTTCTCCTTACCCGTGCCGTAGAGGATGGCCTGCATGGCTTCCTCCGAAAAATCAGAAACGGGCGTATCCAGGGTGAAGCCGTATTTGTCCCCCATGGCGGTGAAATACTGGGCCGCGATGCCCGCACTGTCCGCGGTGTTGAAGCCCATGGCGTTCAGCGCGCCCTTGCGCAGGGACAGGGACTTGTCCGGGAAGAGAATGTCCGGGCTGATCTTCATCAGCGTGCCCAGGCCGGAGCAGTTGGGACAGGCGCCGAAGGGACTGTTGAAGGAGAACATCCGGGGGGTCAGCTCCTCAATGGATACGCCGCAGTCGGGGCAGGCGTAATTCATGGAGAAGAGCAGCTCCCCCTGGTCGAACAGATCGATAATGACCAGGCCTCCCGCCCTGCCCGTGGCGGTTTCAATGGAATCGGCCAGCCGCTGCTGGAACTCCTTCCCCGACCGCACGATGAGACGATCCACCACCAGCTCAATGGCGTGCTTCTTCTTTTTGTCCAGCGCGGGGGTATCGTCCAATTCATGCAATTCGCCGTCGATGCGCACGCGGACGAAGCCGCTCTTCCGGGCATCCTCCAGCACCTTGGCGTGCTCGCCCTTGCGGGCCCGTACCACCGGGGCCAGCACCTGCAGCCGGGTTCCATCGGGGTACTTCATCACCGCGTCCACCATCTGATCCACTGTCTGCTGGCGAATCTCTTTCCCGCACTGAGGACAGTGCGGGATGCCGATGCGCGCCCACAAAAGGCGCAGATAATCATGGATTTCCGTCACGGTGCCCACGGTGGAGCGGGGATTCCGGCTGGTGGTCTTCTGGTCAATGGAGATGGCGGGGGACAGGCCCTCGATGCTGTCCACATCGGGCTTTTCCATCTGACCAAGGAACTGCCTGGCATAACTGGACAGGCTTTCCACATATCGCCGCTGGCCTTCGGCATAAATGGTGTCGAAGGCCAGGGAGCTTTTGCCGGAGCCGGAAAGCCCCGTGAACACCACCAGCTTGTCCCGGGGAACCGTCAGGCTCACGTTGCGCAGGTTATGCTCACGCGCACCCTTAATTACAAGATTGTCGTTCATGCTTTTCCTCCTGCGGCCCATGATCGGCTGAATCCCGGAGGGGACAGGCCGCCTCCATAGTGTACCACAAACCGATTTTTTTCACAAGGCGAACACGAACAAATGTTTTATAATTTGTTTGCCATATTGTCTGCGGGTTTGATTTCTGCTATACTATGGCGTATAGCCATGCAAAGGAGTGTGATGGTTTGCGGTTGAAGCGTTATATTCCTTCCACCCGCCGCGTGCCGGAGCTTGACGGCCTGCGGGTGCTGCTGGTGCTGATCGTCAGCTGGTACCACATCTGGCAGCAGAGCTGGCTGACGCCCGCCATCGGCGGCGTGTCCCTGGATTTTCTGGTGCGCTCGGGGTACATGCCGGTGGACGGCACCATCCTGCTCAGCGGCTTTCTGCTGTTCCTGCCCTATGCCCGCGGCATGACGGAGGGCGCGCCGCTCCCGGACAGGCGGGCGTTTTATCAGCGCCGAATCATGCGGATTGTGCCCAGCTTTTACTTCATCACCCTGGTGATGCTCTTTGCCGTGGCCCTGCCCTGGGGGCTGTACGCCACGCCCCAGGCCATGGTGAAGGACGTGGCGACCCATTTCACCTTCACGTTCACCTTCTGGCCGGATACCTACATCGCGACGCCCATCGGCGTGGCCAGCTGGACATTGGCCATCGAGATGCAGGCCTATCTGCTGTATCCCTTCCTGGCCGGTGCCGCGGTGAAGCGCCCCGCCCTCACCCTGGCGGCCATGACCGCCGCCGCCTGGGCCTGGCGCGGCTGGTGCCTGTGGGCGCTGAAGGACTATTCCATGGTGGTCAATCAGCTGCCCTCCTTCCTGGATGTGTACGCGCTGGGCATACTGACGGCGATGCTCTACGTTCGGGGCGTCCGCGCCTACAACCGGCTGCGGGAGAAGGGACTGCGGGCAATGTGGCAGGCGCTGGCTACTCTGGCGGTGTGCCTGTGCGTGGCAGCGACTGTCCGGGTGCTCAGGGCCCAGGCGTCCTCGGCTGGCTATGCCGCCATCCAGGCGGGGCAGATGCTCCGCCGTCCGCTCTTCGCTCTTTGCCTTGCCGGGCTGATGCTGAGCCTGCCCTTCGCCATCCGCCCCATTCGTTTCCTGATGGGCAACCGGTTGATGAAGGAATTGGCGGCGGTGTCGATGAATTATTACCTTATCCACCAGAACCTGGCGGTGCACCTCAAGCGACTGGGCATTCCGCCCTCCGTCAGCGACACGCCCAACATGGCCGCTGAGACCGCCTGGCAATATCCCTATACCTATCTGTGCTTCGGACTGTCGCTGCTGCTGGCATTCCTGGTTACCTACCTGGTGGAGAAGCCCTGCGCCCGGCTGCTGAAGCGCTGGTTCAAACAACGAGATCAACGGAGGAAAGCGACCATGAAGGATCCCCGAATGGTAACCCTGGCCCATAATCTGGTGAACTATTCTTGCTCTGTCCAGCCCGGTGAGAAGGTCTGGATTGAGGGCACCGGCATACCCTCGGAGTTCATTTCCCAGCTGGTGGAGGAGACCTATCAGGCGGGCGGCATCCCCTTTGTGACCCTGCGGGATCCCAAGGTGGAACGCGCCCTGGGCATGGGCTACTCGGAAGAGCAGCTCACCTGGCTGGCGGAGGGCGACGGCAAACGCATGAGCGAGTGCCAGGCCTATATCGGCGTGCGGGGCGGCGACAACATGTACGAGACCGGCGATGTACCCGCGGAACGCAGCGGACTCTACGCCAAGCTCTACTCCGCCAAGGTGCATGGTCAGATCCGCGTGCCCCAGACCAAGTGGGTGGTACTGCGCTACCCCACGCCCTCCATGGCCCAGCAGGCAGGCATGAGCACCGAGGCCTTTGAGGAGCACTTCTTCAACGTCTGCAACCTGGACTATGCCAAGATGTCCCGGGCCATGGATGCCCTGGTCACGCGGATGAACAACGCCGATCAGGTGCACATCACCGGCAAGGGCACCGACCTGACCTTCTCCATCAAGGGCCTGCCGGGCATCAAGTGCGACGGCAAGCTGAACATTCCTGACGGCGAGGTGTTCTCCGCGCCGGTGGTAGGCTCCATCAACGGCGTCATTACCTACAACACCCCCAGCCTCTACCAGGGCAAGGTGTTCGAGAACATCCGCCTGGTCTTCAGGGACGGCTATGTGGTGGAAGCCACCTGCAACGACAGCGAGCGCCTGAACAAGATCCTCGACACCGATCCCGGCGCCCGGGCGGTGGGCGAATTCGCCATCGGCGTGAACCCCTACATTACCTCCGCCATCAAGGATACGCTGTTTGATGAGAAGATCGCGGGCAGCTTCCACTTCACCCCCGGCCGCTGCTATGACGAGTGCGACAACGGCAACCAGTCCGCCATCCACTGGGATCTGGTGTGCATCCAGACCCCGGAATACGGCGGCGGCGAAATGTACTTTGACGGCGAGCTGATCCGCAAGGACGGCCTGTTTGTTCCCGACGACCTGAAGGCGCTGAACCCGGAAAATTTGAAGTAATGTCACGGCAAGGGTAAAAAGGAGCCTGTCCCCCTCAAAAAAGTGGCATAAGCCACTTTTTTGAGGGGCTTCGCCCCGTTTCACTGCACGCCCTCACTGGTCGAACGGCGTTGCCGTTCTCCCGGCCGTTCGCTCGTGTTTTGCGCCTGCGCCGTGCCTTTCTTCGCCCATCCCCCGGCGGATGGCCGGGTGCTGGGTTTCGGGGCGCAAGCCACGGCTTGCATCCCCTCAGTCGGGGCTGCCGCCCCTCCCTTAAAGGTTTTTCTCACGAAAAAGCGCGAAAATCGCCGTACATGCCGCCGATTTTCGATGGATAGTCAGAGGGCCTGCGGGCCCTCCGACACCTCCTGGGACTGTGTTAATGGTTTGGGCCTGTCCCCCGCACACCATGGGGGACAGGCTCTTTATGCTGAAAGCGCCATCTTTGCTATTTTCCCTCGGAGCATGCAAAGCCTCGATGGCCCTCAGGCTTCTCCCCGGCGCAGCACCCAGTACCCCTGCCCGTTGCGTCCGTCCTGCCAATGGTAGCCCCGCAGGCCTCCCGGCGGCAGAGCGCCCGGCTGACCGGGGATGCCGTAGGCGGCGTCCGTTACCCGGCAGCCGCGGATCCTGATGCCCACCGCGCACCAGCTGGCCGGATCCCGGGAGGGCAGCGGCACGCGGACGAAGCGCCAGCCGGGCATGTCGAAGGGCGCAAAGGGCGTCAGAGCGTCAAAGTACACCGACAGCTCTTCCAGATCGGCAGGCCATTGCAGCGTGGGCAGGCGCAGGAGCGAGGCGGCCTCCGTCGGCGCGGACGGCTCCAGGGCGAGGGTGGGTCTACGGATGGCGGGGGCCGGGAGGGCCGGTTCCGGCTTCGGGGGCGGCGGCAGGGGCGCGGGCGTCTCGGTATCCCTGGCGGGAACGGTCAGATAATGACGCAGGGCCTCCTGCAATTGCCACATCGTGCAGGCGGGGGTCGGCGTCAGCCAGCCATACAGCACCAAGCGAGGATCCGGCCAGTCCGTGCAGAGCATCAGCGTGTGGCAGGCGGCATAGCTGGCGGGGAGCCCCTCCCGGTACAGAGAGCCCTGCCGCCGCTCGGACAGGGACATCAGCCCCAGATCCATCACCGCGCCGCTTTCGATGTCCCCTGAGAGCAGCAGTGCTCGCAGCGCTTTGGCGGCCACCTGGTTCACCTGAATGGTCACGCAGCCGCGGCCGCGCCGATTTTCCAGGCGGGCAAAGCCGCCCGCGCTGCCCTGCACCGGACGCAGCATCACATATTGACGGGCGAAATTCACTCTCTGCACACGGGGGCACCTTCCTTTCGCCCAAAGATATGCGCGGGATGTCCGGGCCATGACGCTTTCCGGCGGCAGGAAATTGCTGCCGCGCTCTTTTCATTGGAAGGAAAATGCGGTACAATGGTACTTATGTGCGGTAAAACGCGCTCGGCGGAAGGGAGGATGGCCATGGACAAGCTGGAAACGCTTCGGCATTATTTTGGTCATGAGGGCTTCCGCCCCGGGCAGGAAGCGCTGGTGGACGCCCTGCTCCAGGGAAAGGACTGCCTGGGCATTATGCCCACCGGCGCCGGAAAGAGCATGTGCTACCAGATTCCCGCGCTGATGCGTCCCGGCATCGCCCTGGTGATCTCACCGCTCATTTCGCTGATGAAGGATCAGGTGGCCGCGCTGAAAAGCGCCGGTGTTCCGGCGGCATACCTCAACAGCAGCCTGACGCCCCGGCAGATGGATCTGGCCATCGAGCGGGCCCGCATGGGCGCTTACCGCGTGATCTATGTGGCTCCTGAGCGGCTGGAAACCGCGGCCTTCCGCGCCTTCGCCCGACAGTCGCCCCTGTCGCTGCTGGCGGTGGATGAGGCGCACTGCGTATCCCAGTGGGGGCAGGACTTCCGGCCCGATTACCGCAAAATCGCTGACTTTGTGGACAGCCTGCCCCAGCGGCCCCCGGTGGGCGCCTTTACCGCCACCGCCACCGACCGGGTGCGGGAGGACATCATCCGTCTATTGCGGCTGAAGGCCCCCGTTCTGTCCGCCACGGGCTTCGATCGGCCCAACCTGTACTTTGAAGTGCTCCGCCCCAAGCACCGGGACGAGGCGCTTCGGGTCATCCTGGACGCCAAGCGGTCGGAAAGCGGCATCATCTACTGCGCCACCCGCAAGGCGGTGGAGGATGTCTGTGAGCAGCTGAGGGCGGAGGGCTTCGCGGCGGGACGGTACCACGCGGGGCTTTCCGATGAGGAGCGGCGGCAGTGCCAGGAGGACTTCCAGTACGACCGGCTGCAGGTGATGGTGGCCACCAACGCCTTCGGCATGGGCATTGACAAAAGCAATGTGCGCTATGTGATTCACTACAACATGCCCCGCTCCATGGAGGCCTACTACCAGGAGGCCGGGCGCGCGGGCAGGGACGGCGAGAAGGCCGAGTGCATCCTTTTGTACAGCAAGCAGGACATCATCACCGCCAAGTGGATGCTGAACAACGCCGCCCCCAATCCCGACATGACCCCGGCGGAGCAGCAGGCCGTCCGCCGTCAGGATTTTCAGCGGCTGAACGCCATGATTGACTACTGCGAGAAGGACGGATGCCTGCGGCAGTTCATCCTGCGTTACTTCGGGGAAGCCGCGCGGGAGCATTGCCAGGATTGCTCGGGCTGCCTTGGCCCCCGCTACCGCGAGGCCCTGGGGGAGGAAAAGAAAAAGGCCAGACGGCCGCGCCTGCCTGTGGACAGCGCCGACATGGCCTGCGATCAGCTGCAGCCTGTGCGCCTGAAGCTGCCCGCCCCCGGCAGCGACAGCCTCTTTGAGCAGCTCCGGGCCTGCCGGATGCGCCTGGCCCAGCAGTACCGGGTGCCGCCCTACATCATCTGTGACGATAAAACCCTGACGGATCTGGTACGCCGCAAGCCTCGGACGCATGAGGGCCTGATGACGGTGCACGGCCTGGGCGCGGTGAAAGTCGGGCGCTACGGCGACGCATTTTTGCAGGTCATCCGGGCGTATGACCGGGAGCAGAAGACCGTCGACGTACAGCAAAGCCCGCCGTCCTCCTGGACGGAGGCGGACAAGGCGCGGGCCCGGCAGGACTTCCTTGACGGCGTGACCGTTGTGCAGATCGCGAAAAAGCTGCGCCACTCCCCCGAGGAGGTGCGGGCACAGCTGCGGCTGATGGGGTTTGTGGTGTAGCACGCCAAAGGGCTCTGCCCTTTGGACGCTCGGTAGGGGGCGCTGCCCCCAATACCCCCGCCCAGGGGCTCTGCCCCCGGGACCCCCGCGAAGGGGCTTCGCCCCTCTCGACTCCCGTCTCGCGGCATGGCGGATGGCCTTCGGTCGGTGTTTTGTGCGCGTGAGGGGCGGGGTTTCGCCCGCGGGCGACCAAAGGGCTTTCCGATCGCCCTTTGGAAAACTTCGGAGCCGCAACTTTGATGAGGGTGGAACCTGCAAGGCGGGCCACCCTGCGGGGGCCCTGGTGGCTTCGCCGGGCCTGCATGGGAACCGCTGGTACCAGTCCCATGTGCAACCACACCGCGAAGCCATGCCAGATGAAACCCATGTTGCAGTTTGGACACTCGCCAGCTCCAATGGAGACGGATGACCGTCCCTGCGAGGCGGTTTTAGCTGGTAGCCCGGTTATAGCCACGCGCAATATGCTATGCCATGGGGGTTTTGGGGGAACGGAGTACCGCGCCGCCAGTGGCGGATGAAGCGGTACGCAGTTCCAATGAGGCACAGAGCGAGGGCGTGGTAGCGCACTCGCGACAATGCCGAATTGTGGATCGCTGGCCATGCAGGTTAAACTCAGCGCCCCCCAATCCTCTTTGGTACTTTCTCCGAGGAGAAAGTACCACCTTGATGATGCAAATTGATGCAAAGGAAAAAGCGTCCCTGTTTAAGGGAATATAAAGCACCGCTCTATAAAAGGATAAAGAAAGCCCACGCCTCCCTCCCGGAAAGCGCGAGCCCCTTATCCTGCGATTCACTTGTCCTCGCTCAGGCTGACACCCATCTCCCGGGGCAGCTTCCACGCCCGGGCACAGGCGGCGAAGGTCTCCTCCAGGTTGTCCACGCACAGGAAGCGGTCGCCGTCCAGCGCCATGGGCTGGCACAGCTCCGGCCTCACCGGCACGATGGGCTGCTTCTGCACCATCCGCACGGCGCGGATGTGCCCGATGTCCGCCTTCACGCCGCACACAGGCGCTTTGCCCGTGCGCACGCCCTCCATGGCGTCCAGCAGCTTCTGCATGCCGTCCCCCGGGTCGATCTGCGTGTAGTCGATCACCGTGCCGTCCGCCAATTCGCCGCGGATGGCGGGGCGCTCGTTGACGTAGCGCACCGTGCCGCCCTCGAATTCCAGCACGCCCACCGGCCCCCAGCAGGCCGTGCGGATGGGATGCGCGGTGTAGTACAGGATGGGCGCGCCGCGATCCGTCTGGAAGCGCAAGGCGGCGATGTCGTAGTTTTCCACGTTGGGGTTGGCGCGGTACAGCTCCGCCTCCAGATCGGTGACGTCGCAGGAGGTGTCCATGGCGTCGCCCAGGAGGAAGGTCAGCATCTGGAAATTATGGGCGCAGGCGTTGGTGAAGGGGCTGTCGAAGACCTCCCGGCCGTTCACCGTGATGCGGCCCGCCCAGTTGTTCCGGGCGTAATAATTCGCCCCCCGGCGGAAGCCGTGATACACCGCCAGACGCCTGGGCGCGCCGTAGCGCCCGGCCAGGATGTCCCGCTTCAGGGCCAGCACATCCCTGCGGTAATTCAGCTGATACCCCAGGGCCAGGAATTTGCCCGTCTCCCGGGAGGCCTCCTCCATTTGATGGGCCTCTTCGAGGGTCAGGCAGAGGGGCTTCTCGCACAGGACATTCACGCCCCGGCGCAGGCAGGTCAGCACCATCTCCGTGTGAAAATGCACCGGAGACACGATGATGGCCAGATCGGCCGTATCGGCGGCAAAGAACGCTTCCAGGCTGGGGTAAACAGGTATTTTCCGCTGGGCAAGGACGGGGAACTTTTCCGCCACGGCAGGGTTCACATCGCACACGCCCGCCAGCTCAGCCCCCAAATCCTTTTCCGTCAGCGCGTCCAGGTAGATGTGGCCATAGCCGCCCACCCCCACCAGGACAATCCGTACAGGCTTCAGCATGGTATATCCTTCCTTTTCTCCCGATTGGCGCGCCATACGCGCTCGAACCACAGATCACGTTCCGGGATGGGTCGGGCCGGGCGGCGCTGGCTGACGCCGTCCCGCGTTTCCAGCACGCCCTCGCCGGGACAGGTCAGGTCATGCAGCATGGCGCTGAGCACCTGGCGCTGGGTGGTCATCATGTCCTGAAGGCGAACGCGGTCGCACAGGTCGGCTTCGCCCTCCGCAAGGGGCTGACGGCGGCTTTCAATGGCCTCGATCCTCGCCAGCATGGCGCGGATGCCCTTCTCATCCCGCTGGAAGGCGGCATAGCGGCTCATCATGGCCTGCAGCTCCGCCGTCAGCGCCAGGGGATCACCGGCGGGCAGGGTGAGCCCGGCTGTTTCCGGGCAGGCATGGGGCACGGGGCGCGGGGCCTCGTGGATGTGCTGGGCCGCCCGCATGGAGCCCACCTGCGTGCTGTTGAGGGCCGTGCCGCCGGGGCGATACTGGCCGAAGGTGCCCGCCGCCTCGCCGCAGACGTACAGCCCGGGCAGCTGCGACTGCCAGTGGTGATCCACCATCACGCCACCGTTGTGGTGCTGGGCGCAGACGCGCACCTCCAGCATCTCTTTTTCGATGTCGATGCCGTGGTCACGGTACAGGTCGATGGCGGGGGCGTTGATGGCGCGAAGCCGCTCAATGGGCGTCGCCTGCGTCGCGCCGCACTGGATCAGGTAATCCCGGGCTTCGCCGTCCAGCGCGTCGATGGCAAAGCCGGTGGGGTTGCGCCGGAAGTCCATGTAGACCCGGCGGCCCTTGTCCTCCTCTGCCTTCACCAGGATGTCCACCCGGGAGGAGCCCTCCGCCTTCCGCGGATCATAGGGCCATTGGTAGCCCTTGAGGAAGGTGAAGCGCAGCACGTCCGCCGTGGGAAGGCTTTCGGTGAGGAAGTCGTGCTCGATGCCCTGATCGTCCACGGAAACGTAGCGAGGCAGGGCCTGCTGATAGCTGCCAGAGACGTTCCAGCGGAACTTGGTCGAGGCCAGGCCGTACTGCCAGCAGTGGAGGTTCGCGCCAACCGCGCCAGCGGCAAAGGCCATGCCGCTCATGCCGAACTGGCTTTCGGGGTAGACGCGGTTCAGGTAGACCCCCGCGGGGCCGCCGGTGGCCAGGATCACCTGACCGCAGCGCACCCGCAGGAGGGTGTTGTCCCGGGTGTCCACGCAGAGCAGGCCGCACACGCCTGTGTCATCCGTGAGGATGCGGAAGACCAGAGCCTTTTCCAGCACCGGCACGTTCCGGGCGCGGACGCTGCGCTCGAGGGCTTCGGTCATGTACCGGCTGGTCAGCGGGCCCACGGAGGAGGCCCGGCGGCGGACATCGTGGTCGGTCTGGTAGCCGACGAATTCGCCCATGTCGTTGCAGGGGAAAGGCACGCCCAGCTGAGCCAGCTTCAGGAAGCACCGGGCAGAACCAGCCGCCTCGCACAGGGCGATGTCGCCGTCCACATCCTCCCGCTTGAGGGTACGGGCCATATCGCCCACGCTGTCGCCCTCGTCCCCGGCCAGGGAGAGCTTATAATAGGTCTGCTTGTCGCTGCCGGTGTTGCGGGATGTGCCCGCATTCATGTCCTCGGCGATGAGCAGCACGTCCGTCTCGCCCAGGGCCGCCAGCCAGTCCGCAGCGTTGAGCCCCGCGCACCCGGAGCCCACCACCGCCGTGCGGCAGATGATTTCCTTCATCGCGTCACAGCCTCCTCAGGGCGAAGCCGCCGTCAGCGTCCAGCACCTGCCCGGCGGAATAATCCAGCAGGCCGGAGCAGCAGGCCAGCACCATTTTCGCCACGTCTTCAGGCTTGCCGAAGCGCGGCACGGGCAGCAGATCGTCCTCGATCAGCCGCTGATACTTCTCGTGTACCACCTTGGTCATGTCCGTGTCGATGATGCCGGGGCGCACCTCGAAGACCGGGATGCCCTCCGCCGCCAGGCGATGGGCAAACAGCTTCGTCACCATGCCGACGCCCGCCTTGCTCACGCAGTATTCCCCCCGGCTGATGCTGGAGGTGTAGGCCGACATGCTGCCGATGTTGACGATGCGGGGCTGGCAGTCAGCGACGCTTTCCTTCGCCGTCAGCATGGCCTTGGCGGCGGCCTGGCACATGAACAGCGTGCCCTTGAGGTTGATGCCGATGACCCGGTCGAAGCTCTCCTCGGTCATCTCCAGCAGGTCGCGCCTTTCGATGGGCGCCACGCCCGCGTTGTTCACCAGCACGTCCAGACGGCCGTATGCGCTGATGGCATGGTCGATGAGGGCCTGCCGTTGCGCGCCGTCAGCGATGTTGCAGGGGAAATAATCCGCATCCTCGGGGAGATCGGCGGGGCGCTCCGGCCGGGTGCCGGAGTAGATGACCCGGTAGCCGCTGTTTTGCAGCAGATCCGCGATGCCCCGGCCGATGCCCCGGCTGGAACCCGTCACGATGGCGACTTTCACAGCTTGTACACCTCCCGGTCACGCACGACACAGCCCGCGGGCGTCCCGGAGCGCAGCAGCACGGCGCAGTTGCCGCAGCTGATGCACACGTTCTTTTTGCTGATGGCCCCGGAGCGACCCTCCTGCACAAAGTCGGGATCGGCAAAGGCCATCCGTCCGAAGCCCGCCAGCGCGCAGTGGCCGCCCTTCACCATGCCGGAGGCCAGGTTGGGGGAGAACTGCCGCAGGTAGCTGAAGGCGCTGCCCATCACCGGCAGGTCGGGGATGGCGGCCTGAATTTCGCTGATGCCGGCCATCATGCGGCCAACGCCGGTGAGGGGATGCTCGTCGGGGACATAATTGCCCTTGTCGTAGGGGCGGTTCACATGGGGGTTCTTGTAGGGATTGCCCATGGTCACGTTGATGAGCGGAATGTCGAACTCATCCCGCAGCTCCCGGATGAGCCGGATGGGCTCCCGCAGGTCGGGCTCCATGCTGCCCTCATGCACGCCGAAGCCGTAGGGATAGGCAAAGCCGTCGTAAACGTTCAGGCGGCTGGTGAGAAAGAAATCACCCGTGACGCCCGCCCGCGCGGCCCGGTAGGCATTCTTGAGGAAGCGAGTGCGGTTCTCGTAGGAGCCGCCATAGGCGCCGGGACGGGTGTAGGCGCTGAGCAGCTCGCAGGCCAGGTAGCGGTGGCAGCACTTCACGTCCATGCCGTCAAAGTCGGCCTTCTGGCTCAGGCGGGCGGTCTGCTCAAAGGCGGCCTCATAGCGGCGGAGGTCATCGTCTGTCAGCACCTTCCAGGGCAGGTCAAGGCCCTCCTCCAGCGGCGGGCAGCGGTAGGCGATCAGCGGCTCGGGCACGCCGGTGGGCTTCGAATACCGGCCCGAATTGGTGGCCTGCATCACAATCACCGGTACATAGCCGTTTTCTTTTAGGCAGATCTCGCGGATCTGGTCGTTCAGGCGGCGGAAGTCGTCCAGGTTGTCCTCGGTGAGGTACAGCTGATGGGCGCTGGCCCGGCCCTCCGGCACGGTGGCCACGGCCTCGAACCAGATCAGCCCCGGCCCGGCCTTGGCAAAGCGATGATACCGGCGGATGGTCAGCGGCCCGGGGGCGCCCGCCTCGGTGCCGTCGGTGCCCTCCATGGGCTGGAAGGCGATGTGGTTGTTCACCCTGTGACCCGCCAGCTCCATGGGCTGGTACAGCGGGGACAGATCCTCCGACAGGGGTAAAAACGCATGGAGCGCCTCCGCCGTCGCCCGCACGTCCGCCAGGGTTCCGTAATGGAAGGTTTCATGACTCATCATGGCGTCCTCCTTGCTTTCATGGTAATTCTATGATAAAGTAAAGCCGTGGCCGGAAACGCGCCGATCCGGCATGAAAATATGTAAAATCGCATCGGAGGGGAGAATTGTGGCCTTTGAGGTCGTGTACAGCGACAAGCCCCTGTCCCACCACATCCACACCCATGTGTATTATGAGCTGCTCTATGTGGTGGAGGGCGCGGTGATGCTGACCATCCGGGGCCGGGAGTACCGGGCGGAGGGCGGGTCGCTGGTGTTCCTGAATCAGTTCGACGAGCACGCCACCCGCCTGCTCTCCGACGTCTACCGCCGGTACTACCTGCTGATTCCCCAGACGCAGCTGCAGGCCTTCCACAACGATGTGCTGCTGCTGAGCGTGTTCCGCTTCCACGGGGAGGGCTTCTCCTATGTGCTGCCCTCCGGGGAGGCCAAGCCCCGGTTCGATACCTACTTCGCGCTGCTGAAGGACGCGGCGGAGCGCGGCGGGGCGTACAGCGACGAGCGCATGGAGGCCCTGATGACCCTGATTCTCACCGATGCCCGGGCGCTGCGGCCGGACATGTTCATCCTGGAGGGCAGCGTGTCCTTCCTGCCCATGCAGGACATCCTGGACGAGCTGGACCGAACCTTCGCGGAGGACTTCTCCCTGCAGGCCCTAGCCAGCCGCTTCCACGTCAGCGCGGGCTGCCTGTCAGCCCACTTCCGGCGGCAGGTGGGCATGAGCCCCATGCAGTATGTGACCCAGAGCCGGCTGAACCGGGCCAAGGTGCTGCTGCTGAAGACGGAGCTTTCGGTAATGGACATTGCCCGGCAATGCGGCTATGGCGACATGAGCAACTTCATCCGCCGCTTCCGCCAGGAATTCCAGCTGACGCCGCTGCAATTCCGCCAGCAGCAGCGGGACAGACCCACCACGCCCATGGCCAGGGCGTCTTTCCCCCAAGACCATTGACAAGCCGCCCCCGCCGCGGTATGCTGACGGGGGAGCATTATTACAGGAGGAAGCATCATGTACATTGCCAAAGCCGACGCCCTGCGCTGGTTCGAGTTCTTCGCCGCCCTGCCCGAGGAGGAAGACCTGCTGACCCGACAGCAGGAGATCGCCTATGCCGTCTTCGCCCAGATTGAGCGCGCCGTGGAGCACCGGCGGAAGGCGCTGCTGCGGGACATTCCCGGCCTGCACACCCTGGAGGGCCGCACCTGCTTTGTAGGCGACCCCGACCGCTTCTCGAAGGGTTGCCGCTCCTGCCTGACCGGCACGGGGCTCAGCGCCATCCGCAAAACCAACAGGTGCAACGTCCAGTGCAAGTTCTGCTACAATTATGGGGAGCTGGACTGCATCCCGCCCATCGGCGACGGCCTGTGGGAGATCGGGGACACCAAGTTCTACGAGGAGGACATCGACCTGCTCCTGTCCATCCAGTCAAAGCCCACCGGGGTCGCTTACGTTTACCTGGAGCCCTTCATGGAGATTGAGGAATACTACGGCGTCATCGCGAAGTTCCACCGGGCAGGCGTCCATCAGCACATGTACACCAACGGTACCCTGTGCACCCGGGAGAACCTCCGCGCCCTGGCGGAAGCCGGGCTGGACGAGCTGCGGTTCAACCTGGGGGCGACCAACTGCGCCGACCGGGTCATCGAAAACCTGCGCCTGGCCGGGGAATATCTCCCCTGCGTGGGCATCGAGACCCCCATGACCCCCGAATTCTACGAAACCTTCCAGCAGAAGAAGGATGCCATCCTGGGGGCGAAGCCGGCCTTCATCAACTGCGCCGAGCTGCACCTGAACCCCAACAACATCGACAACTACGCCGGGGAAAGCCTGTACATGACGCGCCTTGGCTATGTCTCCCCCATCTGGAGCCGCGACCTGACCCTGCACTTCATGCGCCAGGCGGCGGAGGAAGGCTGGGACATGCTGGTACACGACTGCTCCAACCATACCAAGTTCGCCCGCGACCTGAACCTGAAGGCCAAGGAGGGCGGCTGGTTCGGCGCCAGCGGCTACGGCTGCGAATTCGACCGCCTGCCCTATGCTTATTTCCTGCCCACCCTGGAAGACGAAAGCCTCCCCTTCCTGCGGGAGGAGCCGCTGCCCAAAGGCTACCGCTTCGGGGACGTGGTGCTGTAAGTCACCAAAATCGCGAAGCGAAAACGGGAGTCTGAGGGCCGATGGCCCTCAGGCGGGGGTCTGGGGGAAAGGCCC
>CBFFZW010000008.1:0-96169 GCA_965646445.1 uncultured Christensenellales bacterium | reverse complement strand
CATCACATGGAAAATCTGACTGGCGGCACCCCTCCCGTCAGATACCTACCCTGTGTAGTCCCTTGTAAACTGTACTTTTCCCTTCACAAAAACGTATGGGAATCTGAACAAACCGGGAAGTACTTACGCACGGGATGTTGTCTGCGCCGCTTTGCCGATTAGTGGCCGTCCGGCTTCATCATCATGTCCTTGTCCAGCGCCGCCATGTCTCTGGCCAGCGTCTCGTCAATGAGATCCTGAAGCGCCTTCATCTGGGATTCGTTGTTGATACCGCCCAGGATCGGCTCGCCCACCATCCGTCCATTGCGATCCACCACCACCGTCGTGGGGAACGCCGTAATGCTGTAGGTAAGCTGTCCAGCCTCGCTATCCGCGGAGAAGTAGATGTTCTGGTACGCGGCGCCCTTCTTTTCCAGAATCTGTCGGGCTTCCATGATCATGCTCTCGTCGCCGCCGATGGTGTCCGCGTTAATGCCGATCACCGCGCCGCCCTTCAGCTTGAGCTCCTCGTTGAGCTCGTTCAGCTCGCCCAGCTCCGCAATGCAGGGGGCGCAGGCGGAGAACCAGAAGTTGACCACGGTGACGGAGTTTTCCTTAAACAGCTCGCTGGTCACGGGATTGCCTTCCAGATCCGTGCCCTCAAAGGCAGGGAACTTCTCGGACGAATCGTCATTGTCATCTACGCTGCCGTCCGGCATGGTCATTCCTTCGCTTCCCATGACCATGCCGCCGTCCGCCGTCACCATGCCGCTCTCCACCGCCATGTCCGAGTCCGCCGCCATGGCGTCTTTCGGCACGAGCCTTTCCATTTCCGCATCCAGCCGGCGGATGGTCTCAATATCCTCCAGCAGCAGCGTATATTCCTCCTCAGTGAACTTTTCCTTCGACGTCTCCAGCTGCGCCGTCAGGTAATCGGCGTAGCTCATGTCCATGTCCGGCTGCTTGTCCATCATGCCGAAAAACCGGTTCCACAGATCCATGTTTTTCTCGAACACGGCGTTCATTTCAGCCGTCAGCATTTCCAGCTTCTTCTCGGCGCAGGCGCATTCATTTTCACAGGCGCACTGCTTTTCGCACATGCACCCGTCGGCGCGCATGCCATCCTGCATGCAGGACTTGCCGTCCATGCACAGGCAGTCCTCACCGCACATGTCGCTTACGCACGGGCAGCCGTTCACACCCTTGCCGTCCATCATGCAGGGGCAGGTTTCCTCCATGGTCTGTGCCTCGTCCATTCCGGACGCGCCCGTGCAGCAGGCGTCTGCGCAGCAGGCGGAAGCGGCTCCCATAGTAGTGGTCAGCATACACAGCGCCAGCAGCAGCGCAATCCAGGTCTTCTTCATTGAAAATGTCCTCCGTTTCTTTTCTGTGATTATTTCTCCGCGGCGCTTGCGCCGGTTGGATTCTTTTCTTCCTTCGCTCCGCGCCCCAGCCCGCAGCGGAAGCTGACCGCGCCAGTGGGGCAGGCCTTGACGCACATGCCGCAGCGGATGCACTCGGGATGATCCGGGGCCTTCGTTACGTCCACGTCCATCTTGCAGGCCTTCTCGCACCGACCGCAGTGAACGCATTTGTGCCCGTCCACCTGCATGCCCGTCAGCGATACCCGGTTGAACAGCGCGTAGAACGCTCCCAGCGGGCACAGCCACTTGCAGAACGGGCGGTAGAACAGCAGGCTCAGAATGGCGACCGTCCCCAGCACCACGCTCTTCCATGTAAACAGGCTGCCCAGCGCGCTTCGGATGCTCTCGCTGGCCATGGACAGCGGGATCGCGCCTTCCAGCACGCCCTGCGGGCACAGGTACTTGCAGAAGAAGGGATCGCCCAGCCCCACCTCGTTGGTGAAGATCAGCGGCAGCGTCACCGTCAGCAGCAGGATCAGGTACTTGAGGCACCGCAGCGGTCTGAGCTTCTTCGTGGACAGCTTCTTTCTGGGCAGCGGAATCTTGTGAATCAGCTCCTGAAACCACCCGAAGGGGCACAGGAAACCGCACACGAACCGCCCAAGCAGCACCCCCAGCAGGATCAGCGTGCCGGTGACATAGTAGGAAAACTTGAATTTGGACGATCCGATTACCGACTGAATCGCCCCAATGGGACACGCCCCCGTGGCGGCGGGACAGGAGTAGCAGTTGAGGCCCGGCGCGCAGACGGTCTTGCCCTTTCCCCGGTAAATCTGCCCCTTGAACAGGTTGGGCAGGTGCGGATTGGTCAGCAGTACGGCGCAGGCCTGCAGAAGCCCCCGGAACCGGGCGAGAAAGCCGGAAACGGGCGGGGCTTTCGAAGTTCCTTTCTTTTTATCCAATGCCCACGCACTCCAGACAGATGCGAATGGCCTTGGACAGCACCGTGGCGGCCTCGCCCCGCCATGCGCCGTAGGCCAGCATCGCCGCGCCCAGTATCAGCACGCCCAGCCTCGCGGCGTGCCTGCCCGCGGCCGATGAAATGAGATTCATGGGGAATCCCTCCTTTGTTTTTTCTCGCAGGATCATTATACGATATGGGGGTTAAAATCCACGTTAAAACCGAAAACTTTATGCGCATTTTATGCCGGTATGCTATACTGGACGTAATCACACGAACGCAGAGGAGGCGCAGCATGCGGATTTTGATTGTGGAGGACGAGCGGGCGCTGTGCGACACGCTGGCCAAAAGTTTGAAGCAGAAGGGCTACGAGGCAGACGTCTGCTATGACGGCGATTCCGCGCTGGACTGGCTGCTGGCGGAGAAGTACGACCTGATCCTGCTGGATCTGAACCTGCCCGGGCGGGACGGCATGGAGCTGTTGAAGGCGCTGCGGGAGCGGGATCGGGAGACCCGGGTGCTGATTCTCTCCGCCCGCAGCCGGATCAGCGACAAGGTGGAGGGGCTGGACTGCGGAGCCAACGACTATCTGGTCAAGCCCTTTCATCTGGAGGAACTGGAGGCACGGGTACGCAGTCTGACCCGGCGCAGCTTTGTGCAGCACGACGCGGTACTGCGCTGCGGAGAGCTGTCCTTTGATACGGTGAAGCGGACAGCGCAGGCCAAGGGCGAGAACGTGGCCCTGACCCGCAAGGAAAACGGTATTCTGGAATACCTGCTGCTCAACCAGGGACGGCCGGTGAGCCAGGAGGAGCTGATGGAGCACGTGTGGGACGGCAGCGTGGACAGCTTCAGCAACTCCATCCGGGTGCATATCTCGTCCCTTCGAAAAAAACTGAAAGCGGCGCTGGGCTATGACCCGATTCTGAACCGCATCGGCGAGGGATATCTGATGGGAGGCCGTGAACCATGAAGCGACTGTCTCTGCAATGGCGGATCACGCTGCTGACCATTTTGCTGCTGGCGGCGGCCTGCATGACCATGAAGACGCTTTTATGCTCCTCCGGCCACGCCTACATGGACTCCATCGGCAATTACGTGATGCACTACGCGGAGGAGGAGCCGCTGGCCATCCGCGTCGATATTCCGGAGGGACAGTGGAGGGACATGTCGGAGCGCTTCAGCGGGGAGTTCGTGCTGGAGCTGACCGGCGCGAAGCACGGCTTCTGCATGCGCGGCTGGTATATCGCGCTGGCGGTGACCGCGCTGGGCGGCGCGGTGGCGTATTTCGTCAGCGGAAGGGCATTAAAGCCGCTGAAGCGGTTCACCGCCAAGGCGGAGCGCGTGCAGCTGCAGAGCCTGACGGAGATCACCCTCAGCGAGGACGAGGCGGTGGAGTTCAGCCGGCTGAGCCGCGCCGTCAATCAGATGCTGCTGCGGCTGAAGCAGACCTTCGACGCTCAGCAGCAGTTTGTAGGCAACGCCGCCCATGAACTGCGCACGCCGCTGGCGCTGATGCAGGCGCGGCTGGATCTGTACATGTCCACAGACCACAGGGACAGCTGCCCGGAAACCGCGGAAACCATCGCCATGATGCGGGAGCAGACCGAGCGGCTGTCCAGAATGGTGCGGACGCTGCTGGACATGAGTGAACTGAAGACTGTGCCGCGCACCGACAGAATCCAGCTCGCGCCCATGATTGAGGAGGTGCTGGCGGATCTGTCGCCGCTGGCGGAGAAGAGCGGCGTGACGCTCTCCCAGAGCGGCGAGGATCTGTGGATCACCGGCAGCGACGTGCTGGTCTACCGCGCCATTTTCAATCTGGTGGAGAACGGCGTGAAATACAACCGCCCCGGCGGAAGCGTATGCGCCGCCGTGTCCCGCCGGGGAGAAGAAGCGATGATTGAGATCAAAGACACGGGCTGCGGCATTCCGGAGGACTTCCGTGAGAGCGTGTTCCAGCCTTTCTTCCGGGTGGACAAGTCTCGCAGCCGGGAAAAGGGCGGCGTGGGACTGGGGCTGTCGCTGGTCTGGGAGATCGCCCATCTCCACGGCGGCGACGTTCGGATCAGGGAGAGCGGTGAAAGCGGCACGGCGATTGAGCTGACGCTGCCCGCCTCGGCGGAGGAACGGGGAATGGCATAAGGAGGAGAGGCAGAAAAATCTGACTTCAACATAACGCAGGGCAATCTATGCGGGAATCCGATTGGTTCGTTTTTCCTTGGAAACACTGGCTTTTTCACCGCTTGTATGGTATAGTATTAGTGTTTCAGGGTACTGGCGGGGGGTGGATATATGGCTGCTGAACAGCGCAGTTCCGTTGCAAGGCTATGCCTTGCGCTGGGGCTGTTCGTTCTTGCCGGTTTTTTCCGGCAGATGGATCGCCTGGCCGCGCCGCTGCCCTCCGCCGTATGTTTTCTGCTGACCAATCTGATCTATATCGGGCTGGCCATGGCGTGGGGATTTTCCATATCGCGCCGAAGCCTGCCTCGAAACGACCGGAGATGGCTGCTTCTGGGCTGCGCGATGGCCGTGCTGTGGCTGTTTCTGCGCGCGGTCAAGTATCGATTTTTCAGCGACGATACCATTACGCGCCATCTGTGGTATCTGTATTATGTGCCGCAGATCCTTGCGCCGCTGTTCAGCCTGTTCGCCGCGCTGCAGCTCGGGCGGCGGGAGGGCGCCGCGTTTTCCCGCAGGTGGTATCTGCTGTTCATTCCTGCTGCACTGCTGATCGGCGGCATTCTGAGCAACGACCTGCACCAGATGGCGTTTCGATCCGTGCCGGGCGCTGCGGCGCTGCAAGCGGACTATACCCACGGCTGGATGTACTACCTCGCCATGACGTGGATTGTCGGGCTGCTGCTGGCGACAGGAATTATCGTTTACCGCAAGTGCCATGTGTCTGAAAGCAGGCGATACGCATGGGTGCCGCTCTGTGCTTTTCTGGGCGGGTTTGTGTTGTGTGCGCTGAGCTTCGCGAATACCTACACCTTCCACAAGATGCCGGAATGCTTCTGCCTGACATTTGCGGCGTTCTGGGAGAGCTGCCTGCAGGTGGGGCTGCTGCCGACCAACGGCTATTACCGCTATTTCTTTTCCGAATCCACCGTCGCCGCGCAGATCGTGGATGGGCAGGGACGCCCCGTCTACCGCGCCCAAAACGCGCCCGGTCTCACGCCGGATCAGCTGGACGCAGCGGCGCGCGAAGCGATTCTTCTGAACGCAGACACGCGCTTGCAAAGCGCGCCGGTGCAGGACGGGCGCGTGTACTGGGTGGAGGATATTTCAAAAATCAATCGGATTCAGGGGCAGCTTGCCGAAATCAACGCCCGGCTTTTAGAGGAAAACGAGCTGATTCAGGCAGAAAATGAACTGAAGCGCCAGCGCGCGCAGACTGAGGAAAAGAACCGGCTCATGGACGAGATGATCGTGCTCGTGCAGCCCCAGCTGTTTCAGATCAACCGGCTTCTGGAAGAAGAAAACGCGCAGATCCTGAACGCTCAAAATCTGAAGCAGGTCTGTCTGCTGGGCGCGTATGTCAAGCGGCGGGTCAATCTCGCGCTGATCTGCGATCAGAAAACCGTCGTTCCCGTGGACGACCTGACCCACTGCATCCGGGAATCGCTGATTTATCTGACGCAGTACGGCGCTGTCTGCGCGCTGCATCAGGAGGGAAAAGGCAGCGTGCGCAGCTGCGACGCGCAAACCGCCTACGACTTCTTCGAGGATTGTCTGGAGGCCGCGCTGCCCTCGCTCAGCGCGCTGATGGTGCGCGTGGAATGCGGCGAGCGCTTTTCCGTTCGCCTGATGATGGAAGACGCGGCAGGGCTCCCGAAGGCGGACAAATACAGGGCTCTGGGGAAGCTGACGATCGACGATGCAGACGGCGCGCTGTGCGCAACGCTCTCTCCCTGCCGGGGAGGTGAGCGCGCATGAATACGCTTCACGCCGGTTTGATGTGCACGGCGCTGCTGACCGGAACGATTGCCGGTCTGTTTGGCTGCATGAGCGCCGTGCGCCGCCGTCGCCGCTTTGCGTTTGCAGTTTGTCTGGCAATCGCTTCGCTGGATTTTGCAGCGCTGGCGGTATTGCTATCTCGCCTGCCGGAAAGCGAGACCCTTTCCCCGGTTCCATGGACGGCAGCCGCATTGTCCCTGACGGCGCTCAGCCTTTCTGCGTCATTTACGCTGTGGCATAAAAGCAGGCGGCAGCTCTCGCCGATTTCCGTCAAGGAAAGCTGCGACCATCTGCCCAGCGCGCTGTGTTTTGCGTGGGAAAACGGCCAGCCCTGCCTGAAGAACCTCAAGATGGACGAGCTGAGTCATCTGATCACGGGAGAGGCGCTGCTCAACGCGAACGATTTCTGGAAAACGATGGGATTGCAGCCCATCGTCACGCTGGAAAATGGCCGGACATGGAGCTTTGAGCGCGTGCAGATGGAGATGAACGGGAAAACTGTTTACCAGATCACCGGCACAGATATCACCGAGGAAGCGCGGCTCCAATGGGAGCTGGAAAAGGACAATCTTCGCCTGAAAGCCATGAACCGGCGGCTTCGGCAATATGGGCAGGACGTGCAGGAGGCGACGCGGGAAAAGGAGATCCTGTGCGCCAAGACCCGTATTCACGACCAGATCGGCCACGCGCTCCTGCAGACCCGGCAGTTCCTGTCCGGCGCGCAGGGCGATGCGGAAAGCGTCTGCGCCGCATGGCGGCAGAACGTCCGGCTGCTGCTGGGAAAATATGCGGATGAACAGCACGTTGACACATTTGATCAGCTTGCCCGCGCCGCATGCGCCATCGGCGTGACCATCGAGCGGCGCGGCATATTGCCGGCAGAGGGTACGGAGAACGCACAGCTTGCAGAGACCGCCGCCCATGAATGTCTGACGAACCTGGTGCGCCACGCGGGCGGCACGCGGCTGGAAATCATCGGCGAGAAAACCGCATCCGGCTGGCGCGTTCGTTATCTCAACGACGGCAGCACGCCGTCCGGCCCCATCGTCGAGGGCAGCGGACTGTCCGCGCTGCGCACCCGAACGGAGGCTGCGGGCGGCAAAATGGACATTGAATACGCTCCGCGCTTTGAGCTGACGCTGGCATTGCCCGAGGAAAGGCAGGAAATTCCATGAAATACAAAGTCATGATCGTCGAGGATCAGACCATGCCCCGCGAGCTGTTTGAGTTGCGGATTCAGGCTTCGGAGCATTTTGAGGTGGCGCTGTCCATCGACAACGCCGCGCTGGCGGATGTGTACTGCCTGCGCGTCCCGGTGAATCTGATATTGATGGATGTGGTCACGCGCGGAGGCGAAAGCGGACTGGATGCGGCGGCGCGGATCAAGCGCGCCTTCCCGCAGATCAGGATCATCATCGTGACCTCCATGCCAGAATGCTCCTACCTCAGCCGCGCGCGGGAGATCGGCGTGGAGAGTTTCTGGTACAAGGAGGAGCAGCGCGAAAGCCTGCTGGACGTAATGGAGCGCACGATGGCGGGCGAATCCGTCTATCCGGACGCAACGCCGGAGCTGCAATTAGGGCTTGCCAGCAGCTATAAATTTACCGACCGCGAGCTGGAGGTGCTGCGCGAAATGACCGGCGGCGATACCAATCAGGAGATCGCCGAGCGCCTGCACATGTCCGTGGCGACGGTCAAAACGCACATCCTCAACATGCTGGAAAAAACGGGCTTCAGAAATCGCACCGAGCTGGCCGTGCGCGCCCGGGAAAGCGGGCTGGTGATTCTGAATCGGAAAAACTGAATATCATAGCAAAAGAGCTGCCTGCGGGCGGCTTTTTTGTTTTTTGGACGAAAAAGTAGCCATATGGTTGATGCGCGGCGCTTTCATTTCTGCTATGCTGAATTATATAAGGGGGAATTCTATGAGAGACGTCGTGGTCAGTATGCAAAATACACTTTTATCGGAGGCCGTCGCGCGGTCGCTTTCGGAGACGAGGGAATTCCGCGTGAAGCAGGTTCTGCCCGGAAAGACGGGCGATACCTTCTCGCTGTGCCGTGCCGCGCAGGCGGATATTCTGCTGATGGAGGTCAGCCGTCTGCCCGCCTACACGCTGGAAAACCGACTGAAGCTGATCGAATGCGTGCGAAGAGCGCTGCCGAACTGCAAATTCGTGCTGCTGTGCGACGAGAACAGCGATCCGGAGCTGGCGCGCCGGGTGATGATCGTCCGGCAGGATCGATTGATCGACGCCTTTCTCTATGCTTCCGTTACCCCCGCCTATCTGACCGCCGCGCTGGATGCGCTGTGAGAAAGGAGCGATCGCCATGAAAAGACGATGGAAGCGCATTTTCGCCGGACTGCTTGCCGCGCTGACGCTGTGCCTGTGTCCGTGCTTCGCCGGAGCCGCGCCACCTGAAGATCTGCCGGCGGTGCAAACCTTCCGGTACGCCACCTCCGGCATGTGCATCGAGGAGTTCAACCGCTATCAGATCAAGGAAACGGCGCGCGGCCGCTTCGCATGGATTGAACTGCACAATGACGATCACTACGTGCTGCCTCTGACCGACGAGGACATGGCCTCGTTCTCCGCGCTGGTGCAGGAGCTGGGGCTGGCCGAATGGGACGGCTGCCATAAAATCGACCGCGACGTGCTGGACGGCTCGAGCTTCTCGCTGAGCGTCGTTTTTGAGGACGGCGGAGTTATCGATGCGAGCAGCTCCAACTGTTTTCCCAGAGGCTATAGCGAAAAGGCCTCCGCGATCAGGGACTTCTTTGAGAAACTGATGGAGGAATACGGCTTCGACCTGAACGACCTCTGGCTATGACGCAATATAGCCGCCGCCCTTCTGGCTTCTGCAGACGAGAGCAATTCACCGCGGGCGCAAAAGCAGATTCGTCCCCTGCGGAAGACGGAGCTGAACAGCCTTTACAGCGAATGGCTGCAAAGGGCGCCGACGGAAGGTCGGGGGACAATCATCGCCGCGCAGGCGACATATATGAACTATCCGGCGGTTCAGGAGGCGGTACTTCAGCAGCAGTGCGACGAAGAGACTGCTGCCCTGCAGATCAACGCTGAGCTTGCGCGTCAATGCGCGCCGCTTTGCAATATGCTCCATAACGAACAATAGAACAGACAGGGACGGAGGGTATCGAATGATGAAAAGATCGCTAATCCTGGTTCTCTCCCTGCTGATGCTGGTTCTCTGGATACCCGCATTGGCCGAATCCACCGACTGGAATTATGACGCGAACTACGCCATACTCCGCGGCTATGACGGCGCGGGCGGCGACGTGGTCGTGCCCGCGGAAATCGACGGCTTCACGGTGGACGTGATCGGCGTCAGTGTGTTCAAGGGCGATACGATCACGTCTCTGACGCTGCCCGAGACGGTGCTGGAGCTTCGCAGCAACGCCGTCTCCTCGTGCGAAAATCTGACCAGCGTTACGCTGCCCCAGAGCCTTGTGGTCATCAACCGCATGAATTTCTTCAGCTGCGGCGCGCTGACCGAGATCACTATTCCCGCGGGCGTGCGCTACATCGGCGACACCTCGTTCAGATTCTGCGACGCGCTGCGCAAGATCACCTTCGAGGGCGTGTGCCCGGCGATCGACATGGACTGCTTCAGCATCCTTCCCGAGGACGCGGTGGCCTATGTCCCGGACGATCAGCTGGAGGCGTACACGGCGGCCTTTGAGAACGCCGGCAGCACGGTGAGCGTCCAGACCAGCGGCAAAAACGCCGTGGTCGTGGAAAACAACGGCTATGTGGAGTCGGAGTTCGACTTCGACGCTTCCACCGGCACCATCACCTCCTACAACGGCTACGCCACCTACCTCGCCATTCCCGAGACCATCGGCGGCGCGCCGGTGAAGGCCATCGGCCCCGAGGCCTTCGCGAGCCACTCCTATCTGGCGTTTTTGGAGCTGCCCGAGGGACTGGAAACCATCGGCGACAGCGCGTTCTACAACTGCGAAACGCTGGGCCGCGTGAAATTCCCCTCCACGCTGAAGACCATCGGCAGCAACGCCTTCTACAACGCCTATAAGAGCAGCGTGCTGGAGCTGACGAGCGTGGAGAGCATCGGCGATTACGCGTTCTATTTTGCCGGCATCAAGGGCTTTCTGGAGCTGCCCGAGGGGCTCAAGTCCATCGGCGAGAACGCGTTTGAATCCTGCACCAACATGGGCGCCGATCTCTATCTGCCCTCTACGCTGGAGTCCATCGGCTCCAACGCCTTCAAGGGCGACTACAACATCCAGTACATCGTTCTGGAAAGCCCGACCGCGCCCACGCTGGGCGAGAACGTCTTCGCGGGCTGCGATTATCTGTACGACATCGACCTGAACGCCCACGGCAGCCGTCAGGAGATGGAGCAGTGGCAGGCCTATGTGGATGCGCTGGGGATTCCCTGCCGCGTCTGGCGCGCTCAGGATCCCACCGCCCAGTCGCCCGAAAAGGGTTCCTATACCTATGAAAACTGCGTGCTGACCGAGTACACCGGCTCGCAGACGCGCATTCATCCCCACCTTACCGTCTCGAAGGAGCCGGTGGTCGGGTTGGGCGACGGCGTGTTCAAGGACAGCCAGACCATCGAGTACTTCTCCGTCGCGCACAACGATGTGTTCACCACAATCGGCGCGGAGGCCTTCATGAACAGCTCCATCCGGGATGTGGATCTGTTCGACTCGGTGACCGACATCGGCGCGCGGGCGTTCGCCGGCTGCACGCAGCTGGAGGAGCTGACCCTGCCCGATTCGCTGACCACCATCGGCGAGGGCGCGCTGGACGGCCTGACCGGGCTCAAGAAGCTGGTGGTCAAGTGCGATCCCGCGCTCATTCCCGCGGGCGTGTTCGCCAATATGCCCAATCTGAGCGAGGTGACCATTGAGAGCGGCGCTGTCCCGGCGCATATGTTCGAGGGCAGCGGCGTGACCACGCTCACGCTGGGCGCGGGCGTGACCGAGATCGGCGAGAGCTCTTTTGCGAATACGGCGCTGAACGCCGCCGATCTGACAAATGTGACCGTCGTCGGCACGGGCGCGTTTGCCAATACCGCGCTGACGAGCATCGACCTGCCGCAGGCCGCCGACGTCGGCGACGGCGCTTTCGAGGGCTCCGCGCTGGAGAGCGTACGCCTGAGCTCCTCCGCTTCCGTGGGCGAGAGAGCCTTCGCGAACACAAAGCTGAAACAGCTGGTCATTCCCACCGCCGGCAGCTTCCCGCTTTCCGCCGTCGAGGGTACGAGCGCCGAGCTCCGTCTGCCCGCCGACGCGACCAACGATCAGCTTGCCGCATGGAACGAGACGCTCAGCCGCCCGTGGTACGACCCCATGCTGCGCGAGGGCGAGGCGAGCAAATTCGTGAAGATGCCCTTCGAGCCGACTCCCGCCGGGAACTTCGAGTTTGATCCGGAGACCGGCCTGATCTCCGCCTACATCGGAACCGACGTGGACGTTGTCGTGCCGCGGCAGATCGACGGCGTGACCGTCGTGGGCTTTGCAAACTACAACGCCTTTGATTCCTGCCACGACTACACCGATTCCTCTGTGGAGACCAACCGCACCGAGTGGGTGCATCTGCGCACGCTGGTGCTGCCCGAGACCATCCGGGAGCTGCCGGACATGATGCTCGCCTACTGCCAGCAGCTGGAGACCTTCGTCTGCTACGCGCCCCTTGAGAGCACCGGCGGCAGTCAGTTCATGCTCTGCCGCAGCCTGAATAATGTGATCTTCGTCAACGGCGTGCGCGAGATCGGCAACTACGCCTTCGACAGCGCGGGCCCGCTGGGCAATCTGTACTTCGGCGAGCATCTCGTGAAAATCGGCCAGCAGGCGTTCGGCTTCTCCGGGCTGACCTCCTTCGTGGCCGATGTGGAGAGCGTCGAATACGGCGCGTTCGCCGAGTGTCAGAGCCTGACCAGCCTGCACTTCACCGACAAGGTCAGGCTCTTCGGCGAAAACTGCATCATCAGCTGCCCGAATCTCTCCGAGATCTGCTTCGACGGCTGCGACCTGACCGCGTCTCCCATGGGACTGATGATGAACGTTGCGCCCAAGCTGACTGTGCGTGTGCCCGAGGGCATGAGCGAGGAGAACCTCAGGCACGCCCAGAACTGCCAGAGCTGGAGCGAGAATCCCAGCGAGGTCACCGTCAGCACCGAAGGATGCGCCCACGCGCTGCCCGCTCTGCCCGATGTGACCGCGCTGCTGCCCGAGTTGAAGCTGGACGCGAGCGTGGAAATCGCCGCGCCGGCCGCTCCCGAAACGGAAGCCGCGCCGGAAGCCGAACCTGAACCCGAAGTCGAGCCGGAGCCGGAAGCCGAGCCTGAACCCGAAGCCGAGCCGGAGCCCAAACCCGAACCTGAGCCCGAAGCCGCGCAGACCGCCGCCATTCCAGAGGAATATCTGGGCGCATGGTACGGCGTGAGCATGGAGGTGGAGGGAACCTCCTATCCGCTGGCCGACATGGGCATGGAACTGACCCTCACCATCGGCGCGGACGGCGCGGCTGAAATGAACATGAACGGCGAAGGCGAGAGCATACAGTGCTCCATGCAGGACGGCGTGCTCACGGCGGACGGCGTGGGCATTGCGCTGCAGGACGGTATGCTCGTCGTTTCCGAAGACGGCGTGACCATGACGCTGAGCCGTGAGAAACCCGAAGCGTCGGCCGAGACCGTCCCGGCCATAGACGAGAGCGCCGCGATCGACGATTTCAAGGGCGTATGGACGCTGGCGCGCGTCATCGCGGAAGGCGTGACGCTGCCCGCCGATGTCGCGGAAATGGCCGGCGACACGCTGGTTGTCTACGGCGACGCCTGCGACCTGACCCTTCAGGGCATCCTGCTGGACGGCCTGACCTGCCGCATGGACGGCTGCACGCTGCTCGTTTCCGTACTGGACGAAGAGTCCGCCGTCACGCTGCGCGAGGACGGAACGCTCTTTCTGGAGATGAGCGATATCACCCTCTGGTACGAGCGCACCGGCGACGCGCCCGAAGCGCCCGCCGCGGAGCCCGCTCCCGAGATCACCGCGGAACCCGTTCCCGAGGTCACCGAGGAGCCCGCTCCCGAGGTCACTCCCGAACCGGCGGCCGCTCCCGAGTCCGCCGTCAGCGGCGCTGAAGTCATGATTGGAAAGAAGTATGTCATGACGGATGCGGATGTGAACGGCTACAACATGACCGCCGAGCAGATGGGGAATTTTGAATACTCCATTTTGCTCCAGGAGGACGGCGCGGTGACCTTCGTCATGGCGGATTCGGACATTCCCGGCCTGACCTGGGCCTACGGCAGGGTTCCCACGGAGGCGGGCGAGGTCGACGGCGTCGTCATCGACTATTACACCCAGTCGCTGAACCTCGTGCCCACGGAAAAGGGCTTCGACGTGGATTACTTCGGCTCCATGCTGATGCATTTTGCACCCGAAGACTCCGCGCAATAAGCGCTTTTCCTCCCGCGCCGCCGAGAATGAGCGCGGCGGCGCGGCTCCCTTCGAGCTTTGATTCTTACTGAATAAAAGAGGAGGACTTTCTCATGAAGAAAATGATCGCTTTCCTGTTGGCCGCGCTGCTGACGCTTTCCTTTTCCGCCGCCCTCGCCGATTCCTCTCCGATGAGCAAGGAGGATCAGATGGTCGGTCTGGTGAAGAGCTTTCTGGAAGAGAATGAATTCCCCTATGAATACGACGACTATACGTTTACGGTGCCCTTTGCCGTCGAGAACTCGATGGAATATGTCTACATGACGGTTTACATCTACGACGACATGCTGGCCGTGTCCGCGGACGCGCCGGTGCAGGGAACCGGGGAGGTCTTTGAGAAGATGGCGGTGTTCGCCGCGCTGGCCAACAACGAGATCTACTATGCGCAGTTCCGCGTCGAGCTCGACACGGACAAGGTCTACGTCTCCTGCCGCTCCTGCAATCTGGTGGAGGACGTCATCCCCGGGGAGAACGAGCTGTTTTACCTGTTCGCCATGCCCCAGAGCTATATGGAGGACTACGGCGAGGGCATCCTGGCGGTGCTCGACGGCGACGATCCCTACGAGGCGTTTGAAGCCTGTCAGGCGGCGGTAGACGCGCAATGACGAACAGCACGAATCCGTATCTGACCGCAAAGGCCGCTGCCCGGAAAAAAACGGATCTCCCCGCTGCGCTGGTCTGCGCCATCTTTGCGGCGGCGACCGTATCCTCGACGGTCAAGATGTTTTCCCAGGGGAAAACGCTGGCCGGCGTGATGGGTATTCTCATCTTCGCCGCGCTCGCCACGCCGGTCTTTCGCATTCTTCACCGCGCATACCGCAGAGCCTGCGCGCACCGCATCGCGGGGGCGCTGCTCCCGCTGACGGAGGAGAGCCTGACCTTTGACCGGCTTGAAACCGTCCTCTCCTCCGGCAGGGCCCTTGAGCAGCTCCAATCGCTCATCGGCAAAGGATACCTGCAGAATCTGAGGATCGACACGGAAAACCGCACGGTAGGACTGTATATGCCCGAGGGCGCTCTCGTGCAGTGGGTCTGCGCGAGCTGCGGCGCGAAAAACCTCGCCCGAAGGGGCGGCCCCATGCGCTGCAGATACTGCGACCAGCCGCGCGGGCAATGACGGAAGACTCGACCATTAAGGCGGCGCCGACCGATTCGGCGGCGCGTCCGGCGCTGTTTTTCCACCGCCTGCGGCATGCAGATTCCCCGGTTTTCCTCCGGTAAGCCTTCTAAATCTGCGTCTGCATCCGACGGAAAAGCATTCGCCGCCCGGCAGCCGCATTTGCGCGGCGCTGCCTCAACGACCTGACGAAAGGAAGTGCAGCCATGAAAAGAATCATCGGCCTCCTGCTGGTTCTCATGTTTCTGTTTCCCGCCTCCGCCCTGGCCGATCTCAGACGGGGCGACCGCGGCGAGGAAGTTCGCGAGCTTCAGCAGATGCTCTGGGACACCGGATTCATCTTTGAAGAGCCGGACGGCGTATTCGGCGGCAACACCGAAAAGGCCGTGAAGTGGTTTCAGGAATACGCGCTGCTCGAGCAGACCGGCGTAGCCGACGACCGAACCATCGATTCACTCTATGCCTGCTGGCTCCGGATTATGGAGGAAAACGGCTACACCGTGCCCGACGACGAAATGGAGCCCCAGACCGCGGGCTTCGTGCCGGGGTACAATCCGTATGGCAATGATGACTACGGCGAAGATTACGGCGACAGCTACGGCGATTACCCTGCCTACTGCCATCGCTACACGACGGATTCGGGCGACGAGCACGTCGAGCTGTGCGGCTTCCATGCCCAGCTGGCCGCCAATCAGTCGCTGCCGGGGCTGGAAAAGTGGACGAACGAGCTCAACGATCTCTACACGGAGTGGATCGACCTCTCCATGGAGAAGGATCGCGCCGCCGTGGCCTCCTCTCAGGCGTTCTTCACGCTCTGGCTGGAGCAGCAGCGGATCGCGCTGGAGCAGCAGGGGGTCGAGAATGTGGACGATCACATCGAGGCGCTGCTGCGCAATCAGTGCGTCGAGCTGTGCGAGAGAGTATATGAGGCCCGGACGGAATAATTTTGAACGAAAGAAGGACGAACCATGAGTACTGCCAGTTACAACTGCCCCTGCTGCGGCGGCCCGCTCAAGTTCAGCGGCGAAAGCGGCAGGCTGGAATGCGCCGCCTGCGGCAACAGCTACGAGCCGGAAGCGCTGGAAATGCTGAACGCGTCCGAGAGCGGCGAGCAGATTTCCTTCGAGCGCCCAAAGGAGGGCTTTCGGGCGGAGGAGGGCGTGCAGGCCTATCTCTGCAAGAACTGCGGCGCGGAACTGATCACCGAGGATACCACCACCGCCGCCGAATGTCCGTACTGCGGCAGCCCCACGATCCTGCCCGACCGCATCGAGGGCAGCGTGAAACCTGAAAAGGTGGTGCCCTTCGTCGTCACGAAGGAGCAGGCGCAGAAGCAGTTTGAAGATTATTTCAAGGGCAAGCGCCTGCTGCCCAACATTTTCCTCAACGGCCGCAACCGCATTTCGGAGATGCGCCGGCTGTACGTTCCCTACTGGCTTTTCAGCTGCGACGCGCGCGCCGACATGGTGTACGACGCGGAAAAGGTGCGCACGGAGCAAAAGGGCGAGTGGGAAATCACCCGAACGAAGCACTATCTTGTGCGCCGCCGGGGCGGCATGCGCTTTGAAAACATTCCGGTGGACGGCAGCGTCAAGATGGACGACAAGCTCACCGAATCGCTCGAGCCCTACGATCTGAGCGCCGCCATCCCCTTCCAGAGCGCCGTTCTGGCCGGAGCCATGGCGGATCACGCGGACGCGGACAGCGACGCGTGCGAAAAGCGCGCCGTGGAGCGCGTGGAGCGCAGCGTGGAGCAGACCATGCGCGATACCGTGCGGGATTACGACACGGTCAGCGAGCGCAGCCGACGCATCACTACGGAGCGCGGCAGCGCGACGCCCGCGCTGCTGCCCGTGTGGCTGATGACGACCGTAAAGGAAGGCAAAACCTATACCTTCGCCGTCAACGGCCAGACCGGCAAGCTGACGTGCGACGTGCCCGCCGACAAGAAGAAGTCGCTTTTGTGGGGCGGCGGCGTGTTCGCCGGCGTTTTCGGCGTCGCGGCGCTGATTCTTGCGCTGATGGACGCGCTGGGCAGCGGCTCGCTGCTGATCGGCGCTGTGGCTGCAATCATCATCGCGCTGGCGGTGGTCGGCGCGCTGAAGGGGCAGCTGAAGCAGGCGGCGAAGCAGAGCGCGGCGAGCGGCTATATCCGGGACGGCTCCTTCCGCCTGGACGTGAACGCCGACCATTTTCTCTATGAAAGCAAGACGAAGCGGAAGATTGAAAACAACACGCAGAAGAAATAACAGGAGGAATCGCTATGGGATTGATTGCGGCTGCATTGAACGCGGCGGGCGGCACGCTGGCCAGCCAGTGGAAAGAGTATTTTTATGTGGATTCCCTGCCGGACAACGTGCTGGCGACGAAAGCGGAGAAAAAGGTAAAAGCCCGCTTCGGCGGCAGCCGGCGTGAGGACGACAACGTCATTTCGGACGGCAGCGTCGTCGCCGTGGCCGATGGCCAGTGCATGATGATCGTGGATCAGGGAAAAATCGTCGATTTCTGCGCCGAGCCGGGCGAGTATGTCTTTGAGCAGGGCGGCGAACCCAGCATCTTCTACGGGCCGTTCAATGGCGAGAAGATGAAAGCCGTTCTGAAAACCACCTTCGACCGCCTTTCCTTCGGCGGTCAGGCCGGCAGGGATCAGCGGGTCTATTTCTTCAACACCAAGGAGATTCTGGGCAACAAATACGGAACGCCCAGCCCGGTTCCCTTCCGCGTGGTGGACGGCAATATCGGCCTGGACGTGGATATTTCCATCCGCTGTTTCGGCGAATACAGCTATCGCGTGACCAACCCGATGCTGTTTTACACGAACGTCTGCGGCAATGTGGAGGGCGACTACACGCGCGAGCAGATCGACAGCCAGCTCAAGAGCGAGCTGCTGACCGCGCTTCAGCCCGCGTTCGCAAAGATTTCCGAGATGGGCGTCCGCTACAGCGCGCTGCCGGGGCACACCACGGAGATCGCCGAGGCGCTCAACGACGTGCTTTCCGAAAAGTGGGCGGATCTGCGCGGCGTGGAGATCGTGTCCTTTGGCATAAACTCCGTCAAAGCCTCTGAAGAGGACGAGGCGATGATCAAGGAGCTTCAGAAGAACGCCGTTTTCCGCAACGCGAACATGGCGGCGGCGCATCTGGTGGGCGCGCAGGCGCAGGCCATGCAGGACGCGGCGAAAAATCAGGGCGGCGCGTTCACCGGTTTCATGGGCATGAATATGGCCCAGCAGGGCGGTGGGATCAACGCCGCGCAGCTGTTCCAGATGGGCGCGCAGCAGCAGGCGCAGGCTCCGCAGCAGAGCGCGCCGGTTCAGCCGGGCGCGAACGCCTGGAAGTGCGCCTGCGGCGCGACGGCCACCGGCAAGTTCTGCCCCGAATGCGGCGCGAAGAAGCCCGAGCCCCAGCCCGCGCAGGGCTGGACGTGTTCCTGCGGCGCGGTCAACACCGGCAATTTCTGTTCGGAATGCGGCGCGAAGCGCCCGGCAGGCGCGCCGGTCTACCGCTGCGACAAGTGCGGCTGGCAGCCCGCCGATCCGGCGCATCCGCCGAAATTCTGCCCGGAATGCGGCGATCCGTTTGACGAGAGCGACTGCGTATAATACGCCGTAAATTTTCCGGACGTTCCCGCCCGTATACCTTCTGAGCCTGCGATGGTTTTCGCAGGCTTTTTTGCCGCGCTTTCCGTCTGTTTTGGCGGCGCGAGCGCGCCGGTCGGGAGATTCCCCCACATAAATCGAACGCTGCCAGGAGAGAGAAAACGGCCTGTCCTTTCGTTATTGAAACTGCGACAGGCTGCACTGAACGATGCGGTTGACGAAGCGAACGACCTCCTCGCGGCCGTATTTTTCATAGCCTTCCACAACCACGTGCATCAGCCCGTTGGACAGATGGGTATAGAGCATCTCCAGTTCCGCGTCCGTAATGTGATGCAGGTGCCGTTTCCAGTAGGAAATGCTTTCGTCCCGGGCAAGGCTGATCATTCGGCGAAGCACATTCGGGCAGACGTTCTGAAAGATCAGCACGCGGCAGGCCTCCTGCTGCTGCTCGATCATCGTATAGATAGCCTCGATCAGCGCGGTCACGTCAAAGGAATCCACCAGCTTCAGCGACTGCTGAAACGCTTCCAGCAGATCCTCCTCGATGCTCTCCAGTAGTGCAAAGCAGTCGCTGTAGTGGGCATAGAATGTCGCCCGGTTCAGCTCAGCCCGTTCGCAGACCTCCTTGACGGTGATCTTGTTGATGGGCTTTTCCTGCAGAAACGACAAAAGCGCCTGCTTGAGCACGCCCTGCGTGTAGCGGATTCTCGCGTCTGTCCTGCTCATTTATATTATCTCCTCACAAAAAATTCACACTTATTAGCGACAGTTGCGCCATGTGTGTCGGTTTTCTTTCACGCGGCGGCGCATTGACGGTTGCCCTTTATGACTGTCTCTATTATACTGTAAGTGTGAAAGATAATCAACATCTGTCTTTCATTTTGGAGGCGATAGGATGTTAGAAAAATATCTGATTACAGGCGCGACGGGGTTTCTGGGACGTACTGTGCTGGCACAGCTGCGGGACGCGAAGGAAGAAATCCGTGCGCTGGTGATGGAGGGTGATCCGCTGGCGCGGGAGCTTCCTCAGAATGCTTGCGTCATAACGGGCAACGTGTGCGACGAAGCCGCGCTCGGACGCTTCTTCGCGGGCGCGGATGAGCATACCTGCGTCATTCACTGCGCGGGGATGATCTCCGTGGCCACCCATCCCGGCGACCGAATCTACCGGGTCAATGTGGACGGCACGAGAAATATTCTGAAATTCTGCCGCCAATGCGGCGTTGGCAAGCTGGTCTACGTCAGCTCCGTCCATGCGATTCCGGAAAAGCCGAAGGGCACGGAAATTGCGGAGATGACGACCTTTTCCCCGGAGCTTGTCAGGGGCGATTACGCAAAGAGCAAGGCCATGGCCACGGCGCTGGTGCTGCAGGCGGCACAGGAAGGGCTGAATGCCAGCGTCGTATTCCCATCGGGCATCATCGGGCCGGGCGATCTGGGAAAGGGCAGCATCACGAACATGCTGCTGTCCTTCCTCGCGGGAAAGCTGCCGCTGGCGGTAAAGGGCGGATATGATTTCGTGGACGTGCGGGACGTGGCTGCAGGCGTCATCGCCTGTGCGGAGCACGGCCTGCCCGGGCACGGCTACATTCTCTCCGGTCATTACGCCACCATCCGGGATATACTGGAGCTGGTGAAAAAGACGGTGAACCTGCGGCGCAGCGTATCCTACCTGCCGATCAGCTTTGCAAAGCTGGTTGCGCCGCTCTATGAAAAGATCAGTCTGCGCAGGAAAGGGTCTCTCTACTTTACACCCTATTCCATCGCGGTGCTGGATTCCAACGGTGCGTTCAGCCGCAGCGCCGCGGCGACGGCCCTCGGCTATACGCCCAGGCCGCTGAGCAGTACGATACGCGATACCGTACTGTGGCTAAAGGAGAAGATGGGCGGCAAATCACAGGCGTAAAAAGATATGAAAGGTATGCATAGCTACGGGTGGCTTGACCAGCCGCCCTTTCTTTTTGATAGCGCTAAAAACATCGAGCATTCGGCCCTTTGCTGCGTCGGTGCATCTGCCCAGAGCCATAATTGCTCTGTAAGCGCCTGGGTGCAAATGCACCCGCGATTGCGCCCTGCAATGTGCATCGTCCTATGTATCATAGTTCGCCAGATTAGCCATATGAAACCACCTATGAGATCTGAACCCTTAGGGTTTGGACATCATGGGTGGTTTTGTTTTATCCTCGTGTTTTCGGGGGATTTTGATGAACCGAAAACGATCGTGAATCTGGACACGGAATTGGAATACCATGTGTTGTCACGCTTGTTTCGAAATATATGATTGTAGAATGTGCCACGAGATACGTTCATTGCTTCGCATAACATATGTATACTGTATTGTCCTTGGAGTTGCTCAATGGCATTGAGCCGCTCTAATAGCGGCGCATGAACAGTACACGGAACGGTTTTGAGGATGGAAACCATTCCTTCCAGCCTTTGTATCTTAGCTTCGAGGCGGTGGAGATTTTGTAAAGTAACTGGCTTTGAATGATCCTTTTGTGATTGTAATTTCTCTCGATGCTGTTGAATCCAATTGTAGAGGGTGCTCCTGGGTACACCTGCATTCATGGAAATTTGAGCAATAGATTGACCGTCTGCCAGATGGCTCTTGATAGCGGCAGCTCGTAATTCGGGAGAATATTTCATTGAGATCCTCTCTTTCTAAATAGTCTTGGCTGCATTATATCATTGTGGGGATGAAAGCCTCTACTGTGTTATTGTGCCAAGCGATTTGGAGAACATCAACATGGCTGTGGATCAGGTAGAATTTGAGCAGCGATATCAGAGCCTGTCAGAGCGGTTTCAACAGGCGGCTGACCAGCTCAAAGACATCGAGGCAGAGTGCGCAAGACGCGCCCATAAGCGGAATGAGCTGGAGACGTTCATAAAGAACCTGCGCGGCAGGGAAATGCCCATTGATGAGTTTGACAGGATGCTCTGGATGAGTATGGTGAAAAAGGTGACGGTGGAATGAAGCTTACCTTTGCGATGGAAGTTGTTATCTGATGCTGTATAAGCGACAAGGCCCGCATACTTCGGTACGATACCGGGGTGTGCGGGCCTTGTTTGACATACTTTTCATTTCTAAACTACTTTGACGGCATTTCTCCATCGCTGGAGGAATCCGCTAAGATTGACGGGGCCAACGAATTCCGTATCCTGTTCCAGATCATTCTGCCGGTGGCCAAGCCCGTGGTGGCGGCCGTGGGCCTGTTTGTTGCGGTGGGCCAGTGGAACTCCTGGTTTGATACCATGCTGTATACCACCAACGCCGATCTGGAAACGCTCTCCTATATGTTCAAAAAAATGATTGAGACCATGCAGTACTTGGAAAACCAGATCGCTCAGGTGGGGGGCGAGAACATTCAGAGCATGATGAAGAGCCAGGAGGTGACGACGATTACCCTGCAGATGGCGGCCATGGTGATTACCTCCTTCCCCATCATCGCTCTGTATCCCGCGCTGCAAAAGTATTTCATTCAAGGAATGATGATCGGCTCGGTGAAGGGCTAAGGGAGGGAAAGGGCAATGGGCAAAACCAAATGGAAGACCAGCACGTTTACGAAGATTGTGGCCAGCATCCTGGCTACCAGCTTGGTGCCCCTTGCCATCGGGCTGTATGTCGTGGCCCAGTTTCTCATCCAGTACGAAACCGATAACTATATTGAAAGCATGCGGGCGAACCTGAAGCAGGCCAACGCCATTATCCAGGAGCGGGTGAGGCTGCTGAAGCAGACCGCCGCCAATCTGGGGCGGAACAGCGGGGTCATGGCCCTGCTGGACGAGGTGACGGCGGAGACGGGCGACGCCCAGGTGGTGGACATTCTGAGGAACAGGGCCATTCCGGCCTTGGAAAACGCCAGGGTGAACAACTGGTTTGCCGCGTCCATCCGCCTGATTCACGGAAACGACCGGGTTTTTGATGTCTATGACCGCATTTGCGATGTCCCCCAAGTGGCGACGGGGGAATGGCGGGAGCGGCTGCACGGCTTCTATCTGGACAACGAGGATCCGCTGCGGGTAGCCTTTGTGGGCCCCGTCGGCCCGGACGCGGACTATTTCGGCTACGGCCCCCGCGACGCAGACAAGCGGGTGCTGCCTGTCTATGCCGGGGTGTTTTCCCCGCAGGATAACCGGCTGTTGGGGGTGGTGGAGGTCACCATGACCCTTGATACGCTGACCCAGCCCCTGGCCAATGTGCCGGTGAACGAGGGGGAAGCGCTGCAGCTGGTGGATCGGGAGGGCCGGGTGCTGAGCGCCTCCTCCCCGACGTTTGGCTATCTGCCGGAGGTAGGGCAGGCGGCCGGGCAGGGGACGGAGATCCAGTGGCAGGGGCAGGGGTACAGAATGTACTTCCAGCGCGTTTCCTCCATTGACGGGTGGCTGATCCAGTACATCCCGGCGCACATGGCGGGGATAGAAAAGTACAAGCTGGTCATCGGCGCCATGCTGCTGGTCACCGGCTGTGTTTTCTCCGTAATGTGCGCGACGCTGTACCGCCTTTTCTCCGGCAATATCCGCAAGCTGATCCGGGGCATCCGCAAGGTGCAGGCAGGCGACCTGGACGCCCGGGTGGACATCGCCACCAAGGATGAATTCGGGGAGATCGCCGCCCAGCTCAACGAGATGACCTGCCAGATCAAGCAGCTGCTGAACCGGGAAAAGCTGGCGGGCCAGCTGGAAAAGCAGGCCATCTACAAAGCGCTGGAGAGCCAGATGAAGCCCCACTTCCTGTGCAACGCCCTGGACTTCATCCGCATGAGCACGCGGATGGCGGGGGATGAGGAGATCGCCCAGTCCGTGGGCCTCATCATGGAATATGTGAATTACAACATGAACCGAAAGCACATGACCGTGAGCATCCGGGACGAGCTGCAGAATGTGGAGGACTTCATCGGCATTTACAACCTGATTAACAGGAACCGCATCCAGTACACCATCGACATGGCGCCGGACATCGCGGATCAGCTGGACAGCTGCACGATCATCAAATACGCCCGGCAGCCCATTGTGGAAAACGCGGTGAAGCACGCCTTCCGCCGCAAGGAGGGCGCCTGCTTTATCTCCCTGGAGCTGGCCTTCGCGCAGGCGCCGTTCGGCCGGGCTATCAGCATTGGCATCGAGGACAACGGGGACGGCATGGAGGCCAGTCAGGCGGAGGCGCTGAACCAGTCCCTGCGGGGCGGGGACAAGGACGAGGAGCTGCTGGAAGGCAAGGATTACGGCGGCATCGGACTGAAAAACATTTATCAGCGGATGCGCATGGCCTACGGCGGGTGCTGCGATCTGACAATTGAAAGCTATCCCAAGGTAGGCACGAAGATCACCCTCATGATTCCGCCCCGCTCGTTCGGGCAAAGGCAGGTGATAGCCAATGGAAGCGAAAACGGGGATGCCCCTGACGCTGCTGATCGTTGACGATCAGCAGGCGGTGCGCATGGGGCTGAAAAAGACCATCATGGAAATGGGCCTGGGCATCACCCAGTACCTGGAGGCCGACAGCGGCGAGGCCGCCATCAGCGTGGCGTCCAGCCATCACCCGGACATCATCCTGACGGACATCATGATGGAGGGCATGGACGGGCTGGACATGGTGGCGACCCTGCGCGGCGCCGTGGCCCCGGAGACCCACATCGTCTTTATTTCCGCCTATGACAAGTTTGAGTTTGCCAAAAAGGCCATGGACCTGCGGGCGTGCAGGTATTTGCTCAAGCCCGTGTCCGGCGCGGAGCTGTTCCAGACGCTGACAGGGATCATCAGCGAGATCCGCTCCAGGCGCAGGGGCGCGCAGCTCAAGCAGATGCGGGAGCAGGCTTACCAGTGCATGCTGCTGTACGAGTACCTGACGGGAAAAACCATCGCCTGAACCTGGGCGAGCTATTCCAGGGGGCGGGGCTTACGGAGCTTGCTTACCCGGAGACCTTTGTGGCGGTGGGCAGTCCGCCGGAGGAAGGCGAGAAGCCCCTTGAGGCGCTGGACGGCTATCGTCTGCACGGGCCGCGGGCCATCGGTGAGTGCCGCTATGTGCTGCTGGAAACGCTGGGGGAATGGCTTGCCATCGGCGCGGCGGAGAAGGACGGCGCGGAGGCCGGGGCCAGGAGCGTCGCGGCCGCCTGCATGGCCGCGTGCCGCTGCGTGGGCGTGAGCGAGACCACCGAAGGGCTGTCCAGCCTGCCGGCGCTGTACCGTCACGGCTGCCTGGCCCTGGAAAACGGTCGGCTCAACGGGGAAGCCGTCACGTTTTACCGGCCGTCCGAGGCCGCGGACATCGGCGCGTACAGGCATGTGCTGCTGCCCGTGCTGGACGGGGACATCAGCAAGGCCGGCCAGGAGGTGGACGGGCCGTTCATCCACTTCAAGCGGAACAGGATGGGCCGGGCGGACATCATCAGGATCATCCAGGGGATCACCAGCTATCTGTGCGTCCATATGGAGGGGCTGGCCCCGGCCCTGGAAAGCGCGGGCCTCCTGGAGGATCGGCTGAACCAGTGCGACAGCCATATTCAGATGAAGGCGTACATGCTGCAGGTCATGAGCGTGGCCTGCCAGGTGAAGAACAGGCCGGGGGGCATGTCCTCCATGGTCTGCAATAAGATCGCGGCATATATCCAGACCTATTACGGGGAGGAGCTGTCCCTGAGCGGCATCGCGGAAACCTTCGATATGAACTATTTCTACCTCAGCAGCATGTTCAAGCAGCACTTCCATTTCAGCTACACGGAATATCTGACGAAGGTTCGGCTGAAAAAGGCGGCGGAGCTGCTTCGAACCACAGGGCTGATGGTCTATGAAATTGCCCAGAAGGTCGGGTACAATGACGTGAAATACTTTACCCGCCTGTTCAAAAAGGAGTACCTGGAAACCCCGGAGCGCTACCGGAAGGGCCTGCAGCTCAGCGCCATGGAACGGCCGGAGCGGGACGACGGGGAATGAGAGAAGGAGGAGCGGCAGCCATGAAAAAGTGGATGCTTGACGGTGAATGGGCGCTGGCGCAGCTCATGGACATCCCGGCGGAAGGCGAGTATCCCTCCCTGGCCGGGGCGGAATGGGTCAGCGGCCAGGTGCCGGGCGAGGTGCATCAGGATCTGATCCGCGCGGGGAGGATGGAAAACATTTTCGCCGGCAAAGAGGCGGCACGGAAGGGCGCGTGGGTGTGCGACGCGGATTGGGTATACCGGCGGACGTTCGACGTGCCCGAGACGCTGCTGGACGAGCCGAACCTGTTCCTGCATTTCGACAGCATCGACACCTTCGCTGATGTTTTGTCAACGGTACGCTGGTGGGCAGCACGAAAAACGCCTTCATCCGGGAGGACTTCCCGCTCAGGGACGCGGGCGTGAAACGGACGGGCAACACCGTCACCGTCCACCTGAAGGGCCACAAGCGCATGACCGCCGACCTGGCCAGGCTGGCCCTGGCAACCTGCGCGGTGGACAGCGATTCCGGCCGGGAGGCCGCCGCCTCACGGAACATCACCAGGCGGCCGCAGAGGACGTACAGCGCCGATATCATGGGCTTCGGATTTTATGTGCTGGGCATCGGCATTCCCAAGTCCGTATGGCTGACGGCGCGCCCGGCGACGTATGTGGAGGACACTGTCTTCCGCGTGCTCCGGGCCGATGAGGAGCAGGCCGCCGTGTATATGGAGGCCGACCTGTCCGGCGCGAGGGACGGACAAACCGTTTCCTTTACCCTGGAAAGGGCGGGCGAAAGGCATCAATGGACGTTTCCGGTCTGTCAGGGAAAGGCTCAGGGAACGGTGCTGCTTCGGCGGCCCGCCCTGTGGTGGCCCAACGGCTATGGCCAGCAGAACCTGTATCGGTGGACGGTCAGCGCCATGGAGGACGGAACGCTCCTGGAGGAGAAAACAGCCCGGGTGGGCATCCGTCAGGTGGAGATCATCCGGGCCAGGGAGGACGGCCGGGCCTCGTTCCGCTTCCGAGTGAACGGGAAGGACATCTACGTCTTCGGCGGCAACATGATGGCCATTCATTTCCTGACCGCCACCGGCACCCCGGAGGAGAGCAGGCGGCTGCTGAAAATGGCGGTGCAGGCCAACCTGAACATGTTCAGGCTCTGGGCGGGGGGCAACAACGAGGCCGACTGGTTCTACGACCTGTGCGACGAAATGGGCATCATGATCTGGAAGGATTCCCACCTGCACTTCATGCTCTACCCGGACAACGACCCCGACTATGTGGCCAACGTGACCCGGGAGACCCGGGAAACCCTGCGCTATGTGCGCAACCACGCCTGCTTCGCGGTGTACTGCGGCGCCAACGAGATGCACGAAGGGTATCAGGCGTACAATTACAGGGCGATGATGGACAGGTTCTACGGGAGCAAACTGCTCTATGATGTCTTCCCGGCCCTGGCCCGGGAGATGTGCCCGGAGGTTCCCTTCGTGATCGACTCCCCCCATGGGGAGGATCTGGCCCAGTCCCCGGTGGAAGGCGACACCCACACCTGGGGGAACTTCTACAACGCCACGAAGGATCCGCAGTTCTCGGCGGAAACCTGCTGGTACGACGGAAGTCATCCCAGGCCCCAGACCATTGAGAAGATCATGGGGCTGAAGATGTCCGACTACCAGGCGCCTGGCTGGCACAAAAAGTGGTATGAGCTGACGGGCAGGGAGCTGCAGGGCAACCACAAATACGGGGAGTACTATTGGCTGGATTCCCTGGCGGATTATATGCGCTCCCTGGAAATCGAGCAGCTACTGGCGGATTATCAGGGGATGTATTACCTCAGATGCCGCAGCTCCAGCTGCAACGGCATTCTGTACTGGCCCTTTAACAAGGGCGGCATGTTCATCGGCTTCGGGTGTATCGACTGCGATCAGCGGCCCCTCATGGCCTACTACCAGCTGGGCAGGGTGTTCGCCCCCGTGGTCTGTCACCTGTACTGGGACATTGACGACATCCGCCTGGTGGCGGCCAACGCCTCCTTCGAAGGGGTGCACGCCACGGTGCGGGTGACCCACATGAACGTGGAAGGCAAGGTTCTGGGCCTGTGGGAGAAGGCCGTATCCATCCCCCGGGGCAACGCCATCCGGCTCATGAACCTGGAAAACCATTATCAGACCATCCGGGACAGAAAGCGGGAATTCATCCACGCGGAGGTGCTGGCGGACGGCCAGCGAATCTGCCAGGATACCCTGTATTTCTGCATGTGGCCGGAGTTCAGGAATCCCGAGGCGCCCCTGGACATCCGCACGGAGAAGGTCGGGGAGGGCTGGGCCCTTGATGTGACCAGCGGGGAGATGGTGAAGATGCTGTCCATCGAAAGCGACGCCAACCTCCTGTGGAGCGACAACTACTTCGGTATGATGCCCGGGGAGATCCGCCGCGTCACCGGCGAGCTGCTGGCCCCCTGGGAGGGCCCGCTGCGGATCACCGTTTCAGCCCTGGACTGCAAGAAGACCTATGACATCACCCTGGAAGAATAAGAACGGAGGAATGCTTGGATGACGCCTGCTTCTTTGAACGATACAAGGATACTGGCCAACGGCGTGGCCATGCCCGTCATGGGCCTGGGGGTGTGGAAGGCCGAGAGCGGCGCGGAAACGTACAACGCCGTGCGCTGCGCTCTGGACACCGGCTATCGGGCCATCGACACCGCCGCCATTTACGGCAACGAGGCGGATGTGGGCCGGGCCGTGCGGGAAAGCGGGATTCCCCGGGAGGAAATCTTCATCACCACCAAGGTGTGGTATACCGACCAGGGCTACGAGGGAACGCTGCGGGCTTTCGAGGAAAGCATGAGGAAAATGAAGCTGGAGTATCTGGATCTGTTCCTGATTCACCACTACATGGCGCCCAATCTGCGGGGCACCTGGCAGGCCATGGAAAAGCTGTACGAGGAAAACCGGGTGCGGGCCATCGGGGTGAGCAACTTCCTGGGGCATCACCTGGATGAGCTGCTGAGCTTTGCCCGGGTGAAACCCATGGTGAATCAGATCGAGATGCACCCCTACCTGCCCCAGCGGGAAACGCTGCGCTGCAATCAGGCGCATGGGATTCAGACGGAATCCTGGGCGCCCCTGGCCAAGGGCAGGGTGCTGGGAGAGCCGGTTGTGACGGCGCTGGCGGAGAAGTACGGCAAGACCCCGGCCCAGGTGGTGCTGCGCTGGGGGCTCCAATTGGGCGTGCAGCTCATTCCCAAATCCACGAAAAAGGCGCGGATCGAGGAAAACTGCGATATTTTCGACTTCAGCCTGACGGCGGAGGAAATGGCCGCCATCGATGGGCTGGACAGGAACATGCGCTTCGGCTCTCACCCGGATGACTGGGCGCAGTGGATGAAATAAAGGAAAGGGGCCGCCTGGCGGCAGGGTGAAATCATATGATTGGGTTTATTGGACTGGGCATCATGGGCTTGCCCATGGCGAAGAATCTGATGAAGGCCGGACACCGGCTGATGGTCTACGACATCAACAAGGAAAGGGCTGAAGAACTGACCGCTCTGGGGGCCGGGGCGGCGGGGAGCGTGGGGGAGATCGGCGCGTCCTGCCAGACGGTGCTGACCATGGTGCCGGATTCCCCGCAGGTCAGGGAGGTTGTGCTGGGCGAGGGCGGCCTGAGCGAAACGCTGCGCCCCGGCAGCGTGGTGATCGACATGAGCTCCATTGACCCCATGGCCTCCCGGGAGGTGGCGGCGGCGCTGAAGGCGAAGGGCGTCGACATGCTGGACGCTCCTGTGTCCGGCGGGGAGCCCAAGGCCATCGACGGCACGCTGGCCTTCATGGTGGGCGGCGACAAGGAGGTCTTTGACCGGCATCTGCCCCTTTTGCGGGCCATGGGCGCTTCCGTCACCTATTGCGGCGGCATCGGCGCGGGGAATGTGACGAAGCTGTGCAACCAGATCATTGTGGCGGTGAACATTGCGGCGGTGTCGGAGGCCCTGGTACTGGGGCAGATGGCGGGGGTGTCCCCGGAGGTGATCTTCCAGGCCATTCGCGGTGGATTGGCAGGCTCCACTGTCATGGAAAACAAAGCGCCCATGATGATCGGTCGGAATTTTCAGCCGGGCTTCAGGATTGACCTGCACCTGAAGGATCTGAACAACGTGCTGGCCGCGGCCAAGGCCACGGGCGCGCCCATGGTGCTGACCAATCAGGTTGCGGAGATGCTGAAGGTTTTGCGTCGGCAGGGCGAGGGCCGGAGCGACCACAGCGCCCTGGTGAAGTTCTACGAATGGATGGCGGGCATCGAATTGCAGGCCTGAACCGCGTTCGGGCGACCCATGTTGATACCAAAAAAGCGGGAATGAGCCATAAGGGACTCATTCCCGCTTTGATGTGTGGTTTTCATTCCTCCATCGCTGCCGCGTCCGCCGCCTCCTCCTGGAATACACAGGAGGGACAGCGCAGGTGAAGCTGACTTTTCAGCAGCGACAGCTCATCCCCGCTGTAAAGCGGAAAGCGATATTCCGCCTTCCGCGCGGCGATGACGCAGTGCCAGATGGGATCGTCGTCCTCCGGGAGCGGCGGAAGGACGCGCAGGCTTTCGGCGTCCCGAAGGGGCAGAAAGTCGGTGCGGCGCCGGGTCATCACCAGCAGCGCGTGATCCATCAGCGCCACGCGGGTGGTGAGCAGCACCGGGGCTTCCAGCTCCCTGCGCAGCTGCGCCGCGGCATCGCGGTAGTTGCCCGCGGCGGCCAGCTGACGGCCCAGATGGGAGCGTCTGTCCAGTGCGGGCGAATACCACATAGCCAGCAGCGACAGCAGCACGACGCCCAACATCATGGCCCAGGCCGGGAGCGTATCGCTGGCCGCTGTAAGCATGTACACGGGTTCTTCCCAGCGGCCGTCCAGCTTGGCCAGAACGGCGCTTCTGTCCGCGTGATGCCTGCGCGTTACCAGCAGCCGTCCGGCGGGCAGAGCATCCCGGCTGAGGACGAGAACCGTCCCGCCGTCAGCCAGGGGCGCGGCGAAAACACGGTACGTTGTGCGGGTGGTCAGGGGGCGTCCGGCGGCGATGCCGGGCATGGGCGGTGCGCCGGGAATCGGGACGCTGATTTCCACCTGACGGGCTTCGGTCATCGTCAGCCGCAGGCCGGTGTCCTCCCATTGAGGCACGTCCAGGAAGCAGCTCCAACGTCCGCCCACCAGGAAAGCATCCAATTCCTGGCTGCTCTGGACAGGGGCGAAGTCCGTCAGCATCAGCTGATAGACGACGATGGCCGTCAATACGGCGGCAAGCACGGCCAGGACGCACAGCGGATGCGCCCGCTGGGCCGCCATCCGCCTGCGGTACAGCGTCATGGGGCGGCTCCTTCTTCAGCCTGCTGGTAGTCTATCAGTCTTGCCGTCAGCAGCTTCAGCACCCGGACGCCCTCCCGCAGCATATCCCGCTCCATCAGGCGGGGATCCTTGAGCAGCAGGCTGGTGGGCTTCTGGGTGGAGAAGGTGAGGCGGGGGTCGGTGTCGTCCATGGCGCGGAAAAGCGCCATGGGGTCGGGAATGCAGCGCTCGTCCATTTTCATCACCAGCATGCCCTTGCGGTAGAGCACCTGGCTGACGCCCAGGCTGTTGCTCAGCGCCCGCAGCTGGGCGATGTCCAGCAGGGCGTCCGCCACGGCGGGAGGATCACCGAAGCGGTCCACCAGCTCATCCACCATGTCCTCCCGATCCTCCTGGGTGGCGATGGCGGCGATGCGCTTGTACATCTCCATCCGCTGGCGCTCGTCATGGATGTAGTCGGCGGGCAGGTAGGCGTCCACCTTCAGGTCGACCCGGGTTTCCAGCTCATGGGCGGTCGCGGCGCCCTGAACCTCATGCAGGGTTTCCTCGATCAGCTTGCAGTACATATCATAGCCCACCGTGGCCAGATGGCCGTGCTGCTCGGGGCCCAGGATGTTGCCCGCGCCGCGGATTTCCAGATCGCGCATGGCGATGCGGAAGCCCGCGCCGAACTCGGTGAACTCCCGGATGGCCTGCAGGCGCTGCTCGGCGGTCTCGGAAAGCATCTTGTCCGGGCGAACGGTGAAATAGGCGTAAGCCTGCCGGTTGCTGCGGCCCACCCGTCCCCGCAGCTGGTATAGCTGGCTGAGGCCGAAGCGGTCGGCGTCGAAGACGATGAGGGTGTTGGCGGTGGGTACGTCCAGGCCGCTTTCGATGATGGTGGTGCACAGCAGCACGTCGTAGCTGCCGGCATAGAAGTCCATCATCACGTCCTCCAGGCCGTGCTCCTTCATCTGGCCGTGGGCCACGCCGATGCGGGCCTCGGGCACCAGGAGGCGCAGCCGGTTGTAAAACTGCTCGATGGAGTGTACCCGGTTATACAAGAAGTACACCTGACCGCCCCGGGACAATTCCCGCAGGATGGCGTCGCGGATGAGGGCGTCGGAGTAGTCCACCACATGGGTCTGGACGGGCAGACGCTCCTCCGGCGGCGTCTCCAGCACGGACATGTCGCGGATGCCCACCATGGACATGTGCAGCGTCCGGGGAATGGGGGTGGCGGAGAGCGTCAGCACGTCCACCTGGCTTTTCAGGTTCTTGATCTGCTCCTTGTGCCCCACGCCGAAACGCTGCTCCTCGTCCACAATCAGCAGGCCCAGGTCCTTGTACTGCACGTCCTTGGCCAGCAGACGGTGGGTACCAACGATGATGTCGATGCTCCCGGCCTTCAGCGCCTGCAGCACCTGCTTCTGCTCCTTGGGGGAGCGGAAGCGGGACAGCACGTCCGCCTGCACGGGGAAGCCCTCGAAGCGCTTGAGCACCGTGTTGTAATGCTGCTGGGCCAGAATGGTGGTGGGGGCCAGGATGGCCACCTGCTTGCCGTCCATCACGGCCTTGAAGGCGGCGCGGAGGCTGACCTCCGTCTTGCCGTAGCCCACATCGCCGCACAGCAGACGATCCATGTTCCGGCTGGATTCCATGTCCCGGGTGATCTCGCGGACGGACTGCTCCTGGTCGGGGGTCAGCTCATAAGGGAAGCGATCCTCGAATTCGCGCTGCCAGGGGGTGTCGGGGTGGAAGGCGTAGCCCTTGTTCTGGCTGCGCTTGGCGTAGAGGGTCACCAGGTCGAAGGCCAGCTTGCGCAGTCCCTCCTTGACTTTGGTTTTCTGCTTTTGCCAGTCGCCGCCGCCCAGCCGGTTCAGCTTCGGGGGCTGGTTGGGGTTGCCGATGTAGCGCTGCACCCGCTCCAGCTGCTCGATGGGCACATAAAGTTTGTCCGCTCCCTGGTACTGGATCAGCAGGTAATCCCGGTAGGTGCCCTCGCTTTGCAGGTGCACCGTGCCCTGATACACGCCCACGCCGTGATCCTCGTGTACGACGTAATCCCCCACCTTGAGGTCGGTGAAGGCGGCGATCTTCTCCCCGGCGTTGCGGCGGGACTTGGCCTTGCGGTAGCCCGCGCCGTAAATGTCCGTGTCAGCGACGACAGCCAGCTGCGCCTCGGGCCAGAGGAAGCCGTGACTCAGGGTGCCCGGGAGCACCAGGGCCTCGCCGCGGATGAGGTTGTTGGTGGTCTCGGAGAATACGGCGGGGGATTCCAGCTCGTTGAGGGCCTGGGTGAGACGCTTGCCCCGGGCCACGCCGCCGGAGAGCAGCGCCACGCACCAGCCCTGACGGCGCCAGGCCAGGCAGTCCTCCGCCAGCAGCTTCAGCTGGGACTGATACCCGGCCACGCCCTTGCAGCCCAGGTCGATGGCGTCCTCGGTGCGAAGACCGCCCATGCCCCGCAGCAGCTCCGACAGGGTGACGATGGCCTGACCCTCCAGGCAGCGCGCGAACTCCTCCCAATCCATCAGGAGCCGCTGCTGCCCCTGTACGGCCTCGCCCCGCTCCATGGCCCCCCGCAGATCCTCCTGGAAGCCGCGGTTGCGCTCGTCGGCGCGGTCACGGAGCTGATCCGGGGCGCACAGCAGCACCGCGTCCGGCCGGAACCAGTCCAGCAGGGTGCAGGTGTCGTCCGTCAGCACGGGCAGCCAGGCGCGGACGCGGCGGAAGGGCAGGCCGCCCTCCACCAGATCGGCGTCCCGCAAAAGGGCGGCCATGCGGCGCTCCAGCTCCGCCGAGCGGGCGGCGTCAGCAGCCTTTTCCCGGGCCTTGGGGGCGATCTTCTTGTCGAAAACCTCCACCAGCGCCTCGTCATCCTCCGGCAGAGGCGGCAAATCGCTGAACAGGGTATCGTCGCTGGGAGCGCCGGGGATCAGACCGTTGATGGCATCCCGCATACGCTGGGCCGCGGGGAGGCAGGTTTCCTCCGGCAGGATGATCTCCGTCGCGGGAGTGATGACGGCGTCGCGCAGCTTATCCAGGCTGCGCTGGCTGATGCAGTCAAAGCTGCGGATGGAGTCCACCTCATCGTCGAAGAACTCGATGCGCAGGCTGCAGGCGGCGGCGGGGGGATACACGTCCAGGATGGCGCCTCGCAGGGCGCATTGCCCTTTGCCCTCCACCATGTCCACCCGCTCATAGCCCAGGCGGGTCAGGCGGCGGATGAGGCTGTCCGGGGCATAGCGATCCCCGGGACGCAGGCGGATGACGCCCTCGCGGAACAGCTCGGCGCTGCCCATGCGCTGAAGCGCCGCGTCCATCGAAGACACCAGCAGGCGGATGTCCCCGGCGGCGGCCTTCGACAGGGTTTCCAGCCTTCGCCAGGAGCTTTCATGGCTGGACGCGCCCCGGGTGAGGTCGATCTCACCCCCTGGCAGGCAGGCGGCCCGGTCGGGCAGCAGCTGCTGGGCGTCGTCAGCCAGGCGGGAGGCCTTGAGGTCGTTGGCGGCCAGCAGCAGGATGCGCTTGCCTGTATCCGCCGCTATTTTGGACGCGACAAAAGCCGCCATGCTCTCGGTCAGGCCGGTGACGGCGGTGGGAACGCGGCGGTCGATGTTCTGCCTGAGCTTTTGTATGGACGGGGCCTGAACGGCGCCCAGCAGTGCTTGATCCATAGTCACTCCTGTATGACAAGGGTAAATGCGTTACTTCTGATTATATTGCTGCATGGCGTGGTCGATGCCGCTTGACAGCCAGTCCTCGGCGCAGTCGGCGGCCCGGCGGAAGGCCTCGGCCATGGCGTCCTGCTCCTCCCGGGTCTGATAGCGGGAAAGCACCCAGTCGGCCAGATCCCAGCCCTCGGGCTTGGCGCCCACGCCCACCCGGATGCGCGGGAAGTCCTGCCCCGGCACATGCTGCAGGATGGAGCGCATTCCGTTGTGGGTGCCAGCGCTGCCGCCGCGGCGCACCCGCAGCTTGCCCAGGGGCAGGTCGATGTCATCGTAGATCACCAGCAGGTGATCCAACGTGCACTTGTACCACTGCGTCAATTCGCCCACGCACTGGCCCGACAGGTTCATGAACGTCTGCGGCTGGCACAGCACCACACGTCTGCCTTCGATGTTGCACTCCGCCAGCAGGCCGGAGCACTTCTTCTTCGTCAGGGACACGCCCCAGCGGGATGCCAGGATGTCCGTGGTGTCAAAGCCGACGTTGTGCCGGGTGTGGGCGTAGGTCAGGCCGGGATTGCCCAGCCCCACGATGATCCAGGTCTCTTTTTCCATCTTCCAAAGCCTCATCATACAGTCAGTCCGTTCTGTGAGCCCTGATTTGCCAAAACACGTTTTGGCGGAGAAGGCGTTTGCCCCCTCCGCGCAGGGTAGGTTGATTCGGCATCATCAGTTCTGGGCATCCAGCAGCCAAGGTGCGGGGGTGACGGTCGCCGTTTCCTCGTCCTCGTCGCTGATGCTGAGGATCATCAGGCTCTTTTCGCCGCTGACGCGCTTCTTCTCCGGCTCCCGGGTGGCCATCACGAAGGCCATGCCCACCACCGTCGCGCCAAACTCGTGCATCAGATCGGCCATGCCCTTGGCGGTGCCGCCGGCGCGGAGAAAATCATCGACGATCAGCGCGCGCTGGCCCTCCCGCACGGCGCGGCGGGTCAGCGACATGGTCTCGATCCGCCCGGAGCCGGAAACGTAATTGATGTTGACGGCGGGGCCCTCGTAGACCTTGGAGGCGTGGCGGGCGATAATCAGCGGGACGCCCAGGGCCGTGGCGGTGGACATGGCCACCGGGATGCCCTTGGTTTCCATGGTCAGGACGAAATCCGGGGCCTGGTCGGCAAACGCCGTGGCCAGGATGGCCCCCATGCCCTGCACCATCTTGGGGTTGGAAAGAATATCGGAATAGTACAAAAAGCGCCCCGGCAGCACCCGGCTTGTGCCTGACAGCTCCCCGCAGAGCTCCTCGATGAAGCGCAGCGCATCCGGCCGGGAGACGCTGCAGCGATAGCGCACGCCGCCCGCCGCGCCGGTGACGGTTTCCAATTCACCCAGGTTGAACTGCCGAACCACGTCCCGCAGGATGTCGATGTCCTCGCTCATGGTGGACTTCGCCGCGCCGAACAGGTCGCAGAAGTAGGACAGGGTGAAAATATGGTTGGGGGAGTCGGCAAGGATTTTCATCATGGCGCTCATGCGCTCATTGCGGCGAATCTTTTCCACGGCTGGGTCGCTCCTTCGTAGTATGGAAATAATCCCGCCTATTATAGCACAGCTTCGCGAATGATGGAAGCGCTTTTTATAAAAAAGTTCGTCTTTTTTCAGGATTTTTACAGCTTGTGCGGCAGCATGTTATCCGAACGTTAAGACTTCCGCCTGCGTCAGGGCATCGACAATGCTGCTGCGCAGGGCGGCGCAGGCCTCGGGCCAGCGGGCCAGACACCAGCGGGCCAGCTGCTCGTCCGGGAGGGTGAGCAGGAGAATCAGACCGGGGCGCTCCGGGGCGTCCTGGAGGGTCAGCAGCCATTCGGCGCGGCTGGCCTGGGTCAGCGCGGGGTGATCGCCCCGGACGGCGGGAGCGTCGGGGGTGAAGCCCGCCATCAGCCGCCGCGTGACCTCCTGGTAGACCGCCGGGGCCGTCTGACGCCAGCGCTGCTCCAGCTGCGTCCGGGGAACGTCGTTGCCCAGGAGGGTTACGTCCATCAGCACGGCGCCGCTTTCCAGCAGCTTCAGGCGCGCGCCCGGGACGCCCTCCGGCCCGGTGACGGCCTCGGTGGGCGCCATCTGCTCACTGCGGAAGCGCTCCTGCCAGGCCGGGGCCTCCTGGTCGATCAGCTGACGGCGGCTGCGGGGAATCCTGCCGGTGAAGCTTTCCAGGGTGAAGGCGCCCTCCGGCGTGATGTCCATCAGGCTCCCCAAAGGATGGGCCCGGGTCTCGATCTGCCCCTGCTTTTCCATGTCGCTCAGGCTCAGCTGCATGGTAAAATAGTTCATTAAATCCAATTCAGCCAGGAACTGGATCAGCTGCATCCCTGTGACAGGCCCCAGGGCGCGCAGGGCGTACAGAAGGATCAGCTTGTTCTCCGTCTCGGGGATGCGGCGGCGCTCCATGGCGGCTCCTTTCCTGCGTCAGGACGCGAAAAATACCCCTCCACCACAGGCGAGGGGAATCGGTGCGAAGGGAGGACGCATCAGGCCAGGAAGGGCTTGATATCGTTCATCAGGTCGTCGCACTCGTCGGTGTAGATTTCCAGGGTAATGGGCTTGCTCAGATCCAGGCTGAAAATGCCCAGGATGGACTTGGCGTCCACCACATGGCGGCCCGCCCGCAGATCCATATCATAAGGATAGCGGTTGACCATATTCACAAACGTCTTGACGTTTTCGGCCAGGCTCAGCTTGATGTTGACAGACTTCATAACCACACACTTCCTTTCTTCAAAGACACGGGAACAGTGTACCATTTTGGCGGTCAAAATGCAAGGGAAAAAGTGGGATACTTTTGATCGAAACAGAAGGAAATCCAGGAAAAGCGCCTGGCGGATCCGGCCTCCCCTGTGGCCTTGCGTCCTGGCGGAAATGTGATATACTATATCTTGGTATCTTGTGCGAAGGGAGGGACGGCCATGGAGCAGGTGGAAGCCAGCGTGCTGGGCACGGTCTACCGCAACGCGGAGAACGGGTACAGCGTGGTGATGGCGCGGATGGGGCGCAGCGAGATCACCATCGTGGGCACGCTGCCGGAGCTGACCCAGGGGGAGCAGGCCATCTTCACCGGGGACTGGGTGGAGCATCCGCAATATGGCCGTCAGCTGAAGTGCGCCGCCTGCCAGCTGCAGCAGCCCACCACCCTTCTGGGCATCGAGCGTTATCTGGGCAGCGGGCTGATCCAGGGCGTGGGGCCGTCCACGGCCAAGCTCATCGTGCGCCATTTCGGTGAGGAGACCCTCACCATCCTTTCGGAGCATCCCGAGCGGCTGGCGGAGGTGCCCAAGATGGGCAAGAAGCGCTGGAAGCAGATCGCCGAGGCCTTCCGGGAGCAGCAGACGGCCAGAGAGGCCATGGTCTTCCTGCAAACCTACGGCGTACCGGCCACGCTGTCGGTGAAGATCAGCAAGCTCTACGGGGAGCGGACGCCCGCCGTCATCCGGCAGAATCCCTACCGGCTATGCGAGGATCTGGAGGGCGTGGGCTTCCTCACGGCGGACCGCATCGGGGCGGCGCTGGGGGTGGCGGCGGACAGCGAGGGCCGTATTCAGGCGGCGCTGCGGTACATCCTCAAGGATGCCGCGGCTGCCATGGGCCATGTGTATCTGCCCCGGGAGGAGCTGGAGCGCAAGGCGGCCCAGCTGCTGCGCATCGACGCCGCGCTGTGCGCCCGCCAGGTCGATCAGCTGGCCCTGACCCGGGATCTGGTGATCCAGGAGGGCGAGGACGGCATGCGCGTGTACCTCCCGGCCTTCGACGCGGCCGAACGGGAGGTGGCCACGCGCCTGTGCGAGCTGATGGCCGCGCTGCCGCCCTCCCGCAGTCAGGGGGCGGAGAAGGAAGTCCGCCGCTTTGAAAAAAGCCAGGGCATCACTTTTGGCCAGCAGCAGCGCCAGGCCATTATCAGGGCCATGGAGACCGGCGTGCTGGTCATCACCGGCGGCCCCGGCACGGGCAAGACCACCATCATCAACTGCATCATCGCCCTGATGAGCCGGGAGAGCGAGGTGGTGCTGTGCGCGCCTACGGGCCGGGCGGCCAAGCGGATGGCGGAGGCCACGGGCTGCGAGGCGAAGACCCTGCACCGCCTGCTGGAATACGGCGGCGAGGACAGCGCCTTCGCCCGGAACCAGGACAATCCCATCGAGGGGGACTGCATCATCGTGGACGAGATGTCCATGGTGGATCTGCAGTTGATGAAGGCGCTGCTCCGGGCGGTGGAGCTGGGCTCGCGCCTGCTCCTGGTGGGGGACGCGGATCAGCTGCCCTCGGTGGGCGCAGGCAACGTCCTGGGGGATATTCTGGCCAGCGGCGTGGTGCCTCATGTGCGCCTGACGGAGATCTTCCGCCAGGAGGAGAGCAGCCGCATCGTGGTCAACGCCCACCGCATCAACCGGGGCGAGATGCCCCTGCTCAACGAGAAGGGCACCGATTTCTTCTTCGAGCGCAAGCCGTACCCGCGGGAAGCCGCGAATACCATCGTCCAGCTGGTGACGGAGCGCCTGCCCCGCTTCCTGGGCGGGGCGGAGGGCGGGATCGACTTCGCCGTGCGGAACATTCAGGTGCTCGCGCCCGCGAAGAAGGGCGAGTGCGGCGTGGTCGCCCTGAACACCCTGCTGCAGTCCGCCCTGAATCCGCCGGAGCTTGACAAGCCGCAGATTACCTACGGCGAGACCGTCTTCCGCCAGGGGGACAAGGTGATGCAGACCCGCAACGATTATCAGATCGAGTGGCGGCGGGAGACGGCCTCCGGCTGGGAGGACGGCGCGGGGGTCTTCAACGGCGACGTGGGCTTCATCACCCAGGTGGATGTGGAGGAGCACAGCCTGACCGTCCTTTTCGACGAGGAGAAGGAGGTCGTGTATCAGTCCGCCCAGCTGGAAAACCTCGACCTGGCCTACTGCCTGTCCGTACACAAGAGCCAGGGCAGCGAGTTCCCGGCGGTGGTGATGCCCGTGGTGGGCGGCCCGCCCATGCTGCTGACCCGCAACCTTTTCTACACCGCCCTCACCCGGGCCAGGAGCCTGGTGGTGCTGGTGGGCCGGGACGAGGTCATCCGCCAACTGGTGGAGAACGACCACATTCTGGGCCGCTACACCTCCCTGGCGGAACGGCTGAAGGCCATGGCGGCGCTGCTGCCCTCTTATGGGGCATGATAAGGAGGAACCTATGCCGATTTTGAAGGGAACCAACGTGATGCTCCGGCCGTACCGCCGGGAGGATCAGGAACATATTCTGTCCTGGGTGAATGACGAGGCGGTTGTGCGCTACCTGACGCACCTGTTCGACCTGCCCTACACGGAGGAACACGCCCGAACGTTCATCGACAGAATGCTGGCCGGCGATTCGGACAGCGCGGCCTTCGTCATCGCGGACATCCGCACCGGCGACTACCTGGGCCAGATCGACCTGAACGGCATCAACAATCGCGACCGCAAGGCGGTGCTGGGCGTTACCATTGCCGCCGAGGAAAACAGGGGTCGGGGCGTGGGCCGGGAGGCCATTCAGCTTTTGTGCCGCTACGGATTCATGACCCTGGGGCTCAACCGCATCGAGCTCACCGCCCACGCGGACAACGAGCGGGCCCGCCGGTGCTACCGGGCCTGCGGCTTCCGGGAGGAGGGCGTGCGGCGGCAGGCCATCTGGCGGGACGGCGGCTTCCGGGACGAGGTGCTGATGGCGATGCTGCGGGAGGACTTTGACAAGCTGCAAACGGAGGCGAGCGCGCGATGATCGAGGGGACGCTGGTGCGCCTGCGGGCCTTTGAGCAGGACGACCTGGACGCCAACCACGCTTTCATGAACGACCTGCCCACCCTGCGGGACATGATGAGCGGCATCCCCTTCCCGGCCTCCTACGGCGATGAGCGCCGCTGGCTGGAGCAGCAGACCAGCTACTCCCGGGGAGAGTACCAGTTCGCCATCGAGGATTTCGAGGGCGACTTGGTGGGGCGCTGCGGCGTCATCCGCCTGGACTGGAAGAACCGCCTGGCCGAGCTGGCCATCATGATCGGCGCGCCCTACCGGCGGCGGGGCTATGGCAGGGAAGCCATGGCGCTGCTGTGCGATTTCTGCTTTCGGGAGATGAACCTGCATAAGCTCAAGGTGAGCGTGTTCGCCTTCAACCAGGCGGCCATCCGCTGCTATGAGGGCTGCGGCTTCCGGCAGGAGGGCCTGCTGAGGGCGGAGATTTTCCGCGACGGGGCGTACCGGGATGTGGTGGTGCTGTCGCGCATCACCGAAGTGACATAAGCCACACACTGGGACGAAAAATGGGCTGAAATCATGTACTTAGTCGGTTTTTTTCGAGAAAAAGGCGGCCGCGCCGTTGACAGAAGGCTGTCCGGGGCTGTATGATTTGTGGGTCGCGTGGGCAAAGTCCGCGATTGCTGGAGGTTGAAAGCATTGAAGAAGATCGTGACGAAGTTTGGCGGAAGCTCCCTGGCCGATGCCGGTCAGTTTGCCAAGGTGAAGGACATCCTGGGCATGGATCCTGCCCGGCAGTATGTGGTGCCCTCCGCGCCCGGGCGCCGCTTCAAGGATGACGACAAGGTGACGGATCTTTTGTACCGCTGCCACAAGGAGGTTTCGGAGGGGAAGGATTTTCAGGATACCTTCGACCTGATTGCCGCCCGTTACATGGATATTGCCGAGGAGCTTCAGCTGTCCTGCGACCTGGGCGCGGCCCTGGACGAGGTGAACGAGCGCATCGCCGGGGGCGCCAGCGCGGATTACTGCGCCTCCCGGGGCGAGTACCTCAACGGCTTGCTGCTGGCGGATTACCTGGGCTGGCGCTTCCTGGACGCCGCCGAGGTGGTCTGCTTTGACGAGGACGGCCTGCTGGACAGCGAGAAGACCAACCAGGTGCTGGGGCAGGCCCTATCCGACGGCGTGCCCACGGTGGTTCCCGGCTTTTACGGCGCCATGCCCGACGGCGAGGTGCATACCTTCTCCCGGGGCGGCAGCGACATCACCGGCGCCATTGTATCCCGGGCGGTCTGCGCCGATGTCTACGAAAACTGGACGGATGTTTCCGGCTTCCTGATGGCGGATCCCCGCATCGTGCAGAATCCGCGGGAAATCGGCTCCATCACTTATCAGGAGCTGCGGGAACTGTCCTACATGGGCGCGTCTGTCCTCCATGAGGACGCGGTGTTCCCCGTGCATCGGGCGGGCATCCCCACCAACATCCGCAACACCAACAACCCCAGCCACCCCGGCACCATCATCAGCCTGACGGCGCCCAAGTGCGGCTCTCAGCCCACCATCACCGGCGTGGCGGGGCGCAAGGGCTTCTCCGTCATCAGCGTGGAAAAGGCCATGATGAACAGCGAGAAGGGCTTCGGCCGGAAGGTATTGCAGGTGGTGGAGGAATGCGGGTTGTCCTTCGAGCATCTGCCCACGGGCATTGACACCATGTGCGTGGTGGCCGCCGGCGATCAGCTGGAGCCCGTGCGGGAGGACATCATCAGCGGCATCGTCCGGGAGACGGGGGCCGACACCATCACCGTCCATGACAACATGTCCATCATCGCCACGGTGGGCCGGGGCATGGTGCACAACTGCGGTACCGCCGCGCGCCTGTTCTCGGCCATGAGCCGGGCGGGCATCAACGTGCGGATGATCGACCAGGGCTCCAGCGAGCTGTCCATCATCGTGGGCGTGGACGACTGCGACTTCGAGCGCACCATCCGGGCCATCTATGACGAGTTCGTAAGTTAAGGGGACTTCGTCCCATTTCATCACGACCGAAGCGGAGCGTTGATCCAGCGCTCCGTATTTTCATGCAAAGGATGATGCGGCATGACCGTGACCCTCCCCATGCTCCTGATCGTCTGTCCGCTGGCCTTCCTGGCCGGCTTTGTGGATGCCTCGGCCGGGGGCGGCGGGCTCATCAGCCTGCCCGCGTATTATCTGGCGGGACTTCCGCCGGTGTTGGCGGCGGGTACCAACAAGCTGTCCGCCTGCCTGGGCACGGCGGCGTCCTCGGCTCGGTTCATCACCTCACGGCGGGTGAATGCCGGAGTAGCGCTGCTGGCGGCCTGCGGCGCATTCCCGGGCAGCTGGCTGGGCACGGCGCTGCTGCGGCACATCCCGGAGCAGGCCGTCCGGGTGATGATGCTGGTGCTGATCCTTCTTGCCGCCATGGTGGTGCTGTGGGAGGGCAGCCACCTGGGAGCCGTCCGCCGCGTGCCCATGGGGGCCATGAAGCCCGCCGCCGTGGCCATCGGCTTCATGGTGGGCTTCTACGACGGGCTGGTGGGACCGGGAACAGGCACCTTCCTGATCCTGCTGTTCACCACGGTGCTGGGGGTGGAAACCGTCACGGCCAGCGGCACGGCCAAGCTGGTGAACCTCACCAGCAACATTGCTTCCCTCGCCGCCCTGCTGACGGCGGGACAGGTGCTTTGGACGCTGGGACTTCCGGCGGCGGTCTGTGGCATCGCGGGCAATTTCCTGGGCGCGGGCATGACCATTCGCCGGGGAACGCGGTTCATCCGGCGGATGCTGATGGCGGTGCTGGCCCTCCTGCTTGCCAAGATGCTGCTGGATGTGGTAAAATAACCTGAACCGGTCTATGGCCGGGGAGATGCCGCGTAAAGCGGCTGACGGGAGGCAGAAACATGGGTGAGGCGGAAATCAGCCTGCGGGTGCCGGGCACGCGGGAGTATGCCCTGGTGATCCGCACGGCGCTGGGCGGCGTGGCGGTGCTCAAGGATCTGAACGTGGGCGCCATGGATGATCTGCGCACGGCGGCGGATGAAGCCTGCGACTGCCTGCTGCATCAGGGCCGGACGGTGGAGAGCATCGAAATGACGGTGCGCGACGGCGGCCAGCGGCTGACCGTCAGCCTGGAAGCCCGCTTTGCCGGAGACAAGCGCACCGACTGTACCGACCGAACGGCGGTTTCCCAGGCGGTGCTGGAAACGCTGATCCCGGAGGTGACGCTATGCGCCTGCGCCTGCGGATGCGTTCAGCGGATTGATCTGACCCTGCCCAAAGCGGTGTGAGGTGCGGCGGCATGAATGATACGCAGCTGACGCCGCTGTTGGCGCAATATGCCAGGGAGCCCTCGCCGGAGGTGCTGACGGCGCTGGTGGAGGGCTGTATGCCCCTGTGCCGCCATATCGCCCGGCGCTTCGCGGGCCAGGGCGTGGAGGCGGAGGATCTGGAGCAGGTGGCCGCCATGGCCCTGCTGAAGGCCATCGACCGCTTCGAGCCTGACCGGGGACTGAAGTTTATCACCTACGCGACCCCGACGATCACCGGCGAGGTTCGCAATTATATCCGCGACAAGGGCGCCTCCGTCCGCATCAGCCGGGAGAGCCGATCCAGGCTGTACCGGATGCAGCGGGTTCAGGATCGGCTGACCCAGGAACTGCAGCGGGAGCCCTCCATTCGGGAGCTGGCGGCCGCCATGGCCATGTCCCCGGACGAGCTTTTGAATCTGCTGGATCAGCGGGACGGCGCGGAGGTGCTGTCTTTGAACGGCGCGGCTTCGTCGGATGACGAGGCGCAGCTGCTGGAGGAGCGGCTGGGCACGGTGGATCAGGGCTATGAGCAGGTGGAGCAGCGTGCCTGGCTGGACTGGGTGATGGGCCAGGTGACGCCCCAGGAAAAGCGCCTGCTGGAATTGCGCTATATGGAGCGCATGGGTCAGCGGGAGACGGCCAGGCATCTGGGCGTGAGCCAGATGCAGGTCAGCCGCATGGAGCGGCGGATCCTGGCCAGGCTTCGGGAAATATCGGAGCCGCTGAACTGACGCTGCAGGTTGAACTGATGTGACAGGAAGTAGGACAGGCTGCCCTGACGGCGGCCGTAAGGAGCAGAGCAATGTATCAAATGCAACCGCCTCAGCCGCCCAAGCCCCCCAAGAAGAAGCTAAACCTGTTTCAGATTCTGATCCTTCTGGCGGTCTTCGGCTTTGCGGGCTGGTACCTGTACACGGCGCTGGCCCCGGCGGCGGCGACCCAGGCCGTCATCACGGCGGGCACCCTGGGGGCGCGGTATTCCGGCGACTGCCTGATTGTCCGCGCCGAAACACCCTATGACGCCGAGGGCGTGACCTCCGTGCAATATGAGGCGGAGGAGGGCAGCCTGGTGCAGCGCGGCACCACCATCTGCAACGTGTATTCCTCCAGCTTCTCCACCCGGGAGGTCAACAACCTGCAGGATTATCGCGATCAGATCCGGGACTACCAGCTGGAGCTGCTCAGCAAGGAAACCACCCCGGATGCCAAGCTGGCCCGGCTGGACAGCGATGTGCTGTCTCGGGCCCGGGAGATCCGGGAGATGATCGCCGGGGCCAGGGGAAGCATGACCAATCAGGAGCGCCTGCTGGACGCGGCCATTGTCGCCCGACAGCAGCACCTCAAGCAGAAGTATGCCGGCGATCAGCGCCTGAGCCGCCTGATGGACGACGAGCTCAGCCAGCTGCAGCGCATTCAGAGCTGGACCAAGCCATACGCAGCCACGGCGGAGGGCATCGTCAGCTTCTATTCCGACGGCTATGAGTACACCCTGACCTCCAGCAATTACGACTCCTTCACCCCGGCGGAGGTTCGGCGGATGTACAACGGCTTCCGCCCCGAGCGCTCCACGGCGGAGAAGGGCAAGACCACCATCTACCGCATGGTGCGGGACGGCATGTGGCATGTGCTGTTTCTCTCCGACGACAGCACCTGGAACCCCGTGGAGGGCCAGAGCTACGAACTGAAGCTGGAGGGCTTCGAGAACACCACGGTGAACGCCAGGGTGGAGTCCTTCACCCGCTCGGGCGGGGAGCTGCTGGTGTGCCTCTCCGTCCAGGGCCCGGTGAAGCAGGTGCTGTACATGCGCACCTGTCAGGCGGAGCTGGGCGACTATGTGTCCAGCCTGTGCGTCCCCGCCAGGGCGCTGTACCGCTACGACAATACGGACGGCGTGATGGTGCGGGACGGCGACAATACCACCTTCATCCCGGTGAATATCCTGCTCCGGGACGGGGATGACGTGTACATCACGGCCATTCAGCAGGGCCTGCTCTACGAGGGCCAGACGGTGCTGCTGTTCTGACGGCGGGCGGCGTCGCCGCAGAAAGCGCCGGCGCGCGCCGGATTCGCATAAGTGTTTTGCCGCTTTTGCGGCATGAAGGGAAGGAAGCGCCATGGAGGAGAATTTTCCGGTGCTGCTGGGTGAGCGCGTCCGGCGGGTTCAGGCGGAGCTTGCCCAGGCGTCCGAGGGACGGTATCCGCCGCCAAGGCTCATCGCGGTGACCAAAACGCATCCGCCGGAAATGATTTTGCCGCTTCTGGACTGCGGCATCAGCGCCATTGGCGAGAACCGCGTGCAGGAAATTCTGGAAAAGCGCTCTTTCCTGGAAAGAAAATTTCAGATTCACCTCATTGGCAGGTTGCAAAGTAACAAGGTTAAATATATAATAGAGGATGTATGCTTGATTCATTCTCTGGACAGGCTGTCTTTAGCCGCGGAAATTGACCGGCAGGCGCAGCGCCATGGCCGGGTGATGGACGTGCTGGTGCAGGTCAGCCCCGCCGGGGAGCCTCAAAAGGGCGGCATGGCGCCGGAAGAGGTTCGCCCCTTCCTGGAGGAGGCGCGGCGGATGCCCGGCCTGCGGGTGCGCGGGCTGATGGCGGTGATGCCGCGAAGCGACGATCAGGCGTATCTGTCAGGACTATTTGCCGATATGCGGCGGCTCTTCGACCGTCTCCGTGAGGAGGCGATGGACGGTGTCCGCATGGAGGAGCTCTCCATGGGTATGTCGGGTGATTATAGGCTGGCGGCGCGTCACGGGGCCACCATGGTTCGCGTGGGCAGCGCGCTTTTCGGCCAGCGAAGCGATCGGTAACAAGCATAGGGGGAAATGGCATGTCGATTTTGGACTTGACTCAGGCGTTGCTGGATAAAATGAAGCAGCGGGCGGCGGCCGCCGGACAGGATGACATCCAGTCCAATATGGCCAACGGCGGCTTCAGCGGCTATCGCCCGCAGACGTCCCGCCACAAGACCATCCGGGAGACGCTGCGCCAGCAGCCGGTTCAGGAGAATGTGGCCGATCAGGCCGATCCTTTCAGCCAGCAGCAGGGCTTCACGGGCATGAATCAGCCCCAATGGCAGCAGCCCATGGGCTGCTATCAGGGCATGGGCGATCCGAATGCCTGGCAGTATCAGAACCCCGGCTATCAGCAGACGAATTATCAGCAAACCGCCTACCAGCAGACGGCTTATCAGCCCACCGGCTATCAGGGCTGGCAGCAGACCGCCTATCAGCAGGGCATGAATCAGCAGCCCATGGGCGGCTATCAGCAGACGGCCTACCAGCAGACAGCCTGGGGCGGCAATGACGGCGGCTATACCGCCGCCTACCAGGGCAGCGCCCAGCAGGCGCCGGACAACATCAGCTACATGCCCGGAAACTTCGTCGGGCCCGACGGTCGGGCATACAGCCATGTGGAGCGCGTGGTGCGGATGACCAGCGTGGCCTCCAGCATGAAGATCATCGACTTTATGCGCAACGGCGAGAGCGTGATTGTCACCACCGAGCAGATTACCGACGAGAGGGAGAACCAGCGCTGCCTGGATCTGCTCTTCGGCGCGGCCTTCACCATGGCCTGCACCCTGACCCGGATCTCCGCCAGGGACATTTACCTGCTGTCCCCGGCCACGGTGATGGTGCTGCCGGATGAGGGCATCCGCCGCATGAGCGACCAGGATGTGAACGCCCGCTGGCCCCAGCAGGAAATGGCCGAGAGCCAGGGGCGGTATGGCTATGGCGGAAGCCAGCGCGTGAGCAGCTTCCGCGACCGGCGCGGCAGCGGCCGTTCCGGCTACACCGAACGATATGACGAGGGCTTTGGCGGCTATCAGACCGCCTACGCCCGCTGAGGATAAGCCATGCGCCTGATTTATACGCTGCTGTCCTGGGCCCTGTCCCTGTACGAGCTGGCCCTGCTGGTTTACGTCATCCTGTCCTGGGTTCGGCCCGCGGCCAACCGCTGGACGGAGCTTCTGCGCACCATCGTCGAGCCGGTGCTTCGGCCCATCCGCCGCGTCCTGATGGCCAAGCTGCCCGTGCGCTGGCAGATCATCGACTGGTCGGTGGCGGTGGCCTGGCTGCTGCTGGGCCTGCTGCGCCGGGTGCTTTCGATGATTTTCTTCCCCCTGATGTGGTGACGCCGTGAGTGCGCGTGATGACGCGGGGCAGCTGATTCTGCGGCTTCGGCAGTGGGCCCAGCGGGCCGACCGGCTGGGAATTGCTGTTCCGGGGCGCTTCCTGGCGGGGGATGAACGCGCCGCCGCCCTTCGGGAGGCGAGGCAGGCCGGCGTGGCCGTCAGCTTTGACGGCGGCTGGCCGGAGGCTGAGCGGGTGCAGGTCTGCTTTCATCCTGAAGGCGTCGAGCCCGCATTTAACGGCGTGTGGCTGCGCGTGCGCTGGAACGGGCGCTTTGCCCGGGTGGATCATCGGGACTTGCTGGGCAGCCTGATGGCGCTGGGCATGGAGCGCGCCTATTTTGGCGATCTGATTGCCCAGGAGGGCGAGGCTTATTTGCTGGCCCTGCCGGAGGTTGCCTGCCGTCTGCCCCAGGAATGGCTGAAGGCGGGCAGCGCGCCCATCCGCGTGGAAGTCTTGGACGAGCCTCCCGCCATCAGCCCGCCGGAGGGCGCGGCGCTTCGGGATACCGTGGCGTCCCTGCGGCTGGACAGCATCGTGGCCAGCGGCATGAAGACATCCCGGGCCCGGGCGGCGGAAATCATCCACCAAGGGGCTGTGTCGGTGGAGCATCTGCCCGAGGAACGGGTGGATCGCCTGCTGACGGCGGGGCAGACGGTGTCTGTGCGGGGCTTTGGCCGGATCCGCCTTCAGGCGGTTGGCCAGCCCACGCGCAAGGACAGGCTACCGGTTACCCTGGAGATATTTGCGAAATCCTGACCCGCGCTTCGGCCGGGACGGATATGGAAAGGAGCCATCATCATGCAGCAGATTACCGTGGACATGATTGACACCAAGGAGTTCAAAATCAAGCCCCGTGGCTATGACCAGCAGGAGGTCGATGATTTCCTGGACGCCATCGGTGACGAGATGGTGCGTCAGCTGGATCTGATTCAGTCCCTTCAGCAGCAGCTGCAGGCGGCCAAGGCGGCCCGCCCCGCGCAGCCTGAACCCACCCAGGTCATCAGGCCCGTGCAGACGCCCGCGTCTTCCGTCCCCACGGATGATTTCCGGGAGATCCTGGAAATGGCGCAGAAGGTGAAGAGCGAGACCATCGCCGACGCGGAGCGCAAGGCCGAGGGCATCCTGGCCGCGGCCCAGGCGGAGGCCGATGCCAAGCTGAGCAGCCTTTCCCAGGAGAAGGAAAGCCTGACCGCTCAGGTGGCCGCCCTCAAGACGGCTGCCAGCGAGTATCGCGCCAAGTTTGAGGCGTTGCTCCAGGCGCAGCAGGAGGCCATCGAAAAGGCGTCCGATCTGTTCTGATGAAGCACATTCCCCGGCAATGGTCGGGAGGGCCGTGCGGCAGCCGTGGCGGATGAAATCGCCAGGGTGAAGCATGGTGCGGCCATTTTCCAGCGAAGGGTATCGGAAACGGTGCCTTTCGCTGCTTTTGGTTATGGCGGATGACGCAGGGAAAGGAGGCTCCGGGGATGGCGGAGGCAGGCGGGTCGGTGCGCACCATGTGGTCGGGGGAGGCCACGGCCGAGCAGAACGCCCCGGGGCCGGAGAAGCTTCGCCTGGCTGTCCGGGCCCTGGTGGAATTCACGCTCCATGGGGAGGACATCCGCCCCGGCGGCTCCATTCGGGACATGCAGGAGGGCATGCTGGGCCATAAGGCCAGGCAGGCGCACCTCGGGGAGGGCTGGCAGGCGGAGGTTCCCCTGAGCCTGGAGGTGCCTGTGGAGGACGAGGACGCCGTACTGTGCCTGACGGGCCGCATGGACGCCTATTGTCCCGGAGATGTGCCCTGGGTGGAGGAAATCAAGCTGTGGCAGGGTCAGGAGCCCCCCGATGCGCCCGTGCCGGCCCATGAGATGCAGGCGGTCTGTTATGGGTACATGCTGTGCCGCCAGAGGGCGGAGCGAGTGATAATCCGCGTGTGCTATGTGACGCGCACAGGGCAGGTGCGGGCAAAGTTCGACCGGGAATGGTCGGCGGAGGAATGCGCGGCGGCCTTCGATGGGCTGCTGCTGCCCTACCTGCGACGGCTGCGGCTGCTTCGCCGTCATCGGCGGGAGCGGGACGCCTCCCTGCGGACGCTGTCCTTCCCTTATGGCGCGTACCGGGCCGGACAGCGGGAGATGGCGGCCCAGGCCTATACCGCCATCAGGCTGGGGCGGCGGCTGTTCGCCTCCATGCCCACGGGCACGGGCAAATCGGCTGCGGCGCTGTTCCCCGCGCTGAAGGCCCTGGGGGAGGGGCATACGGGCCAGGTGTACTACCTCACGGCCCGCACCACCCAGCGTCAGGGCGCGCTGGAGGCCCTGGCACGGATGCGCCGTCAGCCGCTGCGCCTGTGGACGCTGACCCTGGACGCCAAGGACAAGCAGTGTCCCCGGCGGACGGTGTGCCATCCCGACTGGTGCCCGCGGGCCAAGGGGCATTTCCTGCGGGACAGCGCGGCCATGGAGGAAATGCTGACATCGGAGGACTGGTCGCCGGAGGCCATCCGCGCCATGGCGGACAGGCACGACCTCTGCCCCTTTGAGTTCAGCCTGTCCCTGGCGGAGGTCGCCGACCTCACGGTGTGCGACTATAATTACGCCCTCGACCCCGCCGTGCACATCCAGCGCATTTTCGACCGCACCGCCAATGTGACCCTGCTCATCGACGAGGCCCACAACCTGCTCAGCCGGGTGCGGGAGATGCTCTCCGGGGCGGTGGATGGCGGGAGTATCCGCCGGCTTCGGACGGTGGTGGGGAAGACCGCCGGACGAAGGCATCCTCTGTACAAGGCCATGACGGCGGCGCTGAAGGCACTCGACGATCTGCCCGTCCCGGAGGATGCCCGGGAGGGACGGCTGTCTTCCGTGCCTCAAAGCCTGGAGCGGGCGGCCAACGAGCTGGCGGACGCCTTCGGGGCGGCGATGACCGAGCGCTTCCCCTGGGAGGAAAGCGGGGAGCGGCTGATGGACGTGACCTCCGGCCTGCTGGGCTTTGTGCGGGCGCTGCGGGGGGATTTGTCAGATTACGCCTACCTGTGGCAGGGCGGAAAGCAGCGAACGGTGACAGCCTTCGCCCTGGACGTGGCGGCCTATCTGGCCCAGGTGACGGCGAAGCTGTCCGGGGTGGTATGCTTCTCGGCCACCATGGAGCCGCTGCCCTCCATGAAGCGCCTCCTGGGGGGCGATGACGGGGACGCCTGTTTTGCCGTGCCCTCGCCCTATCCCTGGGAGAACCTGCTGATCCTGCGGCAGCGGATCAACACCCGGTATCAGCACCGGACGGCGGCGGCGGGGGACATCGCGGCGGCGATCCGGCGGATGGCGGCGGTGCATCCGGGGCGGTACATGGCGTTCTTCCCTAGCTTCGCCTTCATGCGGCAGGTAGCGGAGGTCATCGGCGTGTCCTGTCAGGTGCAGCGGCAGGGCATGACCGACGAGGAACGTCGGCTGTTCCTGGCGCCCTATGTGGCGGACGGCGAGCCCACGCTGTCCCTGTGCGTGCTGGGAGGCATTTTTTCCGAGGGCATCGACCTGCCGGGGGAAGCGCTGGACGGCGTGGCCATTGTGGGCGTGGGCCTGCCTCAGGTGAACCTGTTCCAGGAGACCCTGCGGGCCTACTATCAGGAGACGCTGGACAACGGCTTCCTCTATGCCTACATGATTCCCGGCATGCAGAAGGTGGCCCAGGCGGTGGGCCGCGTCATCCGCACGGAGACGGACCGCGGCGTGGCGCTGCTGTTGGACGACCGCTATCATCAGCCGGAGTATGAACGGCTCTGTCCGCCGCACTGGCGGTTCTGGCAGGGGGATATCGAACCGGCGATGGCCGCCTTCTGGGCGGGAAGGCTGAAGGGATGATGAACCAATGAAAGAGCCTGCCGCGATGTTGAAAAGCGCGGCAGGCTCAGGGTGTCGACAAAGTGGCTTACGCCACTTTGTCGAGTTTTGCACTCACTCACTGATCGAACGGCGTTGCCGTTCTCCCGGCCGTTCGTTCGTGTAAGGAAGCGATTCCTAACGGAATCGCGCGAAAATCGCCGTACATGCCGCCGATTTTCGATGAACAGTCAGAGGGCCTGCGGGCCCTCCGACTCATCCAGGGACTTTGCTGATATCCTGAGCCTGCCGCGACATTGAAAAGCGCGGCAGGCTTTTGCTGTTAAAGCCATTCAGGGGAGCGCCGCGGCATCATCCGTCAGGGTGATGCTCAGGCCGATGGGCAGCAGATTCTCCTCCGGCTGGCAGACGATGGTACCGCCGCCGTTTTCCGTATCCATGAGGACGTCCGTGATGACGGCCCGGCGGGGCGTCTCATGGGGATCGTCGCCCCGCAGATAAGCGACGCGCTGACCGATCTGGAAGCGCCCCAGGTCTTCGGCGGATACCTCGGCCCGCAGGGCGACGTCGGCGGCAATCCGCGCCAGGGCCTGCTGCTCCTGTACCGAATCGCCGGCCTGGGCCAGCACCTCGGTCACAATGCCGCCGCAGGGGGCGACGAGGTTCGTTTCTTCGGCGGAGGCGGTGGTGAACAGCAGCTGGCCCCGCTCCACCCTGGCCCCCTGGGCAACGCTCAGCGATGTCAGCGTGCCCTCTGCCGTGACGGCGATGGTTTCGCTGGCCACCACGGTGCCGCGCCCCACGAGGCTGCTTTTCGCGAAATCCGTATCGCGGTACAGGGAAACGGTTTCTCCGATGTACAATTCGCCCCCCAGGGCCTCAACCTGGTAGTCGCTTCCCTCCACGCTGGTGACGCGCCCGAAGGCCCGGTGAGAGCCGTCGGAGGTACACTTCATCCAAAGCGTTTCGCCGCAGTGGATGGCCGCGTTTTCAGCCGAAACCCCGTCGGTCAGGGTGCAGTGGATGACGTAGGGGCTGACGGGCTCGATTTCCACCACCGTGTCCTTGAGCGTGTCGCCCACCTTGAAGTGAATGGCCGCCACGGTACCGTCTGAGGGTGCGAAGTGCCGGGTGACGGCGACGCTCCCCAGGATGTCACCCTTGCTCACAAGCTGCCCGGGGAGGATGTCCAGGGCCGTCAGGGCGCCGGAGGAATCCGCCGTCAGCAGGGTGATGGCGTCGGCCTCCACCTGGCCGCTCCAGGCATCCGCCCGCGCGCCGGTGGTGAGCAGAAAGGCCAGCGCCAGGGCGAACACCATTGAAGCCATTTTTTTCATAGACGTTCTTCCTCCCTTTCCAGGCGGCTCTGATGAAGGCGGTAGGTCTGACCCGCCGCGTCGACGTCGACGCCCTCCGCCGTGACCCGCAGGAGAAAGTCGGCGGAAACGTATCCCTGGGCCCGGAGGCGCACGTAGGCGCTGCCTGTGAAGGTCAGGGAGGTGTCCAGCTCGGTACACCACGCGGCGCATTGCAGGGTAACGCGCTCAATGCCGCTGATGCGCAGCGTATCCAGGGCGGCCAGGGTCGCGCGCCATTCCGCGCCGTTTTCCGCGGTGAGGGTCAGCGTGGCGTCCTCCACGGCCGCCGTAAAGACCGCGCCGCCGCAGTCGATGTCCACCGCTTGCCCGCCCAGGGTCAGCTGACGCATGGGCTCGTCGTCCGGCGTGAGGCTGACTGTGCCATAGGCTGTCATGTCCCGGCTGCCGGAAGCGTGGGTTTGGGTCAGGGCCTTGCCGGGTGTTACCTGAAAGCCTGTCTCCCCCTCGGAGGCGCCGCCCTGGCCTCCGCCGGAGGGCCGCCGTCCGAAGGAGGGGCGACCGCCGCCACCGGGTCGGCCCGGCGGCATACCGCTTTCCCCCGGCATGGGCGAGGCTTCAGGGCCTTCCGTGGGTGCGGGAGAGACCTGGGGCACGTCGGTGGGCTTGGGAGAAGGGGCGGGCGTGGGCTCAGGGGTGACGGCAGGCATGTCCGTGGGCGTTGTCAGGTCGGTGGGGGTGGTGGGCTCCGCGTGAGCGGCCAGCCCGACAGCGAGAAAAACCATGGCCGCCAGCAGGGCCGTCAGACATTTATGCATTCGGCTGCTCAGCGCTGGGGCTGTCCGCGGCATCGGCTTCACCTTCCTCCATGGTGGAGACCACCGCATTCATGCCGTAATGCACGGCCTCATCCGGGGTAAAGTCCACCAGCACCTTGTAGGTCACGCCGGTGTCCTGGCCGGCGCTTTCCTCAGCCAGGTAGGACAGCATGGCGATGGTGCCGGGGTAGACCTTGGTTTCGTCCGTGGACAGCTCCACCGTAACCGGCTGACCCACCCGCAGCTGACCGCGGCTGTCCTCGGAAACGGAGGCTTCCACGCGCATGCTGCCCTGGGGGTAAAGCACCGCCACAACGCTGCCCTTCTGCACGGTATCGCCCTGCTGGGGCTGAATGGTCTTGACGACGCCCGCCTCCTCCGCCAGGAAGTCCACGCCGCTCATGTACAGGCCGTCAAAGCTGCCGGTGAGGGTTTCCAGCAGCAGATCGCCCCGCTTGACCTGCTGACCGTCCGTGACGGCGATGCGCACAATGGCGCCGCTGCCGGTGACGGCGGTGGGGTTGACCCGGCTGACGCTGCCGCGGCCGATCTTGGCGCTGTTGGCGTAATCGACGCTGCGGAACACGTTGACCGAATCCCCCGGCATCAGCACGCCCTCGCTGACGCGGATGGTATAGGAGGTGCCCTCAATGGCGCTGATGACGCCCACGCCCACCCGGTCGCTGTTGCTGCGGCACTGCAGGTACACCGCCTCGCCCACATGGACGAGCTTGTTTTCCGTGGCGTTGTAGGCGTTCTCGGTGGAGGCGGACACGGTGTAGAGCACGCTGCCCTCCATGTAGAGCACCGCGCCGTAGCGCTCGGCCACGCTGTCCGCGTCATCGCCGGGCTGGCCGAAGACGCCCGTGACCGTGCCGTCCTCCTCGGCGTACACCTTGGTGGTCTGAAGGGTCAGGAGCACGTCGTCCGCGGCGACGGATTGACCGGCTTCCACCGCCACATGGGCCACCGTGCCGCCGATGGGCGCGTAGATCTCGCGGGTAGCGGCGGCGGTGACGGTGCCGCTCATGGTCAGTGTTTCCGCCTGCGCGCAGGACAGAAACAGCAGGGCGCAAAGGAGGAACGACAGGAAGGTTCGGAGGCGGTATTTCATCGTGGATGTCTCCCTTCATGGTTAGTGGTGTTACACTGACTGATCGCAAGAAATATCAGACAGCACAGGAACCGATGGGTAAGCCCATTACATGCTTCTCAGCGCGTCGATGGGATTGAGGCGGCTGGCCTTGCGGGCGGGCGCCCAGCCGAACAGAATGCCGACTGCCGCGGAGAAACCCACGCCCAGGGTGATGGAGGTCATGCTGAGGACGAAGGCGGTGCCCAGCAGCTGGCAGAGAACCGCGGAGAGGGCCAGACCCGCCGCGACGCCCAACAGACCGCCCAGCATGGACAGCAGGAAGGATTCGATCAGGAACTGGATCTGAATTTGCCAGGGCATGGCGCCCAGGGCTTTTTTCAGGCCGATTTCCGTGGTGCGCTCGGTGACGGAGGTGAGCATCATGTTCATGATGCCGATGCCGCCCACCACAAGCGCGATGGAGGCGATGCCGGCCAGCAGCGTCGTCATCATGCCCAGCATTTCCTGCATGGTGTCCTCGATGGAGGACATGGTGGTGACCTCAAAGCAGTCGTCCTCAAAGCTGAACATGGCGTCCATGGCGTTTTCGATGTCCGTGGCGGCTTCGGAGGAGTCCGCGCCCTCCGCCAGGTAGACGGTGAAATTGGTCACAACGTTGTCGTTGTTCATTTTCAGCGCGGTGGTGTAGGGGATGAAAACATCCGCCGTGCCGCTGAAGATGCTGGCCACGCCGCCGCCCGCGTCCTCCTCGAACAGGCCGACGATGGTGAAAGGCAGGCCGCTGATGATGATGGTCTTGCCCAGGGGATCCACGCCGTAGAAGAAGTGCTCCACCATGTCCTTGCTGATCATGCAGGCAAAGGTGGCGCTGTCGTCGTCCACAAAGTTCAGCGCCCGTCCCCGGGTGGCCGTGTCCTGATTGACCCAGAAATAGTAGGCGTTCTTGCCGGAAACGGTGACGCGGCTCTTGGTCTTGCCGCCGTAGGAAAGCTGGGCGCTGATGGTGACGGTGGGGGTGATGCCGTCCACGCAAGGAAGCGCGGTGAGCTCGGCCAGATCCTCGGCGGTCATGCCGCTTTTCAGGTCGCTGCCCGTTACCGATACGGTCAGCGTACCCGCGCCCATATCGGTAAAGGAGGAGGACAGGGAGCCGGACACGCCGGAGACCGTGGTGATGAGGGCGATGACGGCGGTGACGCCGATCATGATGCCCAGCAGCGTCAGGAAAGAACGGATTTTATTGCTGCGGATATTGTCCAGGGACATGAGGACGCACTCCCAGACCATGACCACGCAGGCCCGAATGGCGTTAAGCATCCGCCGCTTCACCTCCTTCCAGCAGTTCGCCGTCGATGATCCTGACAATCCGCCGGGCGTGGGCGGCAATGTTCATATCGTGGGTAATCATGACGATGGTGCGCCCCTCGTCGCTCAGGGCCTTGAACAGGGCCATGATCTGCGCGCCGGTTTTCTGATCCAGCGCGCCGGTGGGCTCGTCAGCCAGGAGGATGGAAGGGTTGCCCACCAGCGCCCGGGCGATGGCCACGCGCTGCTGCTGGCCGCCGGAAAGCTGGCTGGGCAGGTGCTCCATCCGATCCCCCAGGCCGACGCGCTCCAGCATCCGCCTGGCCCGCTGACGGCGCTCCCGGGGCGGTATGCCCGCGTAGATCAGCGGCAGCTCGACATTTTTCAGCGCGCTCAGGCGGGGAAGCAGCTGGGCGTTCTGGAAGACGAAGCCGATCTCGCGGCTCCGAAGCCTTGCCAGCTCCCCCTCGTCCAGCTCGTCCACGGCCCGGCCCTTAAGCACATAGCGCCCAGCCGTGGGGGTGTCCAGGCAGCCGATGATGTTCATCAGCGTCGATTTGCCGCTGCCGGAGGGCCCCAGGATGGAAAGGTACTCGCCCTCGCTGATGTCCAGGCTGATGCGCCGGAGAACATGGACGATTTCATCCCCCATGGGGTAATCCTTGTCGATGTCCCGCATGTGGAAAAACGCTGCTTCCGTCATTGGCCGCCTCCCATGCCGCCGCTGCCGCCAAAGCCGTCGTTGTTCCGCCGCTCTCCGCCGCCGGGCCTTGTGGAGCCGTCAGAGCCGCCAAAGTCAGGCATCTGGCCATTGCCGAAGTCAGGCATCTGCCCGTTGCCAAAGCCCGCCGGGCCGCCGGGCATGTTCATCTGCTGTCCGCCGAAGATACCGGAGAGCAGTCCGCCCAGGGCGGAGGCGGTCTCCTCGGCCTCAGCGACGGCGTACACCGTTTCGCCCGACGCGATGCCGGACTTGATTTCCACATAATTGCCGTTGCTGACGCCGACTTCCACCGGCGTTTGCTCCATGGTGCCGTCCTCCAGCTGCTTGTAAACAAAAGCGCTGTTGGCCGCGCTGAAGGAGAGGGCGTCCATTTTGAGAATGACCACGTCCTTGGCTTCCTCCTGGGGCACGGTGACGGTGACCTGCATGCCGGGATAGACGTTTTCCGCCTCGGCCACGTTCACATAGACCGTGGCCGTGTAGTAGGCCACAGAGCCCTGGGAGGAGGAAATGTAGCTGATGGCGTCGATGATGGACGCAAACGTCTGATTGGTGGCGGTGGTGGTGACGGTGCAGCTTTGCCCCACCGATACGTCAGCGATGTCGTATTCGTCCACCCGGAGGTTCACCCGCAGGTGCTCGAAATCGGCCACCTGGATCAGGCTGTCGCCGGGGGCCACGCTGTCCCCCTTGTCCACGTCAAGCTGGTTAACCCTGCCGTCAAATTCGGCCTCGATGGTTTCGCCGGTGGACAGGCGCAGCAGCTTGTCGCCCTCATGCACCTGGTCGCCCACGGCGACATAAACCTGGCGCACCGTGGCGGAGGAGGAGGCCGTATAAGACGCGCTGTCGATCAGCGCCAGGCTACTGGAAAAGGAAAGCGAATTGGAGATGCTGCCGGTTACGGCGGTGTAGCCGTCATAGGTGACGGTGTACTCCCGCTTGAGGGCGTGATAGCCCAGATAGCCTCCCGCCGCCAGCAGCATCAGCAGCAGCATCCACACAAGAAGCCTGCGCAGAATTCTTCTGCCGCGCTTCTTCACTTTTTTCGGCTGTTGTTCGGTCATTTTCATTCCCCCGTTTCTGTTCATCCCGGCGGAGAGCTGCCGCCCTCCGCCTGTGTCCTTATCTTACCAGCGGCGGCTTAAACCAACCTTAAAGAAAGCCCCCGGAAAAGGCTTTCAACTGTGAACAAACTGTAAAACCCTCAATATTCAAGGTTGGATGAAAATATCCCATATGATGAAGGAAAAGGCGTGGACAACGGCGAAATGGGAGAAGCATTGCGACGCGAAGGAACGAATGAGGAGGGGAACCGATGCGGCTGCTGCTGGTGGAGGATGAGCCGGCCATGTCCGAGGCCCTGGTGGATATACTGACCTATCATCATTACGCGGTGGATCCCGTGTTCAACGGCGGCGACGCGCTGTATTGGGCGCGGAACCAGGCCTATGACGGCATCATCCTGGACATCATGCTGCCGGGGCTGAACGGCCTGAGCGTGCTGCGGCAGCTTCGGAGCGAGGGCAACATTACCCCGGTGATGCTGCTGACGGCGAAGGATACGCTTTCCGACAAGGTGGAGGGCTTTGATGTCGGCGCGGATGATTATCTGCCCAAGCCCTTTGCCATGGCGGAGCTGCTGGCCCGGGTGAAGGCCCTGGTGCGGCGGGGCGGGCGCTATATGCCGGATTCGCTGTGCTTCGGCGGCCTGACGCTGGACCGGGAGTGCTGCACGCTGCGATGCGGCGAGCGTGCGGAGGCCCTGAGCAACCTGGAATATCAGCTGATGGAGGTGTTCATGCGCAACCCCGGCATGTACTTCTCCGTCGAGCGGCTGATCGAGCTGGTGTGGGGACTGAACCGGGAAGTCGAAAACGGCAGCGTGTGGGTTTACATTTCCTATCTGCGCAAGAAGCTGCAGGGCCTGCGATGCGGCGTTGTCATTCAGTCCCGGCGGGGCGTGGGATACGCGCTGGAGAGGAGCGGATGACCATGGAAAAAATGCTGCGCAGGCGGTTCGTTCAGGGGGCCATGCTGTCCTTTGCCATATTGATCTTGCTGATTGCCAGCGGCGTTTTCCTGATGAATTATGTTCAGATGGAAACGGCTTCCGGGCAGATGCTGGAGGTGATGCTCAGTCAGGACGAGATTTCCCGGAGACCGCCGGATTTTGACCAGCGCCGGAATCGCCGCCCGTGGGAGGAGGAGCGCTTTTTTCCCGGGGCGGCCCATGACATCCGGGTGGACGCGGAGGGCAATGTCCTCGCCATGCAAAGCCTGGGCTTCACCCACACCTCGCAGGAGGAGCTGAGTCAGTTGGCGGCTGATATTCTGAGCCTGGACAGCCCCAGGGGCAAGCAGGGGGCCTTCCGCTATGAAATCGTGACGGAGGCCGGGGGCGTCCGGCGTCTGGTGCTGGTGGACAACAGCGTGCAGATGCATGTGCTGATGGAGACCCTCCGCGGCACGGCGCTGATGGCCGTGGTGAGCCTGCTGCTGCTGTTCGTCATCCTTCAGCCTGTGGCGCGGCGGGTTTCCCGGGCCTGGCTGAGGAACATCAACAGCCAGAAGGAGTTCATCACCAATGCCAGCCATGAGCTGAAGACGCCCGTCGCCATCATGACGGCCAACCTGGACGCCATGGAGCTGATGATGGGGGAGAACCGCTGGAGCCAGAACATTCGCGGACAGGCCGCGCGGCTGACGCGGCTGATTGCCCAGCTGATGATGATTTCCCGCCTGGACGAGGGCTTGGCCCGTGAGCAGAAGCACACCGTGGATTGGAGCGCGCTTGTGCGCGCGGAATTGGAAAACTACCGTGAGCCCATGGCTCGAAAGAAGCTCACGCTGGACGCCCAGGTGGAAGACGGCCTGACGCTGCGGGGCCACGGGGAGGCGCTGGGTCAGCTGATGCGGATGCTGCTGGACAATGCCGTGCAGTATGCGCAGGAGGGCGGAAGCATCAGGCTGACGGCCCATAGCCGCCATCGGAATGCGGTGCTTCAATTGGATAACAGCGTGACGACGCTGCCAAGCTGCCCGCCGGAGTGCCTTTTCGAGCGCTTCACCCGGGGCGACGCCGCTCACAACCAGCAGACCGGCGGCTGCGGCATCGGTCTGTCGGCGGCCAGGAGCATTGCCCAGGCCCATAAGGGCGCTGTGACGGCGGCCTATCCCGATGAGCACACCTTCCGCGTCATGGTGACGCTGGCAAGAGGATAGCGTGACCGTCGAATCTTTCCACAAAAATGGCCCCTCGCGAATCCGAAGACTCGCGAGGGGCTTTTCCTGCTGCTGTTTACTTCAGCATGCTCTCTTCCCAGCAGTCGTAGGGCTTGAGGCCAAGCAGCTCAGCGACGGTGGGCGCGACATTGGCCAGGCCGAAGCCGCTGCCTTCCTTCAGCTCATGGCGCTCGTCCTTGTCATAGACGATGAAGGGCACGGGGTTCAGGCTGTGGGCGGTGCGGGGTGCGATGCCGCCCTTCTTGTTCTTTTCCAGCATCTGGTCGGCGTTGCCGTGATCCGCCGTCACCAGCAGGATGGCGCCAGCCTCGTCCACGGCCTTCTTGATGCGGGCCAGGCAGAGGTCGACGGTCTCCACGGCAATCTCCGTGGCCAGGCAGTTGCCGGTGTGGCCCACCATGTCGCCGTTGGGGAAGTTGCAGCGGATGAAGCCGTACTCGCCGCTTTCAAGGGCCTTGATGACCAGGTCGGTGACCTCAGTGGCCTTCATCCAGGGGCACTCGTCAAAGGAGCGGACGTCGGAGGGCACCTCGGCATAATCCTCGAGGGCCTCGCTGACCTTGCCGGAGCGGTTGCCGTTCCAGAAGTAGGTGACGTGGCCGTACTTCTGCGTCTCGGAGCAGGCGTATTCCTTGATGCCGGCGTCCACCAGCAGCTCGGTGAGGGTGTTGGTGATCTTCGGCGGGTTCACCAGGAAATTGTGGGGGATGTTCAGGTCGCCGTCATACTGCAGCATACCGGCGTAGCGCACCTGGGGCACCACGCCCCGGTCGAAGGCGGTGAAGGAAGCGTCGCCGTCAAAGGCCATCGAAATTTCCTGGGCGCGGTCGCCGCGGAAGTTGAACAGCACCACGCTGTCGCCGTCCTCCATCTTGCCCACGGGCTGGCCGTTCTCGGCAATGACGAAGGCGGGGAGATCCTGGTCGATGACGTTCAGCTCGGCGCGGTAGGTCTCGATGGCTTCCTTGGCGGAGGCGAACTGCCGGCCCTCGCCGTGGACGTGCACATCCCAGCCCGCCTTGACCATGGCCCAGTTGGCCTGATAGCGGTCCATGGTGATGGTCATGCGGCCGCCGCCGGAAGCGATGCGGCCGTCGAAGGAAGCGTCGTTCAGGGAGGCCAGGACATCCTCCAGCTGCTGCACATAGTCGAGGGCGGAGGTGGCGGGCACATCACGGCCGTCCAGCAGGATGTGGCAGCGCACCCGGCGGATGCCCTCCGCCTTGGCCTGACGCAGCATGGCGATCAGGTGGCTGATGTTGGAGTGAACGTTGCCGTCGGACAGCAGGCCGATGAAGTGCATGGTGCCATTGGCGGCCTTGACGCCGCTGACCAGGGCCTGCCAGGCCTCGGACTGATAAACGCTTCCGGACTCGATGGACTCGTTGACCAGCTTGGCGCCCTGGGAATAGATCTGGCCGCAGCCCAGGGCATTGTGGCCCACCTCGCTGTTGCCCATGTCGTCATCGGAGGGCAGGCCGACGGCGGAGCCATGGGCCTTGATGACCTGGAAGGGGCAGGTGGCCTTCAGTTCGTCCAGGGTGGGGGTGGTGGCCTTCATGACCATGTTGCCAAGCTCGGCGGGCGTTTCACCCACGCCGTCCATGACAACCAATACAACAGGCTTCTTATTCATTGAAAGAGCGACCTCCTGTTCATGTTGTTCCCTGCGGCATTTCAAAACCGCATACCTATTAAGCATAGAACAAATATGGGCAATTGTCAATTGCTCCCGGGCGAACCTGGGAAATTTCCCGCTTCATCGCCGCTGCTTTCCCCGGCCTTCAGCTCGGCCAGAACGTCGGCCAGGGGCATGAAATCCTCCTCCTGCTCGGCGGGGAAAGGCGAAGGCTCGGCGGAAGGCGCGGGAACAGGCGAAGCCTGCGGCAGATCGAAGGCCAGCTGCTCGGCCTTCACCGGCCTGGCCTTGGGAGCCTTGGGCTTGGGCGGCGCCACCAGCTCGCCGGGGAGCAGCACCGTCTTCTTCCGCCCCAGCTTGTCCCGCATGAAGGACAGGCTGTCCTCATAGGTGAAGGGGGTGCAGGGCAGCGCCAGGCGCATCCACCAGGTAGGGGCGTAAAGGAGGATCAGCGTTTTATCGGGCCACAGCTGCACCCGGGCGACGTCCTTCCAGGCCAGCTCCTGCTGGCGGACGCACACCATGGGAGCGGGATCATCGGGGTCAAGCTGGGCCATCAGCGTGGGGGACTTCAGGCGCAGAAGCAGCTTCAGGGGCGTCGGGTTGGGAAGGTACTGGGTGACGTGGACGCCCCGACCGTCCACCGCGCAGTCCAGCAGATCGTCCCCCTGAAGCATCAGGGCCAGCAGCAGCAGCGCGCTGACCAGGCACAAAAGCCCTAACAGGCTCAGCAGCAGCCCCCGGCGCAGCAGGGTTTCCACCGCGGGCGCGCCTCCCGCCAGCCCTTCCAGCAGCAGAATGAGAATCAGCAGCACGGCGGACAGCGGAAGGATGATGCGCATGGCGGCGTTCCAGCACATCCAGTCGCACACAGGGGTGTGCTCCACGCACCAGGCCACCCGCTGGGTGGACTTGGGCAGCTTGCCGCCGCAGTGGGGACAGCGCTCCGCCACAGGCACGTCCCGACCGCACTTTTTACAATAGGAAGTGATGGGCATGTGTTCATCTCCTTGCGGCAACATTGTAGCATGTTTTCCGGGCGGGCGCAATGGGCAAGGGGGCGGCTGATCGGGTGTGAAGCTGTCATGAACGATCAGTGAAATACTGATACGGAAAAGGCGGGCCCCACCAGGGTGCCCGCCTTGAGAGCCTGAGCATACAGATATTTTTTATTTTCCGCAGCTTTCGCGCAGCACAAGGATCGGCTTATGGACGATGTTCATCTGTCTGCTGTTGGCGTGCTGAATGGCCTTTTGCAGCAGCGCAAGGCAATCCCGGCTCATTTCCTCCATGGGCACCTGAATGGTGGAGAGCATGGGAAAGGTGTAGATTTCGCTGTTGCTGCCGTTGTAGCAGATGATTCGCACCTGCTCGGGAATTTTCACGCCGTGGAGCAGCAGCTCATGCTGTGCGGAAACAGCCATCAAATCCTCTGAAAAAAAGATGGCCTCCGGCAGCCTGTCGGCGGACAAAATGGCCGCGGCGGCCTGGTTTCCGCCTTCGTAGCGGCTGGATACGCGCAAAATCATTTCTTGGGGCAGTTCAAGCCCCAGCTTTTCACACTCGTGAATAAAGCCGTCTCTTCTTTCCGCGCCCGCGGTGGTAACGGTCTGGCCGGTGACAAGGCACATCCTGCGCAGTCCCATTTCGTTGAAGACGCGCGCGGCCATCTGGCCCACATTGCCGTTGTCCGCGTAGACGTAATGATGATTGACGGAAACGCGGTTAAACACCACGATGGGCGCGCTGATGGTCAGCGATTCCAGATACTTCATATCTTCCGAGGACATGCCCATGAACAGAACGCCATTGAAGCACCCCTGATGGATCAGCTCGTCCTCCTCGGCGAGGTGTCCTTTGGTGTAAGGATAAAGGGCGATCTCCGGCTTGCTCTCCGGCGAGGCGTTGCATAGCAGATCGTGAATGCCGGAGAAAAAGCAGCCCATCACGTTGACGTGGCGGGAGGATGCGAAAAACACGGCCACAATCATTTTATCGGCTTTCTGCATGCGCAGGCGCTTGGCGTAGACATTCGGCTTGTAATTCAGCTGACGCGCGGCGTTCAGGATACGCTCTTGACTGGCGGCGCTGATGCGCGCCTCGTTGCCAAGCCCGCGAAGCACCATGGAAACATTGCCTATGCTCATCCCGGCGAGCTCCGCGATTTCCTTCAGACCAACTCGTGATTCAGCCATACAATTTCCTTTCACGGGCGCGAGCCCAAACCGAAGCGGTGTTGCAGGAAACATGAATTTTCCTGCTGCTTATAGCATGGCACATTGGGAATGGATTGTCAAGAGTTTTGCAAAAGTTTTTGCAAAAAGTTAAAAGAACGGAGAAAAATGCAAAAGAACTGTATTGACACTTCGATAAATGGGTGATATAGTGTGTATAACGAATAGCAGAAACGTATTTGCAAAAGTGTTAAGTATTGTGAGGAGGACGGCAATGAACAGGCGTGTCAAAACCGAGAACGGTTGGGTGAGGGGACTTCCGGCGGCGGATCCGAGAATTACGAGCTTCAAGGGGATTCCCTTTGCCGCGCCGCCCGTGGGCGAAAATCGCTGGCGTGCGCCGCAGCCCTGCCCGGACTGGGAGGGGGAGTTGAAGGCTTTTGATTTTGGTCCCATTGCCATGCAGGACAAAGGGAAGCCCGGACGGGACAATTTCTGGTCCCGTGAATGGGCGGTGGATTTTGATCTGCCCATGAGCGAGGATTGCCTTTACCTGAATATCTGGGCGCCCGCGGACGGATATGCCGTGGGCGCGGCGGAGCAGTACCGCGAAACGGAGGATACGCCGCTGAATACGCCGGGCAATCTTCCGGTGTATGTATGGTACTTTGGGGGCGGATTGCAGGTGGGCAATACCGCCGAGATGGAGTTTGACGGCGAGCGTATTGCGCGGCGCGGCGTGGTGGTGGTGACGGTCAGCTACCGGCTGAACGTATTCGGCTTCATGGCGCATCCTGACTTGACGCAGGCTGATCCCTCCGCGCCGGCCAACTTCGGCTTTCTGGATCAGCAGTTTGCCACGCGCTGGGTCAAGCGCAACATTGCCGCCTTTGGCGGCGACCCGGACAACATCACCATCGGCGGGCAATCCTCCGGCGGCATGAGCGTGTGCGCGCAGATGGGCAATCCCGCCAATCAGGGTCTGTTCAGCAAGGCGATTCTGCAAAGCGCGATTTTCTTCCCTGCCTATTCCGACGGCAGCTTTTTCCGCAGGGAATTGAAGAAGGGCGAGGAAAACGGTGTCGCTTTCCTGCAAAAGCTGGGCGTTCAGACCATCGAGGAGGCCAGACGCATTGACGCGGAAACAATTCTGGCCGCCGCCAATCAGATGCCGCCGCACTTTTTCGACGCGGTGATCGACCATGTATTCATGACCGGCCCGGCCAACGAATGGTTCTTGCGGGAAGGCCATGTGGAATGCCCGCTGTTTATGAGCGCGACGGATATTGAAATGATGATGTCGCCCCGGGGCGTTACGGACAGCGCGGGGCTGAAAAAGCTGGCCGAAAGCCTGCCGGGCGTGGACGCGGAGCGCTTCATGGCGGCGTTTGCGGGCGCGGAGGACGCCGAGGCCATCCGCGAAGCGGGCCGTCTGTCGGGCATAGAATTGGCGGCGCATGCCATTGCCGACTATCTGGAAGGCAGAAGCCCGGTGTGGCTGGCGCGCTTCTCGGCGGAGATCCCGGGCTGGGATCATCCCGGCTGCTTCCATTCGTCGGACATATGGTTCTACTTTGAAAACCTGGCCAAGTGCTGGCGTGTGTTCAAGGGGAAGCATTACGATCTTTCCCGCCAGATGTGCGACTATTGGGCGAACTTCATGCGCACGGGCGATCCCAACGGCGTCGGCTCGGACGGAGAGCCACTTCCCGCGTGGCCGAGGCTTGCGCGTGAATGCCCGCGCCTGATGGCGTTTGGCGAAACGGCGCAGCTGGCGGACGCGGCGCCCTCCCCGGCGATGGAGGTTCTGCTGGACGCTTTTGAAAAGACGCATCCCCGGAGCTGACGCGCCGGAATGCATGGGAAGGGGGAGGAAAACGCATGACTGCAAGCCCTGCTTTGCCGCGCAAAAGGAAAGCGCGGAGAATGGCGCGGTTTATTCCGCTGTATCTGATGATGCTTCCCGGCGTGGCGTATCTGGTTATCAACAACTACCTGCCCATGCCGGGGCTGATGATGGCCTTCAAGAAATTCAAGTATACCAAGGGAATCTGGGGCAGCGCGTGGTGCGGCCTGAAAAACTTCACCTTCCTCATCAACAGCCGGGATTTGTCGCTGCTGCTGAGAAACACGCTGCTGTACAACCTGGCGTTTATCGTGCTGGGCACGCTGCTCTCGGTCACGGTGGCGGTGCTGCTCAATGAGGTGGGGCGCAAAAAGCTTCAGCAGGGGTTTCAGACGCTGATCCTGATTCCCCACCTGATGAGCTATGTTATCATTGCCTATATCGTCTACGCGCTTTTCGGCGGGGAGTATGGCATGATGAACAACTCGATTCTGCGCCCGCTGGGCATGGCGCCGGTTTCCTGGTACACGCAGGAGCAATACTGGCCGTTTATTCTCACCGGCGTGCATCTGTGGAAGTCCTTCGGATACAGCAGCATTGTGTACTACGCCACGATCGTCGGCTTTGACGCGACGCTGTACGAGGCGGCGATGGTGGACGGAGCCAACCGCTTCCAGTGCATCGTCAAGATCACCCTGCCGCTGCTCAAGCATGTGATCATTACCCTCACGCTTTTCTCGGTCGGACACATTTTCTATTCCGATTTCGGCCTGTTTTATCAGGTGCCGATGAATTCGGGCATGCTCAGCAATGTGTGCAGCACCATTGACACCTATGTTTACAAGGGACTGATGGAGGACAGCAACCTTGGCCGCGCCTCTGCCGCGTGCTTTATCCAGTCCATTGCCGGCTTTATCTGCGTGGTGGGCGCCAACGGCATTGTCCGCCGCATCGAAGCTGAGAGCGCGCTTTTTTGAGGGGGAAGAAGCCGATGAAACACAACGGTCTGCGCACCGCGTCCATCATCATTCTGACGCTGCTTTCGCTGCTTTGCGTCGTTCCCCTGCTGCTGGTCATCACCTCGTCCTTTACGTCGGAGAGGGCGCTGTATGCTTACGGCTATTCGCTTTTCCCCGCCGAGTGCAGCCTGGACGCGTATAAATACCTGCTTGCGTCCAAGGACAGGCTGCTTCGGGCGTATCTGCTGTCCTTCGGGGTAACGGGGCTGGGCGCTGTGACCAGCGTGACCATCACCATGCTGCTGGCCTATCCGCTCTCCAGACCCGAATTGCCGGGGCGCAATTTCTTCTCGTTTTTCATCTTTTTCACGATGCTCTTTAACGGCGGGCTGATCCCTACCTACCTTGTGTATTCGCAGACCTTCCACATCAAGGACACCATTTGGGCGCTGATTATTCCGGGGCTGCTGATGAACGGCTTTTCCGTCATTCTGGTCAGAACCTACCTGACCACCAACATTCCCCGGGAAATCCTGGATGCGGCTGAGATCGACGGCGCGTCGCAGGTATGCGTCTTTGTGCGCATCATCGTGCCGATGTCCATGCCGATCCTGGCGACCATCGGCTTCATGAACAGCCTGGCCTACTGGAATGACTGGCAGAACGGTCTGTATTACCTGGTGCGGCGCACGGATCTGTTTACCATCCAGAACCTGCTCAACCGCATCCTATCCTCCGCTGACGCGCTGAAAAACAGCACCACCAGCGAGCTGTTCGCCAAGGGGCTGGATATTCCCAGCGTCGGCGCCCGCATGGCCATTTCGGTTTTTGCTATGCTGCCCATGCTGATCATTTATCCGTTTTTCCAAAAAGGCTTTATCAAAGGCATTACCATTGGAGGTGTGAAGGGATGAATCTGGATCTGAACAATCAGGTGGTTTTGGACGGGTATTTCAGCTATCTTCAAGTGACAGACCGTGTTTACCGCATCCTTGTGGACAGAAAGTACTGCAACACCGAGCTCATCATCGGCACGGAAAAAGCGGCGGTGATCGACTGCGGTCTGGGCTTTGGCGATTTGCCCGCCGCCGTGCGCCGCCTGACGGACAAGCCGCTCATGGTGTTCAATACCCACAGCCACATTGACCATATCGGCGGCAACGCGCAGTTTGGTCTGCCGATTCACATGGGCTCGGAGGATATTGCCGCGGCCAGGGATACCGACTACACGGCGTTCCGAAAGCACATGCTTGAAGACCGCGTGAAGGCTCTCGGCCCCGACTCCGTCAAGGGGATGGATCCCGACGAGTTTCTGACCAGAGGCCCCGGCGAGCTTGTGCCCTGCGAAGAGGGCGAACGCTTTGAGCTGGGCGGGCTTACGCTGCGGGTCTGCGCGGTTCCGGGGCATTCCCGAGGCGGGCGCGCGTTTTATCTGGAGGAAGAGAAGATTCTCTACACCCGGGACGCGGTGTTTGCCTGCACACTGTGCTTTGGGCGTGGCTCGACCTCGCGGAGGGAATTTGTCGCCGGGCTGAAAAAGCTGCTGGCGCTGCCCTTTACGGATATTCTCAGCGGCCACTACATCGAGCCCTTTGACCATGCCTTTGTGGAGAAGGCGCTGCTAACGGCGGAAAAGGTTGTCTATGAAACGGGCATTCCCCTGCCCAATCCCATTGATCCTGCCGCCCGCGTATGCTTCCCTGCCGACGAGCCTCCCACCCAGGAAACCATCGAGCGGATCAGGCAGGGCGACCATGGCCTTGACAACAAGGTTTGGGCGCTGGTGCTGAGTTCTCCCGACTGACGCGGCCGCTTCCCATGTGCCAATCCTCCCACGAGAGAGGATGCAATAAACGGAAAGGAAGGTATCCCTCTATGAAAAAGTGGATTGCGCTTTTTCTGTCCCTGGTCATGCTGGTGAGCATGATTCCGATGTCCGTTGCCGAAGAGAAGGTGACGATTCGGATGAACACCTGCATCGTGTTCAGCGATCTTCGCGACCGCGACGCCGTGGAAACGAAGCTGAACGAGCTGCTTGCCGCGAAGGGCTACGATTTCAACGTCGAAATCGTCCCCTTTGACTACGGCAAGTACGCCGAACTGGTCAAGCTGGCCATCTCCGACGGCAGCGTTGATCTGTTCAACATGTTTGGCGCCATGTCTCTGGCCGCGGGCGCGGACCAGGAGGCCATTGCCTGTCTGGACGATCTGCTGGCCGAGTATGGCAAGGAAACCCTGGAGGTCATCACCCCCTACATCAGCACCGTGATGGTTGACGGACATGTGTACGGCACCCCTGCCGTCAAGTCCATCAGCAAGCGCAACTGCTTCAAGTACAACAAGGACTGGGCGGACGCGGCGGGCTTCGTGCCGGAAAACGTGCATGACTACGAGAGCCTGACCGCCGAAATGATGAAGGTCAAGGCTGTCTATCCCGATAAGGCCATGATCTCCACCGGCTACGGCGGCAAGTGGTTCTGGCCGAACATGGATACGCTGGGCAGCAGCAACTATATTGCCTGCATCATCCTGGATGACAACCCCACTGCCACCGTCGTGAACTACTATGAAACCGACCTGTTCAAGAAAGATCTGGAGATGGCCAAGGTCTGGGCGGAGAACGGCTTCTTTGTCAAGGACGCCATCAACGGCCAGAACGCCACGCAGGCGCTGCTGGGCGACGAAATCTCCTTCGGCACCTTCACCGACAGCGTGAGCCCCGAATATGTACTGCTGGCGGGCAACTCCGGCTACAACTTTGAGATCGGCTGTGTCACCGCCGAGAGCGAGCCTTGGGCCACGACGACCATGGCCGCCGGCTTCACCTGGTGCATTACCGAGCTGAGCGAGCATAAGGTGGAAGCCATGCAGTTCCTGAACCTGCTCTACTCCGATGCCGAGATTGCCAATCTGGTCATCAACGGCATCGAGGGACAGCACTATGTGCTCCAGCCCGAAGGCAACTTCGTTTACCCCGAGGGCGTGACCATGACCAACGTTGGCTGGGCGTCCCCTCCCGGCTTCATGCCCAACAGCTGGATCGCGGCTCCCTCCGCGCCCACGCTGCCTTCCACCTACGATCTGTACAGGAAGGACAACGAAACCTGTGCCAAGAGCCCCGCTTTCGGCTTCAGCTTCAACACCGTGGAGGTGGAGGATCAGATTGCCGGCTGCAACAACGTGTGTGACAAGTATCTGGGCGCCCTGATGCTCGGCATGGGCGATGACGCGATGCTGGAGCAGTTCATCAGCGAGCTGAAGAATAACGGCGTGGACGACATCGTTGCCGAAAAGCAAAGACAGCTTGACGAGTGGCTGAAGATCATGGGCAAGTAATCATCCCCAAATTCGGTCAATCCCCATAACGCGCCGGAGCCTGCCGGACGGCCGATTCGGCAGGCTCCGGCTGCTGTTGTCAGGCATGGCGCTTGAGGACTGAAAGAAGGAAGCGGAACGAAAAAATCGGAGGCCGAGAATGAAAAAAATCTTTGTTCGGGATAAACAGTTCTATATCACGGCCGCGATTTTGGCCGCTCCCGTTGTATTGCAGAACATGATTACCATCATGGTCAACCTGCTGGATACGATCATGCTGGGACGGTATGCCGAGTTTCAGCTGTCGGGCTCCGCGCTGGCCAACAGCTTTGTGGGAATCTATCAGATACTGTGCATGGGCATCGGCGGAGGCGCCGCTGTGCTGACGGCGCAGTACTGGGGCGCGGGAGACAAGGCCGCCATCAGGAAGATCACGGTGCTGATGATTCGGATCAGCATGATGTTCACGTCGGTCTTTTTCACCATGGCGCTTGTTATCCCGGAGCAGATCATGCGCATCTATTCCCCCGACCCGGAGGTGATTGCCGCGGGCGCGGCGTATCTGCGCATTGTGTCCCCGACGTTTATCCTTACGGGGCTTTCCCAGACGCTGACGATTGTGCTGCGTTCGGTCAGGGAGGTCAGGCTGCCGCTGATTAACTCGGTGGTATCGCTGTTTACCAACCTGTTCTTTAACTGGATGCTGATTTTCGGCAGGCTGGGCATGCCTGAATTGCAGATTCGCGGCGCGGCGTGGGCCACATTGATTGCCAGAAGCATTGAAACGGCGATTCTTCTGTATCATCTGCTGGTCAGGGATAAAAAGGTCGGGCTCAGGCTGCGTCACCTCAGGGAGCCTTGCGGCGCGTATCTGCAGCGCTACATTCAATATAGCGCGCCGGTGGTGCTGTCGGATTTTCTGCTGGGGCTGGGCAATTCGGCGGTGTCGATGGTGATGGGGCACATGAGCACCTCCTTTGTGTCGGCCAATACCATCGTGTCCATGACCGTTCGCCTTTCCACGGTGATGAACCAGGGCTTTGCCAATTCCGGCAGCATCATGACCGGCAATACGCTTGGCGAGGGCGACGCTGAAAAGGCCCATCGGCAGGGCTATACCTTCCTTGGGTTGAGCGTGGTGCTGGGTCTGCTGGCCAGCGGCATCATCCTGGCGCTTTCCCCCGCGATTATCGGCGCGTACAATATCACCGAGGAAACCCGGCAGGTGGCGTTTCAGCTGATGAAGTCCGTTGCCATCATGGTGGTGTTCCAGGGCACGCAGTCCATGCTGACCAAGGGTGTGCTGCGCGGGGGCGGCGACACGAAATTTCTGGTAGCGGCGGATATTTCCTTCATGTGGCTTCTCTCCGTCCCGCTGGGCTATCTGTCGGCGTTTGTGTGGAACATGAGCCCGTTCTGGATCTATCTGTTCATGAAGATTGATTATATCATCAAAACGGTCTGGTGCGCTTTCCGGCTGCGCGGCAATCAGTGGATCAAGGTGCTTGCCGCTCCGGTGACAAGCCCGGCGGCCGAAAAAGGAGCGGATGCCTGAATGAACGGAACCGACGGAATGAATCCTTTTCTGCCCTCGTGGGAATATGTTCCCGATGGCGAGCCGCACCTTTTTGGCGACAGGGTTTACCTCTACGGCAGCCATGACCGGTACAGCGGCTGCGTATTCTGCGAGCGCGATTATGTATGCTGGTCCGCGCCCGCCCATGACCTGACCCAATGGCGCTGCGAAGGGACGATCTACCGCAAAACCGACGATCCGCACAACCGCGACGGCAGCATGTGCCTGTTTGCGCCGGATGTGACGCAGGGCTTTGACGGCCGGTATTATCTGTACTATGTGCTGGATCACGAATCGGTGGTGGCGGTCGCGGTGTGCGATACGCCCGCGGGACGCTACCGCTACTACGGCAGGGTTCATCATCCCGACGGAACGCTGCTTGGCCAGGGTGAAGGCGATGAGCCGCAGTTTGACCCGGCGCTTTTGCGCGACGGCGACCGGCTGTGGCTGGCGACCGGTTTTTGCGGCGAGGGCGATGCCTCCCGGCACGGCGCGATGCTGACCGGTCTGGGCAAGGATATGCTGACGGTCGTTCAGCCGCCCGTCATCATTGCCCCGGGCTGCGTCTATGCCCGGAACACCGATTTTGCCGCGCATCCCTTCTTTGAGGGCCCTTCGCTGCGCAAAATAGACGGTCGGTATTGGCTTGTTTATTCTTCTTTGGCCATGCACGAGCTGTGCTGTGCCGTCAGCGACAGACCGGACGGAGGCTACCGTTACGCGGGGGTGCTGGTGAGCAATTGCGATCTGCATGTGGATGGCTACAAGCCGCCGGAAAAGCCCACGGCCTACGGCGGAAACAATCATGGCAGCATTCTGAGCGTGGACGGGGCGCATTATGTATTCTATCATCGCCACACCAACGGCCACTGGTACAGCAGACAGGCGTGCGCCGAAAGGCTGACGCGCCGGAAGGACGGAACCTTTGAGCAGGCGGCTGTCAGTTCCTTTGGGTTAAGGGGTGAAGCGCTCCCTGCCCGGGGACGCTATCCGGCCTACAACGCCTGCTATCTGTTCACCGATGACGGAGCCTGCCTGAGCAGCGTTCCCGGTCAGCCCAGGATCGTTCAGAGCGGCGGCGACGATTGCCGCGAGGACGGTTACATCACGGATATCAAGGACGGAACAACCATTGGCTACAACGCGTTTTTCTTTGGCGGAACGACAAGGCTCAGCATTCGTACACGGGGGTACGGCAGCGGCGTGTTTGCCGTCAAAACCGAATTGGATGGCGAGACGCTGGCGGAGATCCGCGTTGATTATTCCAACGTCTGGAAGGATCATGGGGCGGAGGCTGCTTTCCCCGATGGCTGCCATCGCCTGTTTCTGACGTATCACGCGCCCTGTCCAGGCGATCCAGGCCACGCGACTTTGCAGCTGCATTCAGTGGCTTTTGTATGACGGCGGCGTATCCGCGCATCGGTCGCTTCTTGGCAAGGGGACAAAGCCGGATGGCCGGCGCATGGAAAGCGTCGACTGTGCATAGACCATTCATTAGGCGCCTGCCACTTTTTTGCTCCCCTGCCGCGTCCTTCATCCATGATGAACGACGCGGCTTTTTCATGGAGAGAAATGGGCGAAAAAATATCGCCGCATCGTGTGAAAAAGGTATTGACAATGATTTAACAATCTGATACACTGTTGTCGGATGAAGGGAAAGATTCCCGGACATCCTGATGTTTCCAAGAAAACGACTGCCGCGACGAACAGCATGAAGGAGAGAGCGACATGGCGAAGGAATACCCCATTGTGGATAATGTGCAAAGCTTTGAGGAGGCGCTGAAGCGGGTGCGCGAGGCGCAAAAGCTGTACGCGACCTATACCCAGGATCAGGTGGACAACATTTTCCAGGCAGCGGCCCTGGCAGCCAATCGGATGCGGATTCCGCTGGCCAAGATGGCGGTGGAAGAAACCGGCATGGGCGTGGTGGAGGACAAGGTTATCAAGAACCATTACGCCGCCGAGTATATCTACAATGCCTATAAGGATACAAAGACCTGCGGCGTGATCGAGAAGGACGACAGCTTCGGCATCCAGAAGGTGGCGGAGCCCATCGGCGTGGTGGCGGCGGTCATCCCCACCACCAACCCCACGTCCACCGCGATCTTCAAGACCCTGATCTGTCTGAAGACCCGCAACGGCATCATCATTTCTCCCCATCCCCGGGCGAAGAAGTCCACCATTGAGGCCGCGAAGATCGTGCTGGAGGCCGCTGTGGCTGCGGGTGCGCCCGAGGGCATCATTGCCTGGGTGGACATTCCCAGCCTGGAGCTGACCAACATGGCCATGAAGGAGGCCGACATCATCCTGGCCACCGGCGGCCCCGGCATGGTGAAGGCGGCTTACTCCTCCGGCAAGCCCGCTCTGGGCGTGGGCGCGGGCAACACCCCCGCCATCATCGACGAGAGCGCGGACGTGCAGGTGGCCGTCAACTCCATCATTCACTCCAAGACCTTTGACAACGGCATGATCTGCGCCTCCGAGCAGTCCACCATCGTGCTGGACAGCATCTACGACCAGGTGAAGGCCGAATTCGCCAGCCGCGGCTGCTACTTCCTGCAGGGCGAGGAGCTGGACAAGGTTCGCAAGACCATCATCATCAACGGCGCCCTCAATGCCAAGATCGTCGGTCAGAAGGCCCATACCATCGCCAAGATCGCCGGTGTGGAGGTGCCCGAGAGCACCAAGATCCTCATCGGCGAGGTGGAGAGTGTCGATATTGCCGAGGAGTTCGCCCATGAGAAGCTGTCTCCCGTGCTGGCCATGTACCGTGCCGCCACCATTGACGAGGCCTTCGACAAGGCCGAGCAGCTGATCGCTGACGGCGGCTACGGTCACACCTCCTCCATCTACCTCAACGCCACCACCCGGCAGGATCTGGTGGATCGCTTTGCCGCCCGGATGAAGACCTGCCGCATCCTGGTGAATACCCCCTCCTCCCAGGGCGGTATCGGCGATCTGTACAACTTCATGCTCAAGCCCTCCCTGACCCTGGGCTGCGGCTCCTGGGGCGGCAACTCCGTCTCCGAGAACGTGGGCGTGAAGCACCTGATCAACATCAAGACCGTCGCCCAGAGGAGGGAGAATATGCTCTGGTTCCGCGCACCGCAGAAGGTGTACATGAAGAAGGGCTGCCTGCCCGTGGCGCTGGATGAGCTCAAGACCGTGATGGGCAAGAAGAAGGCCTTCATCGTGACCGACTCCTTCCTGTACAACAACGGCTACACCAAGACCATCACCGATAAGCTGGATCAGATGGGCATCACCCATACCTGCTTCTTCGACGTGGCCCCCGATCCCTCCCTGGCCTGCGCCAAGGAAGGCGCGAAGGCCATGGCCGCCTTCCAGCCTGACGTCATCATTGCCATCGGCGGCGGCTCCGCCATGGACGCCGGCAAGATCATGTGGGTGATGTACGAGCATCCCGACGTGGACTTCCTGGACATGGCCATGCGCTTCATGGACATCCGCAAGCGCGCCTACACCTTCCCCAAGATGGGCGAGAAGGCCTACTTCATCGCCGTGCCCACCTCCGCCGGTACCGGCTCCGAGGTGACACCCTTCGCCGTCATTACCGATGAGCGCACGGGTGTGAAGTACCCCCTGGCGGACTATGAGCTGATGCCCAACATGGCCATCATCGACGCGGACGTGATGATGAACGCTCCCAAGGGCCTGACCAGCGCCTCGGGCATCGACGCCCTGACCCATGCCCTGGAAGCCTATGCCGCCATGCTCCAGACCGATTTCACCGACGGTCTTGCGCTGCAGGCCTGCAAGCTGATCTTCGAGTACCTGCCCCGCTGCTATGACAATGGCCCCAATGATCCTGTGGCCCGTGAGAAGATGGCCAACGCCGCCACCATGGCCGGCATGGCCTTCGCCAACGCTTTCCTGGGCGTGTGTCACTCCATGGCCCATAAGCTGGGCGCCTTCCACCACCTGCCCCACGGTGTGGCCAACGCGCTGCTGATCGAGGAGGTCATCCGCTTCAACAGCGCCGAGGTTCCCGCGAAGATGGGCACCTTCCCGCAGTATGCTTATCCTCATACCAAGCGCCGCTATGCCGAGGTAGCCGAGAGCCTGAACATCGGCGGCGCCAACGATGACGAGAAGGTGGAAAACCTGATTGCCGCCATCCGCGCGCTCAAGCGCCAGGTGGGTATCAAGGATACCATCCGCGAATACGGCGTGGACGAGGAGAAGTTCCTCAGCACCCTGGATGAAATGGTGGAGCAGGCCTTTGACGATCAGTGCACCGGCGCCAATCCCCGTTATCCGCTGATGAGCGAGCTCAAGGAGATGTACCTGCGCGCCTACTATGGCGAGTAAGCAGGAGAATTTGCCATAGGCGGCGAATTCATACCATCATCGTGCCCCGCATTTTCAATGCTGATATTGCAAGGAGGGTCATCGCATGAATCTGGATAACGTGATTGCGCAAAGAGAAAACAAGACCATTTATCGCAACGGTGAGTCGGTCGTCAAGCTGTTCAGCGAGGAATTCAACACCGCCGACGTGCTCAACGAGGCTCTGAACACTGCCCGCGTGGAGCAGACCGGGCTGAACATCCCCAAGCTGCAGGGCGTCGCCAAGGTGAACGGCCAGTGGGCTATCGTCACCGAGTATATCGAGGGCAAGCCGCTGAGTCAGCTGATGGCGGAGAATCCTGACAAGGAGGATGAGTATCTGGAGCGGTTTGTGGACATCCAGCTGGAAATTCACAGCCATACCTGCGAAATGCTCAACTCCCTGCGGGATAAGATGCAGCGGGAGATCAGCGCTACCCACGCTTATCTGGACGCCACCACCCGCTATGAGCTGCACACCCGCCTGGCCTCCATGCACGAGCATAAAAAGGTCTGCCATGGCGACTTCAACCCCTCCAACGTGATCATCAAGCCCGACGGCCAGGCCTTTATCCTGGACTGGGCCCATGCCACTCAGGGCAACGCCTCCGCGGACGCCGCCCGCACCTACCTGCTGCTGGTGCTGGACGGCAAGGAAGCCCTGGCCGAGAAGTATTTGAACCTGTTCTGCGCCAAGAGCGACACGGCCAAGCAGTATGTGCAGAAGTGGATCCCCATCGTGGCCGCCAGCCAGTCCCTGAAGGGCAAGTCCGAGGAAAAGGAACTGCTGCTGAAGTGGGCTGACGTGGTGGAATACCAGTAAACTGGTTCGTCAAAGTGGCACAGCCACTTTGACGAGTTTGCAGGACTTCCCTGGTCGCTTGCTGCGCAAGCTCCCGGTCGGGAAGTCCTGTAAGGAAGCGATTTCTAACGAAATCGCACGAAAATCGCCGTACATGCCGCCGATTTTCGATTGAAGGTCGGAGGGCGTGCGAGACCTCCGACACCTCCCGGGCGTTGCCGATAATATGAACGGAGAAGCGGTCAGCTTCTCCGTTTTTTAGGAGCTTTTTTCTATGGAGGGAAACATCGGAAAAACTTGCATTCTGCCGGATTGTATACTACAATAGGAGCGCTGATTTTTTTCAGCGAATATCTGTACGGAGTGACGAACCATGCCCAATTTTTCGCTTTCGGACGCTGTTTTCGAGGGGGCCTGCGAGCGCTTTGCCACCCCTTTTCACCTTTATGATGCAGCGGGTCTTCGACGCAACGCACGGGCGCTGAACGCCGCCTTTGCCTGGTGCGAGGATTTTCAGGAATATTTCGCCGTGAAGGCGCTGCCCAACCCGGCCATCCTGCGCATCCTCAAGGAGGAGGGCTGCGGGGTGGACTGCTCCTCGGAGACGGAGCTGATGCTGGCGGAGGCCTGCGGCTTCGGCGGGCGGGACATCATGTTTTCCGCCAACGCCATGCCGCCCCAGGAGTTTGACTATGCCCGGAAGCTGGGGGCCTATGTCAACCTGGACGACATCACCCATATAGACCTCCTGGAGAAGCACGGCGGCATCCCTGAAACCATCTGCTGCCGCTACAATCCCGGCGGGGATTTCGTCATCGGCAACACCATCATGGGCAATCCCAGCGAATCGAAGTACGGCTTCACCTACGATCAGCTGCGGGAGGGCCTGACGCGCCTGAAGGCCCTGGGGGTGAAGCGCTTCGGCCTCCATGCCTTCCTGTCCTCCAACACGGTGGACAACGGCTATTACCCCGCCTTGGCAAAGATTCTTTTCACCTGCGGCCGGGATCTGGCGGCGGAGGTCGGCATCGACCTGGCCTTCATCAATCTGTCCGGCGGCGTGGGCATTCCCTATCGCCCGGATCAGGAGACCACGGACATCATGGCCGTGGGTGAGGGCGTGCGCCGGGTCTACGAGGACATCTTCCCCCAGGGCGGCGTGGCCATCAAGACCGAGCTGGGCCGCTGGATGACCGGCCCCATTGGCTGGCTGGTGACCCATGCCACCCATCACAAGGATATTTACCGTCATTACATCGGCCTGGACGCCTGCGCCGCCAACCTGATGCGTCCCGCTATGTACGGCGCGTACCACCACATCACGGTGTGCGGCAAGCGGGACTGGCCCTGCGACCATGTCTATGATATTACCGGCTCACTGTGCGAGAACAACGACAAATTTGCCGTGGAGCGGGCGCTACCCCGCATCGACGAGGGGGACATCGTGGTGATTCACGATACCGGCGCTCACGGCCACTCCATGGGCTATAATTACAACGGTCGCCTGCGCTCCGCCGAGGTGCTGTACCGGGAGGACGGCGGCTACCAGCTGATCCGCCGGGCGGAAACCAATCAGGACTACTTTGCCACCCTCGACATCGACCCCGCTGCGGCCAAGCTGGGCCTGAAGGAGTAACACATGAAGTGGCTGATGGCGTCGGACATCCACGGCTCCGCCCTGTGGTGTGAGCGGCTGCTGACGGCGTATCGCGCGGAGGGCGCGGACAGGCTGATCCTCCTGGGGGACATCCTTTACCATGGCCCCCGCAACGACCTGCCCGAGGGCTATGATCCCAAGGCAGTGATTGCCATGCTGAACGCCTGCGCCGATGAGATCCTGTGCGTCCGGGGCAACTGCGAGGCCGAGGTGGATCAGATGGTTTTGTCCTTCCCGGTGCTGGCGGATTACGCGCTGCTGCCCCTGGGCCGCCGCCTGGTTTACATCACCCATGGGCATCACTGGAACATCGATCATCTGCCGCCGCTGAAGCCGGGGGACGTACTTCTCCATGGACATACGCACATTCCCTGCCGGGAGGAGCGCGGCGGCGTCATGGTGCTGAACCCGGGCAGCGTGGCCATCCCCAAGGGGGACAGCTGGCACGGCTATATGACGCTGGAGGACAACGACTTCACCTGGAAGGATATGGACGGGAAAACTCGGATGTCCTGGCAAATGACATAATCAAGGGCCTCGCAAGGGTACGATTCCTTGCGAGGCCCTTTTACATTCAGGCAGGGTTCTCGCTCTGCGGGGTGACCAAAGGGCTTTCCGATCGCCCTTTGGAAACCTTCGGGCCGCAACTATAAGGGATTGGGAATCAGCAAGGCGGGCCACCCTGCGGGGCCTGATGGCTGCCAGGCCCTTATAGGAACCGCCGGTACCAGCCCCATGTGCAACCACACCGCAAAGCCATGCAGGCGAGTGTCCAGCAGGTGGCAGTGCTGTCGTCTGTTCTGGCTTCGCGGTGTGGTTGCACATGGGACTGGTACCGATGGAGGTGGTGGGTAGTTTTCCGTTATCCGGGCAGCTATTATCAGAAAGAAAGGTTTCTTCAGCTATTCTGGGATTCCGACACCAGCCGAATCACATTCCAGCTCTTGCTGGGCAGCTTGATATCCAGCCGTCCGCCGTCCACCTTGCCGTCGTTCAGCGTCACGGGCGCGACGGTATCCGGCTGCTCCTCGGTGTTGACGGCCTTCACGTCGTCATGGTGGAGCAGGATGTGCTCCTTTACCCGCAGCGAACCGAAGGCGCGCAGGTCGGCGGTGAGGCGGATGTCTTCCTCCAGGTCGCGGTTGACGGCGAAGATGGTCACGCTGCCGTCATCAGCCAGGGTGGCGGTGGCGTCCAGCAGCGGCACCTTCTCGTAATCCGTGCAGTCGTACACGGGGCTGTTGACGATGGGACGCAGCGCCTCCCCGCGGCCATAAGCGGAGGCGTGCATCAGGGGCCAGTAGATGGTCTGAGCCCAAACGCCGCCGCCGTTGCGGGTCATGATGGGGGCGATGACGTTCACCAGCTGGGCCAGGCAGGCGACCTTCACGCGGTCGGCGTTGCGCAGGAAGGTGATGAGCATCGCGCCCACCAGCAGAGCGTCCTCAAAGTTATAGATGTCCTCCAGCAGCGGCAGGGCGCGGTTCCACTTGCCCCGCTTCCAGACCTCGTCGTCCTGCTCCTTGGAGTGATACCAGACGTTCCACTCGTCGAAGGACAGGTTCAGCTTCTTTTTGCTGTGCTTGGCGCCGCCCACCGCGTCGCAGATGGAAACGACGGTTTTGATGAAGCCGTCCAGATCCATGGTGCGGGCGAGGAAATCCGGCGTGTTGTTGGAGGCGTTGTCGTAATAGCGGTGGAGGCTGACGTAGTCAATGTTTTCGTAGCACTGGGTGAGCATCTCATACTCCCAGGTGCCGAAGGTGGGCATGGTGTAGGAGGAGGAGCCGCAGGCCACCAGCTCGATGGTGGGATCGACCCACTTCATCATTTTGGCGGCTTCATTGGCGGCGCGGCCGTACTCGTAGGCCGTCTTCTGCCCCATCTGCCAGCGGCCGTCCATTTCGTTGCCCAGGCACCACAGCTTGACGCCGAAGGGCTCCTTCTGGCCGTTGCGGATGCGCAGGTCGCTCCAGTAGCTGCCGGAGGGATGGTTACAGTACTCCACCACGTTCCGGGCGTCGTCCGGGCCGCGGGTGCCCAGGTTGATGGCGTACATCATCTCGGTGTTGGCTTCCTTGCACCAGGCGGCGAACTCATGCAGGCCGACCTCGTTGGTCTCGGTGGTGAACCAGGCCAGATCCAGCCGATGGGGCCGCTGATCCCGAGCCCCGATGGAGTCCTCCCAGTTGAAGCCGGAAACAAAGTTGCCGCCGGGATAGCGCACCACCGGCACCTGCAGGCGGCGCACCATCTCCATCACGTCCCGGCGGAAGCCGTTTTTGTCCGCCGTGGGATGGTCGGGCTCGTAAATGCCGCCGTACACCGCCCGGCCCAGATGCTCGATAAAGGAGCCGTACAGCCGGGGATCAATCCGACCGATGCGGAAGTCCCGGTCCAGGATCATGGAAGCCTGCTTCATGGGCAAAGTACCTCCTCAAAAGTATAAATATGGGATACATCTGAGTTTTATTGTACGATGGAGATGAATGGATGTCAACAGAAGATTGGGGAACAAATTCGTTTTCAGGTGGACAGAAAGCGACACTTTTTTCTGCTTGCCAGGCAGGAAATCCGCGGACAATCACCAATTAAAGTATAGGTATCATGATTTCGGAAAGAGGGATGTATCTGTGGCTGCCACCAACATGACCCGCGGCCCGATTCTGCGCCAGCTCACCGGCTACGCCCTGCCGCTGATCGCGGGCAACTGCTTCCAGCTGGGCTACAACGCCGTGGACGCCATCATCGCGGGCCGCTTTATCGGTCGTGACGCCCTGGCCGCGACGGGCACCGCCAGCCCGGTGATGAACCTGATTATCTTGGGCATCAGCGGCATCTGCATGGGCGCCGGGGTGCTGATGAGCGAGTTTTTCGGCGCGGGGAAGCAGGAAGAGCTGCGCAGGGAGCTGTCCACCTCCGTGCTTTTCGGCCTGTTTTTCTCCCTGGCGGTGGCGGCCCTGAGCGTGGCGCTTACCGACCCGCTGATGGCGCTGCTCCATGTGCCCGAGGGCATCCGGGACATCACCGGCATTTATCTGCGCATCACCTTCCTGGGGGCTCCCTTTACCTATTTTTATAACGCCCTGGCCCAGGCCCTCAAGGCGGTGGGGGACAGCAAAACCCCGCTGAAGTTCCTGATGCTCTCCTCCTGCCTCAACGCGGTTCTGGATCTGATCTTCATCGGTTGGCTGGGCTTCGGCATCGTGTGCTCGGCAACGACCACGGTCATCGCTGAGGCCGTGTCCGCCATCCTCAGCATCATCTATGTCCAGCGGAAGGTGCCCATGCTGCGCCTGTCCGCCAAGGAGTGGCGGATCGACCGGGGACTGCTTCGGCAAACGCTCAGCTACGGCAGCGTCACGGCCCTGCAGCAGGCGGTGCAGCCCATCTGCAAGCTGATGATCCAGGGCCAGGTCAACACCCTGGGCGTGGACGTGATGGCTGCCTTCAACGCCTGCACCCGGGTGGACGACTTTGCCTACACCCCCGAGCAGAGCATCGCCCAGGCCATGACGACCTTTATCGCCCAGAACCGAGGCGCGGGCCAGCACCAGCGCATCCGCGAGGGCTTCCGCAAGGGCCTTTTGCTGGAAACCGGCTACTGGGTGCTCATCGGCACGGCGGCCCTGCTGTTCCGCCAGCAGATTGTGGACTGGTTCGTCACGGGTGAGGGCAGCGCGGAGGTGGTCCGGCTGGGGGCGCAATACCTGGGCGTGATGTCGCTTTTGTACTTTCTCCCTGCCATGACCAACGGTGTCCAGGGCTTCTACCGGGGCATGGGTTTCATGTCCATGACGCTGCTGGGTACCTGTATCCAGGCCGGTATGCGCGTGATCTTCACCTACCTGCTGACGCCCACCCTGGGCATTCTGGGCATCCCGGTGGCCAGCATGATCGGCTGGCTCCTGATGCTGGCGGTGCAGGTGCCGTACTACTTCCATTACGCGAAGGTGAAGGGGCTGCGGTAAGCGTCAGAATTTCGATTTGCAGTCTGTCGATGGCAAGTTAGGTATGCCTTTCATAGTGGTTTGCAGAGAACTGCCCGCAAACCGTGCGGAAAGGATTACTTTTTCTTGATAAGTTTCAATTTGATATTTCTTCTGTCGGCGATTCCTTGAAGCACCTCTGCCACATACGAACATTGCGCCTTGAATGGCCATGCGGACAATTCATCATTGGATTGGATTTGCTTGAGCGCTTCCTGCGACTCGGAAAGCTCTAACAAATTGACCGCAACGCAAAAGAAGGTTTTTCTGCGTCCGTCATTATAGTTGGAAAGAAAGTAGGAAAGAATTTGTGCTTTCTCCTGCTGTTCAAGACAATATGGCTCAATGCCTATGCGCTGTGCTCTTTCAAAATCTGCTTTTCGCCGCCTGTGTGTGATAAAGGAGTCGTATTCATCAATGTGTTCATATTTTTCACATGGGTACTGGTTGCATTCATAACAATATTGAATCGCTCTATGTTCAAGACTGCATTTCGCGATCCTGCATGATTGATTGCCGTTGCCGCAGCCGCCGCAGTAATTTCCCAAGAGCATAGGGCATAAACCGCAATTTAATCCGCAAAGAGAAAGCAATCGGTTTTTCCGTTCAAAGCCTTTCATCCATATCAGCCCCGCCTGTTCCGCTTTATGTGCTGTTTCATTTCGCAATGTTGCCCCTCGGGCGCTTCTTTATTGCATGCACTCATGGATATAGGCCAAAGGTACGTCCATGCGCTTGGCTGTCTGTTCCGGCGTCATTCCGCTGTCAATAAATCTTTTGCAAACCGCTTTCATGTCTTCGCCCACTTCGATCACATGTCTGTCCGGGTCATAGAAGCGAACCACACGCTGTCCCCACGCATGTTCCTTAACCGGGTGAATATAGTGAACATCACACTTTCGGAGGTTATCCGCAAATTGATCAAAAAGATCTTCTTCAAAATAAAGTTCGGCATTGTTGCCGCCGAAAGAAATATTGTCTGAACCAATAAATTCCTTGTAAGTTTCCAGTGTCTGCAAGGCTATACCGCCTGTCAAGGTCTTGTTGGCGCCAAAGTCCATGATGACTTCAAGCCCCAAAACCCTTTGATAAAATGCAACCGTCTTGTCCATATCTGTTACGACCAGCATGGGATTCTTAAACGCCATTTCAACATCTCCTGCCAATGTTTTGTTTTCTGCTCCATCATCGTTTGCAGCTTTGAAGATAGTTAAAGGCAGGGCAGATCACCAAATCTGTCCTGCCCTTTTGCGTTGTTTACTTGTTCTTCTGCTCCACCATGGCCTTGACCTTCATGGGCAGGCCCAGCAGGTTGATGAACCCGGCAGAATCCTTGTGGCTGTACAGATCGTGGCTGTCGCCAAAGGTAGCGATTTCCTCCATATACAGGCTGTTGGGCGACTTTACGCCGGCGTTGATGCAGTTGCCCTTGTACAGTTTTAGCTTGACCGTGCCGTTGACAGCCTGCTGGGTGCTGTCCACAAAGGCAGACAGAGCCTCCCGCAGGGGGGTGTACCACATGCCGTCGTAGACCAGCTCAGCGAATTTCACCGCCAACTGCTCCTTATAATGGCTGGTTTGCCGATCCAGGGTAATGCTTTCCAGGATGCTGTGGGCGGCATAAAGCATGGTGCCGCCGGGCGTCTCATACACGCCGCGGCTCTTCATGCCCACCAGGCGGTTCTCCACCAGGTCGGCGCAGCCCACGCCGTTGCGGCCGGCAATCTCGTTGGCCAGGGTCAGCAGCGCCACGGCGTCCAGCTTTTCGCCGTTGATGGCCACGGGCACGCCTTTTTCAAAGTCCACGGTGACATATTCCGGCGCGTCGGGGGCCTTATCCGGGGTTACCATGGTCAGCAGCAGATCCGCCGGCGGCTCGTTCCAGGGGTCCTCCAGGTCGGCGCCCTCATGGCTGATATGCCAGATGTTGCGATCCATGGAATAGGGACGCTCCTTCTTCACCGGTACGGGAATGTTCCGGGCCTCGGCGTACTCAATTTCTTCCTCGCGGGTCTTGATGTCCCAAATGCGCCAGGGCGCGATGATCTGCATGTTGGGGTCGAAGGCCTTGATGGTCAGTTCGAACCGTACCTGATCGTTGCCCTTACCGGTGCAGCCGTGGCAGATAGCGGTGCAGTTCTCCTTGTGGGCGATTTCCACCAGCCGCTTGGCGATCAGCGGCCGGGCGAAGGAGGTGCCCAGCAGATACTTCTGCTCATAGATGGCTCCGGCCTTTAGGGTGGACCAGATAAAGTCCTCCACGAATTCCTTGCGCAGATCCTCGATATACAGCTTTTCCGCGCCGCACTTCTTGGCCTTCTCGTGCAGGGGCTCCAGCTCCTCGCCCTGCCCCACGTCGCCCGCCACGCAGATGACGTCGCAGTCGTAGTTTTCCTTCAGCCACGGCACGATAATGGATGTATCCAGGCCGCCGGAATAGGCCAGCAGCACACGCATCTTCGCCATTGAAAATCGTCTCCTCATCGTTGATATTGCCCCGGTGTATCCGGGCAGGGGATAGTATACATCAGTATGAATAAAAATGCAATACCTTTCGGTAAAAAACATGATGAATACATTTTGGCGAGATAGGCGTGTTCGCGTTGACTTTTGGCATGGGGCCATGTATGATAACAAGGGATTGTCCGCCGCCTGCGCGGTCAATGGACGCCCGGCAAGCGAGGGATACGAATGATTGTGTTAGGAATTGACCCCGGCTACGCGCTGATGGGCTGGGGCGCGGTGGAAGCCATCGGCGGACGGATGCGTCTGTTGGATTACGGCTGCGTGGAAACAAAGGCGGGGGTGCCCATGCAGCACCGGCTGCGCACCCTGCAATTGGGGGTGCGCAACCTGGTGAACATCTATCAGCCGGACGATGTAGCCTTCGAGGAGCTTTTCTTCGCGCGGAACGTCACCACGGCGCTGATGGTGGGAGCCGCCAGGGGCGCGGCCATCATCAGTGCCGCAGAATATACGGAAAATCTGTATGAATATACGCCTATGCAGATCAAGCAGGCTGTCACGGGCTATGGCAAGGCAGACAAGAAGCAGGTGCAGCAGATGGTGAAGCTGCTGCTGAACATGCAGGAAATCCCCAAGCCAGACGACGCTGCCGACGCCATTGCCTGCGCCATCACCCACTGCCAGGTGGGCGCGGCCCGTGAGCAGTTCCGCATGAAGTAGGCGGGCAGTGCTTCGGCAAAGCGGCAGCGCCGATTGGTCACGCTTTGGCGCTCACCGGCCGTTCGCTGGCGCAGGAAGGCGATTGCAGACGAAATCGCGTTAAGCCAGCGCCCAGGGCTTTGCCTCCGCCTCATCGCCCCTGAAAGGGGAGCGCCGGTTTGCGTTTTTCGGTTTGCCGAGGGCAGATGGGTTCCGCCTGGGCAGGACTATGCTGATGGCTACGGCGATCCGGCACCCTATGGCATTGTCATACTGTATAATAAAGGAAGGTTTTATCCATGTACGCATTTATTGAGGGCCAGGTCTGCGAAAAGGCCGGCGGTGAGCTGATTCTGATGGCGGGGGGCGTGGGCTATGCGCTGAACTGCTCCATGAATACCCTGCAGGCGGCGCCCGCCATGGGTCAGACCATGCGCTGCTACACCTGGCTCTCTGTCCGGGAGGACGCCATGGAGCTGTACGGCTTTGCCACCAAGGAGGAAAAGAGCCTGTTTCTGTCCCTGACCTCCGTCAGCGGCATCGGCCCGAAGACGGCCCTGGGGGTGCTTGGCTCCATGCCCCTGCGGGAGCTGAATCTGGCAATCCTGCTGGGGGATGTCAGTGCCCTGTCCCGGGCGCCGGGCATCGGCAAGAAGACAGCCCAGCGCATTGCCCTGGAGCTCAAGGACAAGATCAGCCAGGCGGATGTCAACGCTCCCGACAGCCCTGCCGCCGTCGCCGTTCCCCTGACGGCGGACAACGTGACCGAGGCCCTGGAGGCGCTGATTGCCCTGGGCTATACGTCCACCGAGGCACGCAATGCCCTTGGCGGCGTCAAGGACAAGGACGCGCCGGTGGATGAGCTGATCCGTCTGGCTCTGCGCACCATGGCGGGAATGTGATGGAGGCTGAATGATGGAAGAAAGATTGATGACCGGTACCTTCCAGCCCGAGGACAGCGCGGTGGAAATGGGCCTTCGCCCGCATACCCTGCGGGAATATGTGGGCCAGCAGGCCGTGAAGGACAGCCTGAGCATCTATATCCAGGCTGCGCTGAGCCGCCATGACGCCCTGGATCACATGCTGCTCTACGGCCCTCCCGGCCTGGGCAAGACCACCCTGGCCACCATCGTGGCCTCGGAGATGGGTCAGAACATCCGCGTGACCTCCGGCCCGGCCATTGAGCGTCCCGGCGATCTGGCGTCCATCCTGGCCAACCTCAGCCAGGGCGACGTGCTGTTCATTGACGAGATTCACCGCCTCTCCCGCTCGGTGGAGGAGGTACTTTACCCCGCCATGGAGGACTTCGCCATCGACATCATGATCGGCAAGGGCCCCACCGCCCGCTCCATCCGCGTGGCGGTGCCCAAGTTCACCCTGGTGGGCGCGACAACCCGGGCCGGGCAGCTGTCTGCACCCCTGCGGGATCGCTTCGGTATGCTGTTCCGGCTGGAACTGTACAAGCCGGAGGAGCTGGCCGCCATTGTCAAGCGCAGCGCCTCCATCCTGGAGGTTCAGGCGGAGGACGGCGGCATCCTGGAAATTGCCCGCCGCAGCCGAGGTACGCCCCGCATTGCCAACCGGATGCTCAAGCGCGTCCGGGACTATGCCCAGGTGAAGGGCGGGGGCGTCATCACCATCGACATTGCCCGGGAGGCCATCGCCATGCAGGGCGTGGACGAGCTGGGACTGGACAAGGTGGATCGCGCCGTTTTGATCTGCATGATGGAGAAGTTCGGCGGCGGCCCCGTGGGTCTGGATACCCTGGCGGCCACCACCGGGGAGGACGCCATGACCATCGAGGACGTGTACGAGCCCTACCTGATGCAGCTGGGCTTCCTGATGCGCACCCCCCGGGGCCGGGTCTGCACTCCCGCGGCCTGGGAGCATATGGGCAAGACCATGCCAGCGGCGGCGGATGACGCCCAGATGAAAATGGAGCTATGACGCCTATGACCATCACGAAAGTTGCCCTGCCCGAGGAGAAGAAGGCCGTCGCTCGCGCCGTGCTGACGGCGCTGCCGGAATGGTTCGGCATCGAGGAGGCCCTGGAGACATACATCGAGGACAGCGCGGAGCAGACGTTCTTCGCAGCGGAGGAGGACGGGGAGCCTATCGGCTTTCTGTGCCTGAAGGAGACCGGCGACGCCACGGTGGAACTGGCTGTGATGGGCGTCAGGAAGGAATGGCACCGCCAGGGGATCGGCAGCGCACTGTTTGGCCGGGCGAAGGCGGACGCGCGGGCGCAGGGTTACGCCTTCATGCAGGTGAAGACGGTACAGATGGGCCGCTGGGCCTGCTATGACGCCACCAACCGCTTCTATCTGAGCCTGGGCTTCCGGGAATTCGAGGTTTTCCCGACCCTGTGGGATGAATGGAACCCCTGCCAGGTCTATGTGCTGGCGCTGTGAAACCAAGGGCAAGAAAAGAGGAACAACCCCATGAAAACATCCGATTTTGATTATGTTCTCCCGGAGGAGCTCATCGCGCAGACGCCGGTGGAGCCCCGGGATCACAGCCGGCTGATGGTGGTGCATCCCCAAACAGGGGAATGGGAGCACCGGTATTTCTGCGACATTACCCGGTACCTGCGCCCCGGCGACGCCCTGGTCATCAACGAGACGAAGGTGATCCCGGCCCGGCTGCTGGGGGTCAAGGAGGACACCGGCGTTCCGGTGGAGGTGCTGCTTCTGCGGCGGGCTTCCGCCACGGACTGGGAGGCGTTGGTGCGCCCGGGCCGCAGGCTGAAGCCGGGGACGATGTGCGTCTTCGGGGACGGACTTTTGCGCTGCGAGGTGCTGTCCACGGTGGAGGAAATCGGCGGGCGGATGGTGCGCTTCCATTACGACGGCGTTTTCGAGGAACTGCTGGATCGCCTGGGCGAGATGCCCCTGCCGCCCTACATTCACGAAAAGCTGGAAGACCGTACCCGCTATCAGACGGTCTACGCCAAGGCGGAAGGAAGCGCGGCCGCACCCACGGCGGGACTGCATTTCACCCCGGAGCTGCTGGATAAGATCCGTGCCATGGGTGTGTCCATTGTGCCGGTGCTTTTGCATGTGGGTCTTGGCACCTTCCGCCCGGTGCAGGTGGAGGACGTGGACAGCCATGTGATGCACAGCGAGTTTTACCAGGTGACGCAGGAAGCCGCGGATACCCTCAACCGAATCCGTCAAAACGGCGGACGGCTGATCTGCGTGGGCACCACCTCGGTGCGCACCATCGAGACCGTGGCGGATGAGGACGGCGTCATTCACCCCGGCAGCGGGGACACCGCCATCTTCATCTACCCCGGCAAGAAGATCAAGGCGGTGGACGCCCTCATTACCAATTTCCACCTCCCCCAAAGCACCCTGCTGATGCTGGTCAGCGCCTTTATGGGCCGGGAGCAGGCCCTTCGCGCCTACCGCGTGGCGGTGGAGGAAAGGTATCGGTTCTTCTCCTTTGGCGACGCGATGTTCATTGACGGCAAGGTGCCCCAGGGCTGACGGCGGACAGCCGTCCATTTCAAAAGACAAGCGGGTGAGCGCTATGCGGAACAAGACAAAAGACGCGATCAATAATATACCAATTTTTAGCAATGGGGGGGGTCAATGGCATCCTGTGTTGTATGATATTTCTGATGTCTGCCGCCTTTTCGGCATGACGCCCAACGGTGTGCGCTTTTATGAGGAGAAGGGCTTCATTCAGCCCGACCGGACGTCCGGCGGCCGCAGAAAATATACGGTGGAAGACCTTGAAAAGCTGATGAACGCCAAGGCCATTCGGGCGCTGGAGGTTGATTTGCAATCTGTCCGCGACGACTTCATTGGTGTGGAAGAGGCGGATTGGCGGAGGGCGCTTCGGGCGGCGGAGGCGAAAATCCAGGAGATTCAGCGCCAGATGGCGAAGCTTCAGGCTTCGCAGGCATTGCTCTATGAGTTTTGCGACCGTGTGCGGCTGATGGATGCGGATGCGCCAAGCGTTGAGGCGATGTCGCTGCCTGCCTTGTACTTCTTGCCCATGGAGCCGCTTTTTGGCCGGGGGCGGGAAGAGCAGGAGGCCCTCGCGATGTGGCTGAGGCTCGTGCCAGAGATCCGGCAGATGAACCTGTATCAGGTGGATGGCGGGCAAATGGTTTCCGTGCGGACGGGCTTTGGCATCTGGCAGCGCGCGGCGGAGGAGCGAAAACTGCCGCTGCTGGAGCGGACTGAACTGATTGAACGGCAGGACGTGCTGCGCGCATGCTGTCCCGCCGACGAAAAGGCATGGGACTGCTTGGGAAAAGGCTCGCTGGAGACCCTGGCTGCCCAGGCGGAGGCGCAGCGGCGTTGGCACAAGGTGTGGATGATCGACACCTTCCTGTACGCGCAGACGGAGGGGGAGCGGCGCAGCTACTTCCGCGAGGTCTGGGTGGGCGAATGGAAGACGGAATAAAGGGGGTCAAAAAAGTGGCAAGAGCCACTTTTTTGAGTTTTGCACTTACTCACTGGTCGAACAGCTACGCTGTTCTCCCGGCCGTTCGTTCGTGTTTTGCGCCCACGCCGTGCTTTTAGCACGGCGTGGGTATCGGGGTGCAATCCAAGGATTGCATCCCCTCAGTCGGGGCTGCTGCCCCTCCCTTAAAAAAGCTTTTTCTAACGAAAAAGCGCGAAAATCGCCGCGCAGGGGCTTCGCCCCATTTAACGCCCCGAAGGGGCTCGCCGATTTTCGATTTGCAGTCTGCCGACAGCAAGCTACTGTGCCATTGCCAGCAGCTTTTTGACACTCTGACAGGCATGTGCCTGTTTTTTTTATGCGGAGTGATGTTTTTTCCATAGCTTGTGCAGTAACTGCATAAGCTATATTCGATCTATAAAGTGGCTCGTTTTCGCATAGAGGGATGTCGAAAACGCTCAAGCTGTGAAAAAAAGGAGGAGACTGTCTCATGAAAAAAACTGCGTTGCTGATGGCCCTCATCATGCTCGTGTCCTGCGTAAGCCTGACCGGCTTTGCGGAGGAGAGCGGCATCAAGGAGAGCGCCTCCGGCTTCTTCTATGTGGAAGCCAATGGCGAGCAGCCCCGTGTGAGCGCCTTTGACAAGGACAAGCTGTTCCAGCAGGACGGCCTGTGGTTCAAGGATCTCAACGGCAACGGCGAACTGGATGTCTATGAGGACTGGCGGCTGCCCGCGGCGGAACGTGCCGCGAATCTGGCAAGCCTGATGAACCTGAAGGAAAAGGTAGGAATTCTCGGTTTTGGCGGAATTGCGGGTAACAATGGCAGTACCGTCAGTGATTTGAGCGGCGAGGTCAGCGGCGGCACTGGCGATACCTCTTCCATCATCAACAAGGATCATCCTTCCGTCACGGCGACGGCCGAGGTGGAGACCGTGGAGGTGGGAACAACCACCTATCCGTCCATGGCTTATCAGGCGCAGGTGATGGGCATCAGCACCTATATCGGCGCGCTGACCGGCCTGCCCAAGGATCAGCTGGATTTGATCAATGCGCTTCAGGCGATTCAGGAAGGGACACGGCTGGGCATTCCCGCTGTTGTTTCCGGCGATCGCACCTACAACACCTGGGGCGGCATGATTGACGCGCCTCACTATGCCTTCGGCGTGGCTCGTGATGAAGAGCTGCTGTATCAGCTGATGAGCGAATACGCCAAGGAATCCGTAGCCATTGGCTATTCTCAGGTATTCCATGGCTATGGCAATGAGATTGGCTCCTTCTATGGCGACGACCCGACGTACATTGCCGCAATGTCCGCTCTGGAAACCCGTGCGTATGAGGACAACGGCTATGGCGCTCATTCCAAGCATTTCATTGCCCGCGGCGGCCGGAATAGCTATAAGAACGCTAAATCTCCCGCCAACCTGATTGACAGCTGGAAGATTGGCTGGAAGGCTGTTGTGGATGCGGGTACTTCCTATGTCATGACCAACAACGCGGAGGGTATCACGCCCGGCTTGATTGGCTTCATGGACAAGGATACCTACGCGATTCTCCGTGAAGAACTGGGCTATGACGGCGTGGTATGCCTGGACTGGCCGATGTCTCCCGCCTCAATCATGGGGCAGACAGGCATCACCTCCGACGGCATTGACGTATCGACCTTGACGCTGGGCGAGCGGTACGCGCTGATTCTGAACGTCGGCGTGGATATGTTCTCCTGCGGCTATGAGGTTCCCGGTACGGATATGACCGCCTACAGCGGCGCGTTTGACATGGTCTATCTGCCCGATACTCTGCTGGCAGAAATTGAGGCTGGTAAGTATACCGAGGAAGCGCTGGATGTTCATGTGACCCGTATCCTGAAGAATAAGTTTGATTTGGGCCTGTTCGAGAACCCCTTCCGTGACTGGGGCGAGGCGCTGGAGCTGATTGGCAGCGACGATTACAAGGCTGAACAGTTTGTGCCCATGAACAATGACGACATCAACCGTGCCCGCCGCAGCGAAGTGACGGAAATGGAAGAGCGGCTGATGGTCAAGTCCACCATTCTGCTGAAGAATGACAATGTTTTGCCGCTCAAGGCAGAGCAGAAGATTTTTGTTGATTCCGCATCCGCCAACAACAAGGCGCTTCTGACTGAGGCGATTGCTGCCAAGGGTACCGTTGTGGACAGTCTGGAAGCCGCCGATGTGGCGGTGTATGAGGTTTCCAGCTTTGACGATCAGTATGAGCTGATGATTGAGGATGCCCGGGATGCCGGCGTGGCGGTAGTGGTTGTCTTCGAGGGCACCAATTCCTCCGAGCCTGCCCTGCAGCAGTTCGTTGACGCGGATGCTCTGATGATGCAAACCTATGTCAATACGCCGGATCACGGTTCCTCTGTCGGTTCCTTCTATCGCTATGTGAAGCCTTCGATCACCGCGGATATGCTCTATGGCGATAAGGAACCCGCAGGCAAGACGCTGTTTGAGCTGGCTTACAGGAGCGAGGACAAGGTTCTTTCCTGGGGCGAGCTCCAGGATGATATCGGCGTGGACGGCAAGACCCGGCTCTATATGGCGATGCTGGCCAAGCGCAACCCGTCCGTTGACATGCCGAACAACCTGGGTGATGTGATCGTCACGACGGACTTTGGCATTGCGTACAGCAAGCCTGCCGATATCCGTCTGTCCCTTCTCACCGTGCCTCAGAGCGTGCTCACCGAGGAAGTGGAAGGCTCCTCCGGCAAAACCACCAAGATGGTTGTGAGCAACAGCGTTCCCAAGGCTGGCGAACCCTTTGAGATCAGCTTCGTTGCTGAGAACCTGGGCGGCGACGGTCTGATGACTGTGCAGGTGCTGGATGGCGATAACGTCATTGCCGAAAAGATCGTTGGCGTGACGGAGGGGCAGTTCCGCGTGATTTCCGTGGATATTGCCTTGGAGGCCGGTACGCATGAGATCAGCGTTGGCGGCATGACCAAGACCATTGTGGTCGAATAACAAGCGGGTTTCGGCGTGATGGTTTCCGGACAGTTTCCTATCACGCCGCAGCCGGGGCGGGCGCTCCTTGGAGGGCCCGCCCCTTTCCTGTTCTCGCGGCAGGGGCGGCCTGAAGGGCGTAATGGCAGGCGCTGCCATCCGCGAAGGACGGAATGAATGTTTTTTCTATGTATTTATTGCAATTGATTAACAAAATAGGAATGAGCGCGGCAAATGTGTGCCAAACTCTTGACAGTACAGGAAAAAAACGGCTAAAATATGAAAAGCAGGCATGTGCCTGTTTTTTTTATGCGGAGTGATGTTTTTTCCATAGCTTGTGCAGTAACTGCATAAGTTATATTAGACCCATCAAGCGGCTCGTTTTCGCATAGAGGGATGTCGAAAACGCTCAAGCCGTGAAAAAAAGGGAGGAGACTGTCTCATGAAAAAAACTGCGTTGCTGATGGCCCTCATCATGCTCGTGTCCTGCGTAAGCCTGACCGGCTTTGCGGAGGAGAGCGGCATCAAGGAGAGCGCCTCCGGCTTCTTCTATGTGGAAGCCAATGGCGAGCAGCCCCGCGTGAGCGCCTTTGACAAGGACAAGCTGTTCCAGCAGGACGGCCTGTGGTTCAAGGATCTCAACGGCAACGGCAAGCTGGATGTCTATGAGGACTGGCGGCAGGACATCGACGCCCGTGTGGCCGACCTGGTTTCCCAGATGGATCTGGACATGAAGCTGGGCAACCTGGCCAACGACTTCACCGGCGGCGCCTTCTCGCCCATCTATCCCATGCGGGATGAATGGCTCTACGGCGAGGAGGATCACATCGCCATGGACGACGGCATTGTTTATCGTCCGATGTGGTTCGAGATCAATAAGAACCATGTGACCCATTATTCCTACAGCTCCACCGGCACGCCCAAGGAGCAGCTGGACGTGCTCAATGCCATCCAGAGCATTGGCGAGGGCGCGGCCCTGGGCATCCCGATCTCCTTTGAGACGGACCGCCCCTACAACACCTTCGGCTCCATGATTAACATGCCCTACTACGCCTTCGGCGTGGCCCATGACCCGGAGCTGCTTTACAACATGGTGGCGCAGTATTCCAAGGAAATGGCGGCCATGGGCTATACCACCATCTTCCACAGCTATGGCGTGGAGATCGGCTCCTGGTATGGCGACGAGGTGAACTACATCTCCCAGATGATCGTGCCGGAAACCAAGGCGTATGAGGAGAATGGCCTGCATGCCATGACCAAGCATTACATCGCCCGCGGCGGCCGCAACAGCTTTGCGAACGCCCGCTCCGACGCTCAGCTGTGGCAGAACTACATGGTGCCGTGGAAGGCCGCCGTGCAGGAGGGCAAGACCTCGACCATCATGCTCAACGCCGGCTACGGCATCGAGAACAACCCCATCTATTATGATGGCTACACCCTGGGCTACCTGCGCAACGAGCTGGGCTTTGAGGGCGTCATCTGCACCGACTGGCCTCTGTCCATGACGGCGTATGACGCCGGCTACACCAGCGACGGCCGCCTGATTGGCGACATGACGCTGGGCGAGAAGTACGCCTGGATGATGACGTGCGGCATCGACCAGTTCGGCGTCTTCCGTATCGAGCATGGCCTGGATACCGAGAACTTCTATGTGTCCAACAGCTTTGACTGCATCTTCTGGCCGGACGCCCTCAAGGCGGAAATCGAGAACGGCAAGCTGGATGTGGCGGTTGTAGACGCGGCCATCGCCCGTGCAATGAAGAATAAGTTCCGCCTGGGCCTGTTCGAGGATCCCTTCAATGACTATGGCGAGCTGGAAGCCCTCTTTGCCAGCGACGCCTACAAGGCCGAGGCCTTTGAGCTGAACAGCGTGGAGGACGTTGTCCGCGCCCGGACCGAGCAGATGAACGCCTGGGACGAGGAGCTGATGGAGAAGTCCGCCGTGCTGCTGAAGAACGACAACGCCATCCTGCCCCTGACGGAGGGCGCCAAGGTCTATCTGACCAGCAACGCCAACGACGTGCTGGCAAAGGACACCGAGGCCATCGGCGCCAAGGCGACCCTGGTGGAAAGCTATGAAGAGGCCGATGTGGTCATCGCGCACATGACGGATCTGGGCGACAGCTGGGAATATGTGATTGAAGACGCCCAGGCCGCGGGCAAGCCCGTCGTGCTGGTGCTGGAAGCAAGCGTTGGCCGCAACGGCGCCACCAGTGAACCCGCCGAGCGCGAGGTCAATGCCTGTGCCGCCATCCTGATGCAGACCTACAACAGCCTGCCGGACCATGGTACCGCTCTGCCTCAGTTCTACCATTACACTTATCCCAGCGTTACCGCTGATTTCCTGTTCGGCAGCCGCGTGCCTTCCGGCAGCCTGGTATACGAGATCGGCCGCAGCACCGAGGACTATATGATGTCCTGGGGCGATCTGCAGCTGGACATCGGCATGGACGACCAGACCCGCCTGTACCTGACCGCCGCCATCCGCAATCAACCCGACCTGCTGGTGCCCAACAACCTGGGCGACACCCTGTACTCCTCCAACTTCGGTATGACCTACGGCGCTAAGCCTGACTTTGACATCAACACCCTGGTCGTGCCCAAGGAGATCAAGGCCTTTGAGGAGGAATACCGCGGCAGCATGCGCACCGTGACCAAGGCGGTGGAGAAGGTGCAGAAGGCCAACGAAGCCTTCCCCATCATGTTCATTGCCCAGAACAACGGTGACGACGGCTACTTCAATGCCGAGGTGTACGACGGCGATCAGCTGATTGCCAGCAAGTTCGTATCCCTGGACGCGGGCCAGTTCCGCGTGGTGACCATCGACCTGACCCTGGAGGCCGGCACCCATGAGATCAGCGTCTGCGGCCTGACCAAGACTATCGTGGTCGAATAACAAGCGGGTTCCAGCGTGATGGTTTTTGGACAGTTTTCGATCACGCTGCTGCCTGGGGCAGGCGCTCCTTGGGGGAGCCTGCCCCCTTTTCCTGTTTTGCTGGGGCATAGAAAAGCCCTGACGGCATAGAAAACCGCCCGTGAAGGCCGGAATGAATGTTTTTTCGGTGTATTTATTGCAATTGGATAACAAAATAGGAATGAGCGGGGCAAAAATGTGCAAGACTCTTGACAGTACAGGAAAAAACGGCTAAAATATGATTTGTCTGGATAGACAGGCCGGTGATGCGGTCCTTGCAGGCGTAGTTTAGTGGTAAAACTCCAGCTTCCCAAGCTGGCCTTGTGGGTTCGATTCCCATCGCCTGCTCCATTTCCGCATCAACCGCCTGAACCAGCGGAGGTTCAGCTTCCGCAGTTTGACGTGAACTTAAAGGAGGAGATTCCCATGGCTAAGGAGCGTTACGAGCGCAAAAAGCCCCACGTAAACATTGGCACGATCGGCCACGTTGACCATGGCAAGA
>CBFFZW010000007.1:0-98118 GCA_965646445.1 uncultured Christensenellales bacterium | reverse complement strand
CGGCCGGGAGAATGGCGTAGCCATTCGACCAGTGAGTGAGTGCAATGAAACGGGGCGAAGCCCCCTCAAAAAAGTGGCATAAGCCACTTTTTTGACACCCTGAGCCCGCCGTGCCTGCTTTTGCAGGACGGCGGGCTTCTTCATATGGTTGTGGGAAAAGTTAGTCAATAATGCCGTTGAGCTCCGCGAAGGTATTCAGATGGTACATGGCCAGCTTGTTGCCCTTGGCGTCGCCCAGGGCGGCGCAGTGGAACCGGCCCGCGACGGCCGCCTGAACGCCGGCGTTGGCGTTTTCCACCACCAGGCACTCCGAGGGCGTCAGCCCCATAAAGCCGGCGCAGCGCTGGAAGACCTCGGGATCAGGCTTGGCGTGATGGACGGTGTTGCCGTCGCACACGGCGTCAAAGAAGGTGGACAGCTCCAGGCGCTGGAGGATGGCCGGGACGTTGGTGCTGGAGGAACCCACGCCCAGCTTGACGCCCTTGCGGCGGATGTCCCGCATGGTCAGGCGAACCTCGTCGGACAGGTCGCCGGGGACGATCTGCTCCAGCATTTCGGTGAAGTAGCCATGCTTTTCCGCGGACAAGGCGTGCTTTTCCGCCTCGGTGCAGGTTTTGCCGATGCTTTCCAGGAAGACATCCAGGCTGTCCATGCGGCTCAGACCGCGCATCCGTTCGTTGTAGGTGGCGGGATCAAAGGCGACGCCCAGGCGGTCGGCCACCTTCATCCAGGCCAGACAGTGGTAGCGGTCGGTGGAGCAGATGATGCCATCCAGAGCAAAAATAACGCCGCGATACCTCATAGGACATTCCTCCTCGCAATGAACACAGCACCGGCTGTGGGATCAGCAATGGCTTCTGCCTTTATCATAGCAAACTTTGGGCAAAAATGCAACGGGAAGCCAGGTAAAATGTCTTGACTTCCTTGGCGGCCTCCGCTATAATGTCGGCCATACAAGTTCTTGAAAAAGGCTTGTATAGCAATCAAAAGGTGACAATACAATACGTTATAGCCGACGCGGAAAGGATCAAGCTCATGGAAAAACCATCACGCTCCATGCTCCGGGACGCCCTTGCCTGCTACCGCCTGCCCGGCAGGGTTGTGGACTGCCAGCCCTATGGCAACGGCCACATCAACGACACCTTTTTCCTGCAAACCCTCGTGGGGGAGGCGCCCGCGGACTACATCCTCCAGCGGATCAACACGGATATTTTCCGCCGCCCGGATCAGCTGATGGCCAACATCACCGCGGTGACGGAGCATCTGGCGGCGCGGATCCGCATGCGCGGCGGCGACCCGGCCCGGGAGACGCTGACGGTCATTCCCACGGCCAAGGGCGAAGCGTATGCCGTGACCTCCGGGGGCTGCTGGCGGCTGTATCTGTTCGTCATGGACAGCGTGACTCACGAGACGGCGGAGCGTCCCGTTCAGCTGGAAAGCGCGGGGCGAACCTTCGGCGCCTTCGTGATGGATCTGGCGGATTTCCCGGCGGCCACGCTCCATGAGACCATCCCGCTCTTTCACCATACGCCGGATCGACTGCGTCAATTCCGGGAGGCGGTGGCGGAGGACGCCCTGGGCCGCGGCGCAAATGTTCGGGCGGAAATCGAGGGCGTGCTGGCCTTCGCTGATGAAACCTCCTGTCTGACGGATCGGCTGACGGCGGGCAGGCTGCCTCTGCGCGTAACCCACAATGATACCAAGCTGAACAACATCCTGTTCGACGCAGCGACGGATACGGGCCTGTGCGTCATCGACCTGGATACCGTGATGCCGGGGCTGCTGGCCTATGACTTCGGCGACGCCATCCGTGTGGGCGCGAATCTGACGGAGGAGGGCGACCCGGACATCAGCCATGTGGGCGTCAGCATGGAGCGCTTCACGGCCTTCGCGAAGGGGCTGCTGGATGCTCTGGGCGATACCCTGACCGACGAGGAGGCGGGCTCCCTGGTGACGGGCGCCAAGCTGATGACCTGGGAGGTCGCCAGCCGCTTCCTGGCCGATTATCTGCGCGGGGATACCTATTTCAAGATTCATTATCCGACACAGAACCTGGATCGCGCCCGCAATCAGCTGGCCCTGGTACGCGATATTCACCGGCATCAGGACGAGCTGGAAGGCGTCATTCAGACGCTGCGAAGAAAATAAACGCCTCACAGTATAGAAAAAGCTGCCCCTGCCGTGGTTGAATGACCCGGCGGGGGCAGTGCTGTTTTTGGGGTTCCCTGCTGCTTGCAGGGTATGGAATTTCTGCGGATTTCTTTACTTTTTTGGGAAATATGAAAGAAAAATGAATCAAAAATGCAAAAGAAATACAAAAATTGCGTATAGAATTGCATCCATGGGGCTTGATTTAATTCATTCATTGCTCCATAACTATATATCTTCACTTTATCAGAGAAAAGCGGACTCTGATGGAAGCTGCCAGACGCCAAGCGGTTGCCGGTGGGACTGTCCGGGATGGACAGCCGAGGATGCGACGAAGAACGGGCGCGCGGCAGGCTGCGGCAGCGGCGGTCCGCCGGCCGAAAGGTGGAATTCGATGAGCTCAAAATTGATGTTTTATATTCTCAAGCGCGTTTTGCTGGCGCTGCTGACCATCTGGATCGTCATCACGGTGACGTTCTTCGTCATGCATGCCGTTCCCGGCGGCCCCTTTGTGGGGGAGAAGGCCATCTCCAAGGAGGCTCAGGCGGCCCTGGAAGCCAAGTACGGCCTGGACAAGCCCCTGTTCGAGCAGTACACGACGTACCTGAAGGACATCGTGACGCGGTTTGACTTCGGCCCCTCGCTGAAGCTGCGGGGACGGCAGGTGATCGACATCATCATGGACGGCATGCGCACCTCCGCCAAGCTGGGCCTGATCGCGGCCTTCAGCGCGGCGCTGTGCGGCATCGTGCTGGGAGCGGTGGCGGCGCTGAGGCGCAACACCGTGCTGGATAAGATCATCATGGTCATCACCACGGCGTTCGTCTCCATGCCGTCGTTTATCATGGGTTCCTTCCTGCTAATCATCTTCTCGGTGCGCCTGGGGTGGCTGCCCGCCAACGGCACCACCACCGCCGGGCTGATCCTGCCGATCATCACCCTGGCGCTGTACCCCATGTCCTACATCACTCGTCTGACCCGCTCCTCCATGCTGGACGTGCTGGGTCAGGACTACATCCGCACCGCCCGGGCCAAGGGCGTGCCGGGGAAGAAGATCATCTTCGGCCACGCGCTGAAAAACTCGCTGATTCCCGTCATCACCTACTTCGGCCCCATGCTGGCCTTCATTGTCATCGGCTCCATGGTGGTGGAGCAGATTTTCGCCGTACCGGGCATCGGCAGACAGTTCGTGTCCAGCATCATCAACCGCGATTACACCATGATTATGGGCACGACCATCTTCCTGGCCTCCCTGATCGTGATCATGAACCTGGTCAGCGATTTGCTGTACAAGGTTGTCGATCCCCGGATTGATTACGAGTAAGGAGGCGCGACCATGCTCAACAAGAACAAGCCCTTCAGCCTGCACCTGTCGCCGGAGGCCCTCCTGCCCGCCTCGGAGGCGGATAAGGAATACATCGCCAAGATGCGCCCCTCCTCCACCTTTTTCAAGGACGGCGTGAAGCGGCTGCTGAAAAATAAGGTGGCCACCGTCAGCCTGATCCTGATTGTGCTCATCACCCTGGCGTCCATTATCCTGCCCATGGTGTGGCCCTATTCCTATGATAAGATGCTGGGCGTGACCCCGGGCCGACCCGCGGACAGCTCTTACAACAACCTGGCCCCTTTCACCTACGGTAAGACGGAGCTGAAGCGCATGGAGGCCGGGGAGGACGTGTTCCCCCACATTTTCGGCACCGACGCCCACGGACGCGATTACTTCATCCGCGTGGTGTACGGCACCCGCATTTCCCTGGCGGTGGGCTTCTTCGCCAGCATCATCGTGCTGGTGATCGGCATGACCATCGGCGCCATCGCGGGTTACTGCGGCGGCAAGGTCGATCTGCTCATCATGCGCATTGTGGATATTATCTACTCCCTGCCGGACATGCTGGTGGTCATCCTGCTGGCAGTGGTGCTGGGCCAGGTGCTCCATGTGGAGGGCACGGTGCTGGAGAAAATCGGCGCCAACATCATCAGCATGTTCATCGTCTTCGGCCTGCTGTACTGGGTGAGCATGGCGCGGCTGATCCGCGGTCAGATCCTTTCCCTGCGGGAGCAGGAGTATGTGCTGTCCGCCCAGGCCACCGGTGCCAGGGGCAAGTGGATCATCCGCAAGCATCTGCTGCCCAACTGCATCAGCGTGGTCATCATCTCCACGGCCCTGCAGATTCCCAACGCGATTTTCACGGAGAGCTTCCTCTCCTTCCTGGGCCTGGGCGTCAACGCGCCCATGCCCTCCCTGGGTTCCCTGGCCTCCGACGCCCTCAATGGCATCACCTCCTACACCTACCGGCTCATCATCCCGGCGCTGGTGATCTGCCTGATCGTGCTGTCGCTGAACCTGTTCGGCGACGGTCTGCGCGACGCCTTCGACCCCAAGCTGAACGCCTGATGAAAGGAGCGGATGAAGATGGCATTGCTGGAAGTCAAGGACCTTCATACCTCCTTTTTCACCGACGCGGGCGAGGTCAAGGCGGTGGACGGCGTATCGTTCCAGCTGGATCACGGCAAGGTGCTGGGCATTGTGGGCGAATCCGGCTCGGGCAAGTCGGTGACGGCCTACTCCATCATGCAGATTCTCGCCCCCACGGGCAGGATCGTCAGCGGCAGCGTGAAGCTGGACGGCCAGGAGCTGGTGGGCGCGGATGAAAAGCTGTTGCGCACGGTGCGGGGCAACCGCATCTCCATCATCTTCCAGGATCCCATGACCTCCCTGAACCCCACCTACATCGTGGGCCATCAGCTGATGGAGGCCATCCTGCTGCACACCAAGCGCAACCGCCGTCAGGCCCGGGAGCGGGCGCTGGAAATGCTGCGGCTGGTCAACGTCAACGAGCCGGAAAAGCGGCTCAAGCAGTACCCCTTCGAGCTTTCCGGCGGCATGCGCCAGCGGGTGATGATCGCCATGGCCCTGGCCTGCGAGCCGGACATCCTCATTGCCGACGAGCCCACCACGGCCCTGGACGTGACCATTCAGGCGCAGATTCTCGAGCTGATGCAGGACCTCCAGCGCAAGCTGGGCATGGCCATCATCATGATTACCCATGACCTGGGCGTGGTGGCGCAGCTGTGCGACGAGGTGGTGGTGATGTACGCCGGTTCCATCTGCGAGCAGGGCACGGCGGACGAGATCTTCTACCGCCCCTGCCATGAATACACCAAGGGCCTGATGCGCTCCATCCCCACGGCGGCCAACAACGGTCAGCGCCTTCAGCCGATTACCGGCACCCCCATCGACCTGCTGAACATGCCCAAGGGCTGTCCCTTCGCCCCCCGGTGCGACCGGGCGATGAAGATCTGCCTCACCCAGCGGCCGGAACGTATGATTATCAACGACGATCACCACGCCGCCTGCTGGATGAACGTCAAGGAAGCCGTCGATCAGGGCGTCGGGACGCTGGAAGGGGGGAAGCCCAATGAGTGAGCAAACGGCCAGAACACCCCTGATTGAGGTCAAGGGCCTGAAGGAATATTTCGATATCAACATGGGCTTTTTCCGCTCCAAGCCGCTCAAGGCGGTGGATGACGTGTCCTTCACCATCAACCGGGGCGAGACCCTGGGGCTGGTGGGGGAATCCGGCTGCGGCAAGACCACCGTGGGCCGGACGATTCTGCACCTGTACAAGCCCACCGCCGGCGAAATCCGCTATGACGGCAAGCTGCTGAAGACCAAGGAGGACATCCACAGCTTCCGCAAAAAGGCCACCATGGTCTTTCAGGATCCTTACTCCTCCCTGAACCCCAGGATGACGGTGTCCGACATCGTGGGCGAGCCCCTGGATGTCCACGGCTTATACGCCGACAAAAAGGAGCGGCAGGAGCGCATCCTGGAGCTGCTGGGCTATGTGGGGCTGAACAGCGAGCACGCCTCCCGCTACGCCCATGAGTTCTCCGGCGGCCAGCGCCAGCGCATCGGCATTGCCCGGGCCCTGGCGGTGAATCCCGAATTCATCGTGTGCGACGAGCCGGTATCCGCCCTGGATGTTTCCATTCAGGCTCAGGTCATCAACATGTTCGACGATCTGCAGGATCGGCTGGGGCTGACTTACCTGTTCATTGCCCACGATCTGCTGGTGGTGCGCCACATATCCGACCGCATTGCCGTGATGTATCTGGGCAAGATGGTGGAATTGGCGGACGCGGATGAAATCTACAACCACCCGCTGCACCCCTACTCCAAATCGCTGCTTTCCGCCGTGCCGCTGCCTGATCCCGAGGCTGCCAGGGCGAACAAGCGCATCGTGCTCACCGGCGATATTCCCAGTCCGCTCAACGCGCCCTCGGGCTGCCCCTTCCGAACGCGCTGCCCCCACGCCACAGAGGCCTGCGCCCAGTCCATGCCGCCCTTTGAGGAGGTCGAAAAGGGTCATTTCGTGGCCTGCCACCGGGTAAAGGAGCTGGGGTAAACCCGACATTCTCCAACGTTCCCCATTTCCCACGTTCAAAGATGCGATCTCGCATTTTTGATAGATTCATCCTATTTTTGAAGGAGGAACAAACCATGAAGAAGCTCATTGCCCTCGTGCTGGCCATGGTGATGGCGCTCTCCTGCGGCCTGGCTGCCGTGGCTGAGGACGCTCCGTCCACCCTGGCTGTCTGCCTGGCTTCCGAGCCCGATACCCTGGATCCCGCCCTCAACTCCGCTGTGGACGGCGCGACCATGATCGCTCACCTGTTCTCCGGTCTGGCCACCTGGTCCCAGGACGAGAACGGCAGCCTGACCATCGTCCCCGAATGCGCCGTGGAGCTGCCTGATCCCGTGATGAACGAGGACGGCACCGCCACCTACACCTACACCCTGGTGGACGGCCTGACCTGGTCCGACGGCCAGCCGCTGACCGCCAAGGACTTCGAGTATGCCTGGCAGCGCGCCGCTTCCCCCGCCCTGGGCGCTGACTACGGCTACATGTTCGAGGTCGTCAAGGGCTATGCCGAAATGTACGAGGCGGACGAGGAAGGCAACCTGCTCAACCCCGACGCCAAGCTGGCTGTCACCGCCGTGGATGACAAGACCCTGACCGTGACGCTGAACAACGCCGTGGCCTACTGGAACGAGCTGCTGGCCTTCCCCACCTACCTGCCCGTGCGCGAGGACGTGGTTGCCAGCGAAGCCTGGGCCACCGATCCCTCCACCTATGTGTGCAACGGCCCGTACGTCATGTCCAGCTGGGCGCACAACAGCAAGATCACCCTGACCAAGAACCCCAACTACTTCAAGGCCGATACCGTCACCATGGACGTGCTGGAGTGCTACCTGTCCGATGCCGACAACAACATGCTGGCCGACTTCGAGAACGGCGCCTGGCAGTTGATTGACTCCGTGCCCACCTCCGAGATCGCTTCCCTGAAGGAGAAGTATCCCACGGAGTTTGTGGTGGCCGGCCAGATCGGCACCTACTACGCCTGCTGGAACGTCAACAAGGAAATCCTGCCCGCCTCCAGCGAGCTGACCGGTGCGGAAGCCGAGGCTGCCCGCGCGGAGATCCGCAACGCGCTGGGCCTGCTGCTGGACCGCAACTACATCGTCACCGAGATCGGCCAGGCCGGTCAGGTGCCCGCCTCCAGCTTCGTGGCCATGGGCATGACCGACGCTGACGGCTCCGAGTTCTACAAGAACGCCGGTACCTCCGACGAATTCGACGGCTACTGGAACACCTCCGAGGACGCCTACATGGACAACTGGGACGCCGCCATGGCGACCCTGAAGAAGTACTATGCCTATGACGAGGCCACCGGCATGTTCACCGACGTGCCCTCCCTGGACTACCTGTACAATAACGGCGGCGGCCATCAGGCCATCGGCGAATACATCCAGGGCGTGCTGGCCGGCGTTGGCATCACCGTCAACCTGAGCAACCAGGAGTGGAATACCTTCCTGAACACCCGCAAGAACGGCGACTACTTCATGGCCCGCAACGGCTGGCTGGCCGACTACAACGATCCCATCTGCTTCCTGGATATGTGGGTTTCCGGCTCCGGCAACAACGACATCCAGTACGGCAAGGGCGCCCATGCCGACCTGGCCATGTACAGCCTGGATCTGACGCCTTACGGCCTGGACGTGAAGGTGGAGAACGGCACCTGGGCTCAGACCTATGACGTGCTCATCAACGCCATCAAGTCCTGCACCGACAGCGCCAACCGCTATGCCATGATGCACATCGCCGAGGATATGCTGATGGCTTCCGGCTGCCTCATCCCCCTGTACTTCTACACCGACATCTACATGCTGGATGACAGCGTGGAGGGCTTCTTCTCCAACCCCCTGGGCTACAAGTACTTCATGCACTGCACGGTGAACAAGTAAGCCCATTCCATGAAGGTGGCGAAAGCCATTTTCGTGGCAAGCTGCTCCCGCCTTAACCAAGGTGGGAGTTTTGGGTTTCGACAAAGTGGCGATGCCACTTTGTCGAGAGAAACTAAAGAATGTTTTTCTCTGCAAAATGACATTTTGCTACGAAAAACTCCCCGCCCCGCCAGCAAAGCCGGCGGATACGATTGCAGTCTTGCAGACGGCAATCAACTCAGCTGTTTCTCAATCGTTTGTAGATAGTCTGTGCTCCCGCCTTAATCAAGGCGGGAGTTTTTTTCTGCGGAGATATGGCCCTTGTTAACAAAGAAGCAAAGCTCAGGGCCGCAGAACGCCGGTGATGTGCAAGCACCGTATTTTCTTGTATGGGTAGGTGGACAGAGGCCGATGATCCGCGTCATCGCTGTGGGCGGCAACCAGGATATTGTCCGGCGTCACCGGGTAGCCGACAGCCACGACGATGGGCGAGTGCTTGTAGGTTTCTCCGTTAAAGGAAAGCTGAACCAAATCTCCCGGAACCAGCTCATCCATTCGGCAGGGCCTCGCCGTCGGCCCGACGGACGCCTTGCTCCTGGTCAGAAAATTGTACAAGTAGGGTACGCCTGTCCAGGCAGGGGCCTTCCGATTGGCGTCGATGTAGTACCAGCCAAAGGTCGGCGTGTAGTTCATGACGCCGCTCCCGGCATAGATGCACTGGGACGCGAAGTTGGTGCAGTCCCCGCCCAGACGCTCGTAATCGTAGTAAAGCGGGTTCCGGCCATAAGCCCACTGATGGGCGTACAAGACGGCGGCCTCCCGGTCATATGGATGCAGCAGCATACCGCTTCCCCCCTTACCCCACAGCATATGCAAAAGGGGATGAAAGGGTTTTCCGCCATCCGCGGGGCAAAAACTGTCCTCGCTTCCGCCTTTTATTGTTTTTCTTTGGGGAAAATCAAAAATTTGGGTGTACTTTCAGAAATCGACATGATATAATCAATTTACAAGTGTTAATACGCATTTTTCCAGAAGCCGCCTGCGGGATGGGCGGTACAGCGTTGTGCGCAGGCATGGCGTGGCGCAGGCATCGTGGAGGGAATGGCTATGTTTTTCCGCAGGGTTTGCTGTATGCTGATGGCGCTTTGCCTGTGCGTGCCTCTGGGCGCACTGGCGGAGGAGGACGAAGCCTTTGAGCTGGCCGTCACCAAGGCCTTCAAGAGCTATAAGACCGTGGGCGGGGCGCTCTACGTTGCCAAGGACGGCGAAATCGTCTACCATCGTCTTTACGGCTATGCGGACAAAAGAACCAAGGAGCTGGTGACGGCGGAGACCTACTTCCGTACGGCGTCGGTGACCAAGATGATCTCCGGCATCCACATGATGCAGCTGGTGGAGCGCGGCCTGATCGACCTGGACAAGGGCATCGGCGATTATCTGGGCTATGAGGTGTACAACCCCAAGGCGAAAAAGGCGGAGGTCACCCTCCGGCATCTGATGACGCACACCTCCTCCCTGAATCCCTACGGCGCGTATTCCGCCGGGAAGTACACCCTGTCGGAGATTCTCACCGGCAAAAGGCGCAGCGGCAGCTTTTATCAGGAGAAGCCCGGCAGCAAGTACCGTTACAGCAACTTCGGCGCGGGCATCATGGGCAGCCTGATCGAAACCGTCGCGGGGAAAAACCTCAACGACTCCATCACGGAGGATTTCTTTGCCCCCCTGGGGATCGACGCCGCCTATCATCCGTCGCTGCTTCAGCACCCGGCCTGGATTGCCACCCAGTATGGGGCGGACGGCTCCGTGACCCGGGCCCGAAGCCGCGTCCTGGCTTCCGAATGGGACGCCTCCGTGAATCCAGACCGGCATAACGAGCTGACCATCGGCGCGCTGTGGTTCAAGGGCGAGGATCTCTGCCGCGTGGGTATGCTGCTGTGCAATGGCGGCTCCCTGGACGGCGAAACCATCCTGCAGTCGGAAACCGTGGCGGAAATGATGGCCGACCAGAAGGACAAGGGCGCCGTGAAGATTTCCTCGCCCTATGGATTGTGCGTGAATCGCATGGATAACCTGGTCAAGGGCCGGATGATCTACGGCCATCAGGGCATGTCCGAAGGCATCCTGTGCAACGTCTATTACGACCCGGAGACATCCTTTGTCTTTGCCCTGGTCACCAACGGCTGCAACAACAAAATGAGCGACCACATCGCCAACCTGTCCCGGCGGCTGTTCGATCTGTGCTGGCAGCGTTACAGCGGCACGGAGGACAAGGTGATCCGGTAAGCGGAAACAGCGGGGGGAAAAGGAATGAAGGTGCTTTTCGTCTGCCACGGCAACATCTGCCGAAGTCCCATGGCGGAAATGATTTTGAGGCATCTGGCGCGCCAGCAGGGGCGGCGGGATGTGGAGGTGGACTCCTGTGCCGTCAGCCGGGAGGAAATCGGCAACCCGGTGGATCCCAGGGCCCGGGCGGAGCTGGCCCGCCATGGGATTCCCTGTGAGCCGCATCGGGCCCGCCAGCTGGTCAAAGCGGATTACGCGGCCTATGACCTCATCATTGGTATGGATCGCTGGAACATGAACGCCATGCGGCGGATTGTCGGGGACGATCCCGACGGCAAGCTGAGGCTGCTGATGTCCTTCACCGACCGGCCCGGGGATGTGAGCGATCCCTGGTATTCGGATCGGTTCGATATCGCGTATGCGGACATCCGGGAAGGCTGCGAGGGGCTTCTGCGGCAGATGAAAAAGTGAAAAGCATCATAAAAGGCGCTGCCACAATTGTTCCTGTGGCAGCGCCTTTGGTTGTCGACAAAGCGACATAGGCCGCTTTTTTCGTATCAGATCGGGGCCGCCGTCGCTTCGACCGGTTCCTCGGGGAGCGGCGCGCGGACGGCGCAGAGGGTGCCGGAGGCTTCCAGCGGCATCAGCAGGTAACGGGCGGTGTCCATCATCTGAGGCCAGGCGACATCCAGCGGGTCGGTGAGGAAGGGCTCCACCAGGGTGGTGGTCATCCGGGCGGAGGCATCGTCGCCGGATTTCTGGGCCAGGGTGAACTCGACAGCGAAGGTTTCTTCATTGTAGCGCTCCATGGCCCGCAGCAGGTCGGCGGTGCTTTCCATTTCCATGGCGGCGGTGAGCCCGGGCAGCAGGGCGGTCACGTCCGTCTCCTGGCGGTCGATGACCATGTACACCGCCAGGTCATAGGCCTTGGTGACGGGCTGAAGCCCGCTCATATCCTCGGGGATGGTCTCGCGGGGCAGCACCTCCATGCGGAAGTACACCTTTTTGAGATCCCCGCCCTGGTCGGCGACATAGTCCTGCATCTCCTGGGAGAGCAGGTCTTCCAGCCGCAGGGTCAGGCCGACGCCGCTGTTGTTCAGGCAGACCGCGTCCACGCCCAGCTCGTGCATCCGCCGTCCGGCGATCCAGCTGATGCGCATGGTTCGTCCGCCCCAGACCAGGTCGCCGTTGCGGTCGGTGACATAGCCGCCGTCGTCGTTCAGCTCCGCCTCGGTGCGGATGCGCAGCAGGACTTCATCCATCTCCGCGTTGTAGCTCAGGGAGGGGATGAACAGGCAGGGCTTGTCGGTGGCCTTATCCCGGACGATGCCGCCGAACACGCTGTGGTTGACCACCAGGCTGTCCTTGGTGGCCAGGCTGACGGCCACGGCCCGCCGGTCGCCCTTGACGATCTCCTGGCGCACCGGGGTCAGCTTGCCGAAGAGGTAGCCCACCGGGCCGGGGGGGAGAATGAAGTACTCACCGGGCAGGATGGTGAACACATAGGCGTTGCTGGCAATGCGCAGGGTGTACCAGTCCTCGCACTCGAAGCCGTCCAGGACGAAGCGGTAGTTGCCGGGCTCTTCGCCCTCCTCGCGCCACAATTCGCCGTAGAGCTGATCGCCCTCCAGCAGACCGCGCACCTCATAGTCAAAGACGGGATCCATCTCGCCCGCGTACTTTTCCTGGTTGGGGGCGGGGACGATGGTCAGCACCGCCCGGGTGATGGCGAAGGGGATGTCCACTGTGCCGACCAGGTAGTCGGGGTGGCCTTCGGGGATGGTGATGTGCATGACGTAATCGCCCACCAGGAAGGGGATGCCGTCATCGTTGAGATGGCGGCCGGTGTAGGTGATTTTCGCGCCCTCAGGCAGATTGGCGATGGACGCCTTGTAGGCGCGGCCGGTGTAGGCCCTGTCCATGGAGCCTTCCGCCGGTGCCCAGGGGCCGCGGTGATGATACACCACCCGCTCGCCGAACTGGAAGCCGTCGGCGGTGCGGTCGTTGAGCGCCGCGCCCTCAGCCGTCGCGGCGTAGGGACGAAGGGTCACGTCCTGTCCGGCGGCAATGCCGCTGATGACGGCCTGGCCGTTGGATACGTTTATCTGCGTGGCGGAGGCCAGGAAGGTATCCGGCATGGCCGCGTCGCCGGAGAGCATTTGCAGGCCCAGGGTACCCGCGCCGGGGCAGGAGAAGGTCACGCGAAGGTCGCCGTTGGGCAGGCTTTCACAGGTCAGGCCGGACAGGGAGAGACCGGGGGTAACATCCTCCTGGCCGCCCATGACCACGGCGGTATAAACGGTGTCGCCGCTCTGGGCCGCGATGGCGCCGCCCTGGAGGCTCTCCATTCCCCACAGATGCAGGGAGCCGTCGTAATGGGTTTTCATCTGCCAGGTCTGGCCGCCGGCCATCAGCGTCAGGTCGGTGTTGGGAACAGGGTTGCCGCTGGCGTCCCGGATCATCAGGGACAGGTGCGGCGCGGCGGGCTCAGGCTCCACCTTGATGTTGCCCAGCAGGGTGACGCCGGTCAGATCCTGCTGGCCGGAGAGCAGCAGCCGCCCGGAGCGGGCATCCAGACTGACGGTGGAACCGCCTGCCAGGGTGATGGCCGGGCTGCCGGTGGAGCGCAGGGCGTTATCGCCCTCCAGCGCCAGGGTCAGGTGCTCGCCGTCCAGCCGCAGCACGCTTCCGGCGCTTTGCAGCAGCACGTTGCGCAGGGTGGCGGAGGCGGTGGTACCCGCGGCGCTGATGGCGCCGTCCACATACCGCCCATCGCCCTCCACGGTGAAGGACTGGGCATTTCCCGCGTCCGCCTGGGGTGCGGCGTCCGTCAGGCGGAAGGCCCGCTGGCCCGCCTGGACGGTGGTCACGGTGATGGTCTGATCGTTGGTGTCGATGGCGTAGGACGCGCCGCCGGACAGCGCGGGCAGGGCGATGGAGCTCCCCACGATCAGCAGGGGCCGCGCCTGACCGTCCACCGTCAGGGCTTGACGGGTCAGGGGAACGCCCACGCTGTGGGCGGTGTAACCGGCGGGCACGGCATCCAGCATGACAGCGCCGCCGCTGATGTCGATGTTGGCGGGCAGCGTGCCGTGCAGGGTCAGCAGGCCCTCGTTGATGATGGTCACCGCGCCGCTTCCGCCCAGACCACCCAGGGTGGTATCGCCCTTAGTGTACAGGGTGTAGGGCTGGAAGGCCTCGATGAGGGGATCGGCAAAGGTCACGTCGCGCAGCACCAGGGTAACGCCGGGCTGGTCGATGGTCAGCAGGGTACCGGCCTGGATGGCGCCGCTGAGCTCATAGGCGGTGTTGGCCTGAAGGGCGTTGCTCGTGCCGGGGGTGATGGCGGAGGGCGTCTCCTGGGGCAGGCTGTCCTCCTGCACCACCGCCAGGGTGCCGTCCGTCACCGTGCCGACCCAGTGCTTGCCCGCGTCGGGCGAAGGAAGCCACAGGCAGCATTGTCCCTTGGCGTCGGGGCAGTTGGCGGCATAGGGCTGGCCTTCCACCGTGACGGCGCGGATACCGGGAGCGTCGAAGACCAGCATGGCGCGGCCCTTCGCTTCCTCGGCGGTCATGCGGACGCTGCCGCCCTGTACCTTGATCTGTCCGGGCTCCTGCTCGGTCTTTTCCACCCGCTCGATGGCGACGGCCCCGCCCTCCAGCACGGTGAGCTCGGCTTTCCTGCCCAGCCTGAGGGCGGTGAGGGCGCTGACCTGGCCCAGGCTCAGGGTGACCTGGGAGGAGGCCTGAACGCTGAGGGTTTCCAGGGTGACCTCATTCAGGGTCAGCACCACCAGGCGGTTTTCGGCAATGGTGAGGGACGCGCCGGGGCGGAGGTTGCCGCCCTGGACGGTATAGACGCCGCTGCGCCAGATGGTGGCGTCGGCCTTGTTCAGGTCGATGACGGTGGCCCGCATGCTCCGGGCCTTGCGGGGGCCCTGCTCACGGATCAGCGCGTCCTGCTGGTTCAGCAGCCAGCGGCCCTTTTCGCACAGGGGGATTTCCAGCCCGTGGGCGTCCAGCCCGATGTGCGTGCAGTCCGCCGCGCCGCAGGGAGGAGCCTGGAGGCAGTTCTCATTGGCATGGTCGCACTGAGCCTCATCCCAGGGGGCCTGGGTGGGCTCGGCGGTCGGAGTCGGCTCGGGCGTCTGGGTGGGCTCTTCCGTAGGCGCCTGAGTCGGGGCCTCCGTGGGCGCTGCCGTCGGCGTCTCCGTGGGTTCCGCCGTGGGGGTTGGCGTTTCCGTGGGCGCCTGGGTGGGCTCCGCCGTTGGCTCTTCCGTGGGGGTGGGGGAAGGCGTCACATCAGGGACGACCGTGGGTGTGGGGTCAAGATCAGTGGGCGTGGCGAGTTCAGCCAAAGCCGTGCCGCTGAACAGCATGCACAGCGCAAGCAGGCAGGCCACAACACGATTCATGAACATGGCAAGCACCTCCAGCGCACAAGCGCGTATCACAGTAACCTGGGCAGGGGGCCGCGGACGCTATCAGCCTATGGCCTCTGCTTATCAAACGTACCAGAAGCGGCTTTCCTTCCCATTGACGGCAGGATGCGGAAAATTTCTCATAACCCGCCATTCATGATGGCGAGGATGAGGTTGCCGTTGTTGAACAGCGGGGCCAGGCTGCTGGCGTCCAGCAGCTCGCTGATGAGATCCATGGGCACCACCGTCAGCACCAGGGGAACGATGGCGAAGGCGGCGTAGCAGATCAGCAGCCCGCGCAGGAAGCCGAAGCCCCCGCCCACCAGCCAGTCCAGCTGCTTGAGCACCGGGAAGCGGAAGATGGCCTTCAGGGCGTTGACGATGATGGAAATAAGGATGAACAGCACCACGAAGCACACCACGAAGCACAGGATGTTGATGCAGGCGTTCATCAGCGTCTGGCTGACATAATCGGATACCGAGCTGACGCCGGCGGAGGCGTAGGCCTGGGTTTCCAGGTTGTTGAGCAGGAGGGCGTCCAGGGGCGGGGGCAGGCTGACCTTGCTGATGACCTGGGCAATGCCCTCCCGGGTCATGGCAGCCACGTTGGAGATGGCCAGCTCCAGATCGCCGATGCGGCTGGAGGCGTCGGTGTAGTGCATGAGGGTGCGCACCAGCTCCGTGTTGCCCCTGATGATGTCCGCCAGCTTGGGATAGAGCAGGAAGGACAGCCCGAAGGAGAGCAGGCATCCGCCGGTATTGAGCACCGAGCTGACAAAGCCCCGGTAGAAGCCGAAGAGCACGCTCAGCCCCACAATGCCGATTACCACATAGTCAACGATGTTCATTCCATCAAGACCTCCCTGTGATGATGTTGAAAGCCACCGGGATCATCAGTCGTACTCGCCGTTCAGGTATTTTTCACGCGCCCGGGTGATGACCGGGTCGTGGTCTCCGCCGGGGAGGTACTTGGCGTTGATTTCCTCCAGTATCTCCCGCCGCTTTTCCGGCACGCAGTAGGGGCAGCGCTCCAGCTTGGCGAAGTCGCCGGTGTCCAGCTCGGCATAGGTGAAGGGGGTGAAGGTCACGCTGTCCTTGGCGGAGTAGCACTTTTCCTGGCTGTGATAGTATTTGCCGTTGCCCGCCGCGTTGTAGTACAGGGTGAAGTCGTCCTCGGGGATGGGGATCTGCCGACCCTGCCAGTCCTCCCAGATGACCAGCTTGATGTTGCGCTTGCGGTTGTTCCACAGCCACTGCATGTTCACGCCCTCAGGGGTGCGCTTGCGCTGGACGCGGATGCAGCCGTGGCTGGCGCGCTCGCCCAGGCTGGGCTCGGTGTAGCCGTAATTCTTTGTTCCGTCCTTGTTGACAACGTGGGGCACCTCGTGGAGCAGGTCGCCGTCATTAAAGCGGATGGCCAGCCCGCAGACCAGGTTATCGCTGCTGAAGGCGCCCACGGCGCTGGTGAGCAGGAACTCGCCGGAGCGGGTTTCGTTGTAGGGCTGGCGATCGTTGGCCAGGCCGGTGGAAACATCCATGGTGGAGAACAGCGCCCCGTCCTTGAACAGGTACAGCCGCTGGGTCAGCTTGTCGATGACGATGCCGTAATCATCGGCGGGGGTGATGGTCTTCAATTCGCTGGTCTTGACGTAGCCCTGGGTGAGCATGTTCCAGGCCTTCACCTTGCTGTCGTGGAAGGAGGAGGAGTAGCACTCCACCAGCGACCAGCCGTTGTCCAGGTTTTCCAGCACATGGACGCCCTGGGTCGCCCGGGTGACCACCGCCACCCGCGTGCTGTCCTCGCTGGGCTCCGACCGCAGGCTGGTCTGGTTCTTTTCGTTGCCGTCAATGACGGTGATGGGCTGCATCAGCATCTCCCATACAGCGGCTTCGTCGGTGATGTCCATGGGCAGGGTCCAATAATTGAGGGTGGTATCCTGCCCCTCGTAGGGGCTGCCGTGGGCGGGGGTGAAAACGCCATCGTCCCGGCTGACGGCGGGCATGTCGCCATCCAGGGAGAGCTCCTCCCGCACAGGCTCGCCGGAGGCTTCCGGCAGGGGCAGGTCAAGGGCGTCCTCCGGGGTCGTGGTGAGGTCGGGCAGGGATTCCTCGGGCGCGGGGGTCGCGGTGACCGGCGGGGGCGCGGTCACGCTCTGGAAGCCGCTGACCGTGACGTTCACATGCTCCTCATTGGAGGGATAGCCGGCGGCGTCGGAAAGGGTCAGGGTCAGGGCCACGGGGCCGTCGCTGAGGCCCGTGCCGTCAAAAATCACGGACTGCCAGCCCGCTTCCACCGCCGTGGTGCTGAGGCTTCGCCAGGTGTCCTCCACCCAAGCGCCCTGGGTCAGAAAGCCGTCCACGCTGGCGTAGAAGTTGACTTCCACCGGGGCCTCCGGCGTGATGACCTCCGCCGAGGCCGCGATGCCTGTGAGATAGGGGGCCTCAACGCCCACCGTTACGGGGGTGGAGGCGGTCTGGTCGCCCATTTGAACCGTCAGCAGATAGCTGCCCTCCGGGGCGGGCGCGCCCTGGTAGGTGCCGTTCCACCACAGCGTGTTGCCGCCCGGAACGGCGGCGTATGCCTCCATGACCACCATGACGATCCCGCCCGCCTCGTCCGTCAGATACAGGTTGACCTCTCCGGCGGAGGGCGCGCTGAAGCCGATGGTGACAGCCTTGCCCGGGCGGATGATCTCCGTCAGCGGATCGAGGGTCAGTTCAGCGGCGGCCATGACGGGCAGAGGGAGCAGCAGGGTCAGTGCAAGCAGTAGTGCGGTGAGTTTACGCATGGCGATCCTCCTGTTGGTTCATATCTTGGGTAGCTTGGGGCCGCAGCAGCTCGGCCAGTCCATGGGCGCTTGGTCGGCGCAGGGTGCAGGGCTCATCAGGAAAGCGGCCATCGGGGTCGATCAGGCAGGTGAGCGTTCCGGCGGCTTGTCCCGCGCGGATGTCGAGGGGCCGATCCCCCAGCATGACGCAGGCGTTCGGGTCAAGGCCGTGGCTGCGGATGAGGGCCAGCAGGCTGTCCGGCGCGGGCTTGCGGGGGAAGCCGTCCTCGGCGGTGACGGCGTCGGTGAACAGCGGCAGCAGTCCGGCTTTATCCAGCGCCGTCAGCGCGGCCTTGTCCCGGTGGGTAACCAGATAATGGCGGCAGCCCGCGCGATGGAGCGCCGTCAGTGCCTCGGCGATGCCGGGCATGGGCGGGGCGTCGGGGAGCAGCGGCGCTTCCTCCCGGCGGAAGGCGTCCGTCAGCGCCCGCGCGTCCAGCCCATGGGCGTCAGCAATGACCTGGACGCAGCGGCCCAGGCTGTCCTTCATCAGCGTGAGCAGGCGGTCGGGGCTTTCCGCGACGCCCTGCGCCGTCAGCGCCCGCTCCATGGCCGTGACCATGGCGGGATAGGTGTCCATGAGGGTGCCGTCAAAGTCCCAGAAAAAGTCCGTCAGGGGCGGATGGCGCAGGGCCAGGGCAAGGGCAAGGGCCACCGGCGCGTCCGCCGGGCAGAAGGCGTAGCGTGCCAGCTCCCGGGGCGCGACGAAGGCGGCATCCTCGTGCTCGGTGAGGACGGGTTCGCCGTCGGCATCGGCCAGGAGAAAGTCAAAGGTCAACCCCTCCGCCTCCCGGGTTTCATAGGGGCGGATGTCCCGGACGGTCAGGGATAATTCCTCCCGCAGCTCCCGGGCCAGACAGGCGGCGGGGGTTTCGCCGTCCTCCTGCTTGCCGCCGGGGAATTCCCACAGGTGGGCGTTGTGCCGCCCCGGGCCCCGCTGACAGATCAGGATGTGCCCGTCCGCCCGGCGGATGATGCCTGCCGACACGCGGATCATCGGCGCGCCTCCTTCACCCGGGCGATTTCCCGGGCATAGCCCTCCAGCTCGTTGGGGGTCTCCAGCAGGAAGGGCAGGCCGCGCAGGGCGGGATGGTTCACTACGCGCATCAGGGCGTCGAAGCCCAGGGCGCCCTCCCCTAACTTCTCATGGCGATCCTTCCGGGAGCCGCGGGGATTCTTGCTGTCATTGAGGTGGATGGCCTTCAATCGGTCCAGGCCGATGACGCGGTCGAACTCCGCCAATACGCCGTCCAGGTCGCCGACGATGTCGTACCCGGCGTCGCTGACGTGGCAGGTATCCAGGCACACGCCCAGGCGGTCGTTCAGCCTGACCCGGTCGATGATGGCCCGGAGCTCCTCAAAGCGTCCGCCCACCTCGCTGCCCTTCCCGGCCATGGTTTCCAGCAGAACGGTGGTGCGCATATCCTCCCATAGGACGGCGTTGAGCATGTCCGCGATGAGGCCGATGCCCACGTCGACGCCCTGGCCCACATGGCTACCGGGATGGAAATTGTACAGGTTGCCGGGGAGCTGCTCCATGCGCTCCAGGTCATCCCGCAGGGTGCGGCGGGCGAAGTCGCGCACGCTCTCGTCCGCCGAGCAGCCGTTGAGGGTATAGGGCGCGTGAGCCAGGATGACGCCCAGGCCGTTTTCGCTGGCCAGGGTCAGATAAGCGGCCACGTCTTCAGGCGAGACGGCCTTGGCGTTGCCTCCGCGGGGGTTGCGGGTGAAGAACTGGAAGGTGTTCGCGCCGATGGACAGCGCCTCCCGCCCCATGGGCGCGTAGCCCTTGGCGGCGGAGAGATGACAGCCGATGTGCAGCATGGCGGCGCTCCTTTCGTGGATATAAGTCAAGCTGGGGTCAAAAGACGAGTTTACCGGAAATGAGCCGAAGGCTCTATCGGATGACCAGGCCCAGCAGACGGGCCAGCTCGGCGGCCTGCAGGGGCGTGACCACCATGCCGTAGAGATCGCCCGGGGTGACGATCAGCCCGGACAGGGTGCAGGTGCGCATATCGAGGCCCTTCATGGCGGTGCGGTGGATGGCGGCGCGGGTGAAGTCGCAGCGGTCGAACTCCGCCTTCAGCGCGGCGGACTCAATGGAGGCCTCCTGCAGGATGCAGTCCTCCCAGAGGACGCGGTCGCACTTGCTCTCGGCCAGGTTGAGGAAGTCGCACTTGCAGCCGGTGAGCCGGGTCTGGCGCAGCAGGGCATGGATGAGGTCGGCGCCCGTCATGCGGCACACGTCCGCATGGCAGCGGACGAACACGGCGTCCTCCAGATTGGCCCCGGACAGGTCGCAGTGGTCAAGGAGCACGTCGGTGAAGCCCGCCCGGCGCAGATCGCAGTCGGTGAGGACGCACTTGCGCAGGACGCAGCCGCGGAATTCCCGGCTGTGCAGGTCGCGGTCTGTCAGATCGACGCCCTCCAGCAGCAGGCCCTCGAATTCGTCCTCATCGGGCAGGGTATCCATGGGCAGGAGGGGCTGACAGTCTTCCAGGCGGGGTGCGTCGATCTTCATGCGCTGTTTCCTTTCCTGATTTTATGATGTCGCGGCGGAGGTCTCGGCCAGCTGGGCGACGAGGCGCTCCACATGCTGCCGGGCCAGGCTGGCGGATTGGACGGCCTCGGCCTGGGTCACGGGGCGGTCGCCCATGAGGCCCACGAACTGGCTCACCTTCAGGCCCAGGGCCTCCTGCATCACCGCGTCGCTGCCCTGGGGGGCCACCAGATAATAGCACAGCAGGGAGTCCTCCTGACCGATGCGGTGGGCACGATCCTCCGCCTGACTGTGGACGGCGGGGCTCCAGTCCAATTCCCCAAAGACCACGCAGGTGGCCCGCTGAAGGTTGAGGCCGCTGGCGGCCCGGAGGCTGACGCACAGGATGTCGGTTCGGCCGTCCATGAAGCGCTCCACCGCCCGCTCCTTCATGGCGGAGGTTTCCCGGCCGGTGATGAAGCCCGGGGAGAAGCTGTGCAGCTCCTGCTTGTACAGATCCATCACCTCATGGTGGTGGGCGAAGAGCAGCACCTTTTCCCCGCCCTCCAGCAGCGCCCTTACAAACTGGCACACATAGGGGGCCTTCGCCGCGCCCGTGGCCTGCCGGGCCCGCTGGCTGATGGCCTCCTCCAGCATGGCGCGGGCGGAGGGCGTCAGGGCGCCGTCGCTGCGCCAGCGGAGCAGCTCGGGCAGGATGGGCTCCATCAGCCGGGCGTAGACCTTGTCGTTCCAGTCCAGTTCCTGCACCAGGCGGCGCTTGGGCGGCAGTTCCCGGAGCACCTCCTGCTTGGTGCGGCGCAGCATCAGCCCTTCCCGGCGCAGGTAATCCCCCAGAAGATCGGGCTTGATGACCACCGCGTTGCCGTAGCCGTAGCACCACTCCCGGGTGAAGCTCTCCCAGTCGCCCAGAAAGTGATAATCAAGGATGTTGATGACGTTCCAGATTTCCCCGCCCTTGTTGTAAATGGGCGTGCCGGACAGGCCGATGACCCGCTCGCAGCTCTCGGACAGGAGGCTGGCGGCGGAATACTTTTCCGTGCCCGTGTGACGAAGCTCCTGCACCTCGTCGAAGATCACCGCCTGCCAGGGCAGGGCCGACAGCACGTCCTTCCAGCCGCGCAGGAGCAGGTAGTGCATGATGTACATGTCCGCCTCCGGCAGCTCATAGGGCTTGAGCCCTCGGATCACATGGACGCGGGGGGGCTGGCCGTCCAGGCGGAGGAACCGCAGGGCTTCCTCCGTCCAGTTGCGGGTGAGGTGAGCGGGCGAGATCACCAGGCAAGGGAAGCGCCCGGTGGAGGCCAGCCAGGACAGCGCCTGCACGGTCTTGCCCAGGCCCATTTCGTCGGCCAGCAGGCAGCGGTCGTGCTGAAGCAGGTAAGCCAGGCCCTCCTGCTGGAAGGTCATCAGCTGGCCGGTGAAGCTGCCCTCCGGCGGGGTCATCCGCTGGGGCAGCATGGCCGCCTTCTCCCGGCGGACGGCGGCGTTACGGGCATCCTCCACAGCCCGGTCCCATAGGGCGCGGTCACCGGGGCGGATGTCGAGGGGATAGCGCAGCATCAGCCAGCACAACTCCCCCACCATCCGGCGGTGGGCGGTAAAGCGGGCCTCGCCGCGCTTGCTCCCCGCCGTGCCGGGGAAAAGGCGTTTGCACATTTCCGTTACGCTGGGGTCGCCTTTCACCACCCAGCACTTGCTGCGCCGGTTGTAGCTCAGGGTGCCGCAGGTGCGCCCGGGCAGGGTGTAGCTTTCCTGCAGATAGGCCGGAAGCAGGGCGGCGTCCTCCCGCCAGGTCGATTCCGTCATAGTGCGATCCCCCACAGACGATTCAGACAGACCAGCCGCAGCGGCTTCCCGCAGAGGGCTCGCGGCAGATCGACGGTTTTTTCGGTAACCAGGATCAACCCCTCCACCCGAGGGCATTGAGCGTAGCGGGTCAGCTGGCTCCGCAGGCGGGCCTTGTCCACATGGCCGCGCTTGATTTCCACGCCGATGCCGCCTGCCATCAGGTCGATGCGGCACCTGGGCGCCAGGGGAACCTCATGCTCAAAGGGGAGCCCCGCCTGGTTCAGGGCGTCCATCACCAGGCGGTGGAGGTCGTATTCCCCCTGCTGCAAAGGCGCGCGCAGGGTTTGCAGAGCATTGACCACAGCGTCCAGCGGCATTGCCGCCGTCGACATCATCAGCAGCATCAATAAATGCCCGCCATGGCCTGGGTCAGCAGCCCCATGGCCGCCGCGACATCGCCCTGGCTGGGCGAGCCGGACTGAATGACCCCGGAAAGGTTGTTCATGGCATTCTGAATGGCCGCGTACTGGGCGGAGGAGGCGTCCATGCCGCTGAGCATCCCCTGCGCCTGGCTGATGAGCACCTGGGCGTCGGGGATGAGGGTGTTGCTGGTGATGGGGTCGGTGCCGCCGGAGCTGCCCGGGGTATTGTGCCAGGTGCAGGTGATGCCGCTGGTGCCGGCGGCGGAGCCCAGGTGCTCGGTCAGCACGTCCTCATACTGGGTGCCGATGAAGCGGTGCAGCGGATGGCCGTCGGGGATGACCACCACGCCCCGGACGGCGGTGTTGGCGCAGTAGGGGCCTGCCAGCATGCCGCTGTCCAGGCAGACGTTCTGCTGGCGGTGCATCTGGCAGGATACGGTGGGCACGGTGCCCTGGGCCCAGTAGTCGGTGACGGTGCCGTACCCCTTGGCGTCGACACGGCAGGCGTCGGTGGCCAGCTGGCCGGACACGGCGCAGGTGGTGGCGGTGGTCAGACCGTACTGGCCGGGATCGCCTTCCAAGATGTCGCGGTTGCTCAGCCCCTGATGAATCTGCGCCATGTAGCTCTGCCACAGGGGGGACGCCGCGCCGCCGCCCGTGGACTTGGAGGACAGGGCCTTGTAATTGTCGTGGCCCACCCACACGCAGGAGACGTAATAGCCGGTGATGCCGGCGAAGGTGACGCCCTTCTGGTCGGAGTTGGTGCCGGTCTTGCCGGCGACGGTTTGGCCCTTGATCTTGGCGGAGGTGGAGGTGCCGGAGGACACGGAGTCCTTCATCATGTCCACGGTCATCCAGGCGGTGGATTCGCTGAAGACCCTGCGGCGGGTCTGCTGGGCGTGGCCGTCCCACACCACCTGACCGTCCGAGTCGGAAATACCCAGAATGGAAATGGGCTTCTGGTACACGCCGCCGTTGGCCAGCACGCCGTAGGCCACGGTCATCTGCATGGGGGTGATGCCGCTGGAGCCCAGGGACAGACCAAAGAGCGTCTGGTCGATATGGCCGTCGTCAATGCCCAGGCGGTGGAGGAAGTCCACGGAACGGTCGATGCCCACCATGCTGGTCAGGGTTTGGGCGGCGGCCACGTTATGGCTGCGGCGCAGACCCTCCCGCAGGGTTTCGGGACCGACGTATCCGCCGCCGCCGTAGTTGCGGGGCCAGGAATCCTGCCCGTTGGAGCCCTTCCACCCGGCGATGGGCAGGGGCATGTTGTACACGATGCTGGCCGGGGACGCGCCCAATTCGAGGGCGGGGGCGTAAACGGCGATGGGCTTGATGGAGGAGCCAACGGGCATCTTCATATCGGTGGCCCGGTTGAGGGTCTTGCGCTGGGTGGGCTTGGTGCGGCTGCCAACAATGGCCTTGATCTCGCCCGTGCGGTAGTCAAGCACCGCCGCCGCGGCCTGGGGCTGGATGATCTCGTCATAGGTGCCGTCGGCGTTGCGGGAGCGATACACCTTGTCGGCGGGGTCGCGGAGAGACGGATACTTGGTCCAGTTTTCCAGGGCTTCCTCCACGGTGGTCTGGATGGTTTCATCCATGGCCAGCATGATGCGGTAGCCGCCGGTGCGCAGCTGATTCTCCATGGCGCTGCGGTTGGCGGCGGTGTTGTCCAGCTGGTTGAGGGACAGGAGAATATCGACGGCCTCGGTGATGGCGTATTCCACATAATGGGCGTGTTCGTACATGCCCGTACCGGTGGAAGGATCCTTCTCCAGCACGTTGGCCGTGGCGGGATTGAGCGCCTCCTGGTACTGGTCATAGGTGATAAACTGGTTCTCGTACATGCACCGCAGGACATAATCTGTGCGGTTGTTGGTGATGGCTACATAATCGACACCCTCCTTGGAGCGGGTGTAGAAATTGCGGCGGGGATTGTAATAGTAGGGACTGTTGCAGGTGCCGGCCAGGATGGCGCATTCCCGCAGGGTCAGTTGCCCCAGGGACTTGCCGAAATAGCCCTCCGCCGCCACCTGGACGCCGTAGTAGTTTTCACCCAGCCAGATGGTGTTGAGGTAGCTTTCCAGAATCTGATCCTTGGTGTAGCGGGTTTCCAGCTGCAGGGCCAGGTAGGCCTCCTGGATTTTGCGCTTGTAGCTCTGCTCGTTGGAAAGCAGGGTATTTTTAATCAGCTGCTGGGTGATGGTGGAGCCGCCCTGGGTGCTGGAGGAGGACAGGTTGGATACAAACGCGCCCACAATGCGCTTGATGTCCACGCCGCTGTGGGTGTAGAACCGGGCGTCCTCCACGGCGACGAAGGCCTGCTGCAAATACTTGGGCATGGCGGCGATGGAGACCATCACGCGGTTCTCCACACCCTTGTATTCGGTTATCAGCTTGCCGGAGCTGTCATAAATAAAGGAGGTCTGGGCCTGATCGTCCAGGGCGGCCAGGTTCAGGTTGGGGGCGGTTTCCACATAGCCCTTGGCGATGCCAGCAACCGCGCCCACGCCTGCCAGTCCCACCAGCAGGATCAGCACTGCCAGGATGCGCACGACGTTCACCAATACGCACAGCGCGAAGTTGGGCTTCTTGACGGCGGGCTTGAAAATACTGCGGGCATGGACGGGCCGGGAGGCGGGCGCAGTCCGCGCGTCCTGCCGGTCATCCCAGTAAGCCTCGTCGGCATAGGCCGCGTCCTCCGGCAGCGGGGCCTGATCGTCCCACAGGGGCGCTTCGCCGTCCTCCTCGGGAACGTCCGACCAGTCGCCCTGATCCACGGGCGCGTAAAAATCGGCATAGCCGCCGTCAGCATCCTGGGGCAGATAGGCCTCTTGGGGGGGATACGCATCCTCCGGCGCGTCCGCAAAGTCGGGCGGGTACATGTCCTCGGGTGCGCCCGCGTCCTCCGGTGGATATACATCCTCGGGCGGATAGCTCTGAGCGTCCTGTGCCCAGGGTTCCCGCGCCGGTTCATTCTGTCTGCTGCGCTTGGGGTGATGGAACAAGGAATCGCCTCCTTCATTCGCCAGGAGCAGCGCTCAGGGGATAATCCTCACCCTTAGCGCATAAACCATCAGCATAATTATAGCACATTTCACCACAACGCGCTATGCCTATTTAACGAAGGAGGGCCGGTCATGACTGCAATCGAGAGGAAAAACCTTGCTGTGCCCCGGCGCTTGCTGCTGGCGGGGCTGCTGCTCCTGGCTCTGTTTCTTTGGCTGGAGCGCAATCTAACCCAGGTGATGCTGACCCTGGCCGATGCGAGAGCCCAGGTTATGGCCGTGCAGGCCCTGAACGAGGCCGCGGAGGAAATCATCCAGCAGGGCGTGAGCTATGAAAGCCTGGTGGACGTATCCCTGGGCAGCGACGGCAGCGTGCGCCTCCTGCAGGCCAATGCCGCGGGCATGAACCGTTTGGCTTCCAAGGCCAGCCTGCTGGCCCAGGAAAAGCTGGACGCGCTGGAAAATCAAAGCGTGTCCGTGCCCCTGGGCAGCGCCCTGGGCGTCGCGCTGCTCTCCGGCATGGGGCCGGACATTCGCGTATCCATCCTGCCGGTGGGGGCGGTGGTGACGCAGTTTTCCACGGAGTTCACCTCCGCCGGCATCAATCAGACCAGGCACCGGGTTTTCCTGACCATGCGGGCCCAGGTGCGGCTGGTGCTGCCTGCCGGGGTCTCTGTGGTGGAGGCCGTAACCCAGGTGGCGGTGGCGGAAAGCATCATTGTGGGCGATGTGCCGGACTCCTATGTGAACGTGGATACCATTGACAACATGCTGAATCTGATTCCGTAAGGGTATCGCGCGCTTGGCCGTTTGGCCGCGCAGGGAAGCGTATCGCTCCGAAAAACGCCAAAGCCGACGCAAAGGATTCCGTCTTGCCTGCGCGCACGGTAAGGCCCGCCGCTCTCCCGCACGGGGGCGGGGAACGAAGCTGCTTACAGCTTGACGAAATGCAGAACCTGGCTGTCAAAGTCGCCGGACAGCATAGGCTGAATACCCAGGCGCATCAGGGTGGAACCGGCAAAGGTTTCCTCGGTGCCGGATAGCCGGTAGCGGGCGTCAGCATCCAGGCCCCGCAGGGTGACGCGGGGAAGGGGGCGACCGCTGCGCTGGCTGTGGAGGAACAGAAGGAGCACGGCCTCGCTGCCGTCCTTGGCGCAGTATTCCGTGGCCGCGAGGTTTTCCCGGGTGGGCAGGAGCAGGCGGTACAGGTCGCCCTGGTGAATGACGTGGCGCAGCGTCTTGTAGCGGCTGATTTCCTCACGGCATACGCCAAGCTGCTGGTCAGTCAGGCGGTTGATGTTCGCGCCGATGCCCAGGGTGCCCTCCATGGCGACGTGGAATTTGTAGCGCAGATCGTCCCTTCCGGCGCGGCGGGCGTGGGACGGGGTATCCGTCACCCAGCAGCTGGTCAACACAGGCGCGAAAAGCAGCGAGCATCCCTCCTGAATCATCAGCCGGTCGTAGGGGTCGGTGTTGTCGCTGGCCCAGAACTGACCTGTGCGGGCGATCATTCCCAGATCCACCCGACCGCCGCCGCCGCTGCAGTCCTCCACATCCACTAGGGGGAATTCCCGGCGCAGCGTTTCCAGGATGCGGTATACGGCCAGAATGTGCCGCTCCCGGGCGAAGGGCGTGAGCCGCTCGGCCACGTCGGTCATGGGACGGTTCATGTCCCATTTGATGTAGGAAATATCATAGCGGCGCAGAAGACCCCGCAGCATTTCGATGGCGAAGGCTTCCACCTCAGGCTTGCCGAAGTCCAGCAGGTACTGGTTGCGCAGCTGAATGGGCTCTATGCCGCTGAGACGATGGATCCAGTCGGGATGGGCGCGGTACAGGTCGCTGTCCGGGTTGACGGCCTCCGGCTCTACCCACAGCCCGAAATCCATGCCCAGGCCCTTGACATGATCGATCAGCTCCTCCAGGCCATGGGGGAATTTCTCCTGATTCACATACCAGTCGCCCAGACCGGCCCGGTCGCTGTGGCGCTGACCGAACCAGCCGTCATCCACCACGAACAGCTCCACGCCCATGGCTGCCGCCCGCTCCGCCAGCGCCATCTGCTCCTGAACCCGGACGCTGAACTCCGTGGCCTCCCAGGAGTTGTACAGCACCCGGCGGGGACGGCAGCCCGCCGTCAGCACGTCCCGCTGGAAGTCGTGCATCTTCCGGCTGAGGCCGCCCAGGCCGTCGGGGCTCAGGCAGAGGTACATGGGCGGCGTGGCCAGGCGCTCCCCGGGGGCCAGGGGCAGTGTCAGATCATGGTCGCTGAAGCCGGCGGTGATGCGGGTATGGCCAAACATGGTTGTCGAGGCGGTGATTTGCCAGCTGCCGCTCCACCCCAGGGCACAGCAGCAGGCCAGGCCCGTTTCCTCATCCTCGCCCTGGGCGGCGATGAGGAAGGGATTCATGCGGTGCCCGGACATGCCTCGGGCGGAGCCCAGGCGCAATTCGCCCTCCGCCAGCACGGCCGTCCGGCGCTGGAACTCGCAGCCCCAGGCGCCCGCGGTGTAGTGGGCCGTCCAGGGGCCGGAGGCGGGGGGCAGGCAGCAGGCCCCGCTGGCCAGCCGGGACAGGGTCACGGGGGACGCGCCCGACCGGACCTCCGCATGGCGGATCAGCACGTCGTGGGCGGCATCCACCTGATAATGCAGGGCCACCTCCAATCCGGCGGCGTCATCGCTGAGGGTGATGACGGCGGTCTCCCCGCTGATGTTCACCCGGCGGAAGGTCAGGGCCAGGGGGACATCCGCCTGGATGGCGGGCGCCGTGAAGGTTCGGCCGTCGAAGGACGGATATTCCAGCCGCTCCCGCCAGATTTCCATATCAAAGGAGCTGTGCGGGGGCTGGACGGCGATGGCCACCCCGTCCTCAGCGGCAATTTTTTCGCCCCAGTACAGGCAGATGGGCGCGGGGAACTGAAGGCTGACGAGATAGGATGTGCGGTCGGTTTCCAGGGCCAGGAGCTTTTGAGCCTCAAGATAACGGATCATGGGCGATCCTCCTTTGATAACGGTTGGTGGGGATGGCGCGCGGACGAGCTTGCGTCCGTACGGGAACAACATTCTGCGCGGGCCCGGCAATGTCCTCCATGGGCTGCAACTTTTGCGGCGCGCCCCGTGCCTTTGGCTTGCTCAAAGGCCTTCCGTATGGTAAAATGGTTCAAACAGCCCGGTGAAAAAGAGGGGAGGACACCCTGATATGAATGAAAGCAAGACCCGAGCGGAACGGATTGCCCAGAAGGTCAGGAAGAAGCAGCGGATGGTGCGCGCGGCCATGGGGCAGGAAAAGGCTGACCTGGTGCTGAAAAACGCCACTTATGTGAATGTGTTCTCCAATGAATTGTGCCGCGGGGACATCGCCGTGGTGGGCGGCCTGGTCATTGGCATGGGCGATTACAGCGGCGTGGAGGAGGTGGATGTTTCCGGCAGGATCGTCGCGCCGGGGTTCATTGACGCGCATATCCACCTGGAAAGCTCCCTGGTGTCGCCGGCCTCCTTTGCCCGGGCGGTGATTCCCCACGGCACCACCACGGTCATCACCGATCCCCACGAAATCGCCAATGTGTGCGGCGTGGGCGGCATCGACTACATGATGAGCGCCTCCGAGGGACTGCCCCTGGACGTTCACTTCATGCTACCCTCCTGCGTCCCCGCCATGGACTTTGAGGAGAACGGCGAGCGGCTCACCTGGCGGGACATCAACGCCTACTTCGACCACCCCAGGGTGCTGGGCTTGGCGGAGATGATGAACTATCCCGGCGTGATTTACGGCGACCGCTCCACCATTGAGAAGATCGTGGTCAGCCAGGCCCATCACAAGAAGATCGACGGCCACGCCCCCGGGCTTTCCGGCCACGCGCTGGACGCCTACATTTCCGCCGGCGTGTATTCCGACCACGAGTGCGACACCTTTGACAATGCCCTCGAAAAGCTGCGCAAGGGGCAGTTCATCATGATCCGGGAGGGTACGGCCGCCCAGAACCTGGAGGCCTTGCTGCCCCTGCTCACCGAGCAGTATGCCCACCGCTGCATGTTCTCCACCGACGACAAGCATCCCTACGACCTGCTGCACAAGGGCCACATTGACTACATCGTGCGCAAGGCCATCCGCCTGGGCGCCGACCCGATCCTGACCATCAAGGTGGCCAGCCACTACGCCGCCCGGTACTTCCTGCTGAACAACAAGGGCGCCATCGCGCCGGGGTATCTAGCGGACTTCGTGGTGCTGGATAATTTGCGGGACGTGGGGGTGGAAATGGTCTTCAAGCGGGGGAAGAAGGTCTACGACGGGGGCGAGGTGGCGCTGACCGAGCCCGTCATTGACCCCGACATCCTCCATGCCGTCACCGATACCTTCCATCTGCCCGAGCTGACGGCGGAGCGCCTGGCCCTGGGGGACGCGCCCCTCATCGGCATGGTGCCGGGGCAGATCGTCACCCAGAACCTGGGGCGGGCCTCCGGCGTCAGCATGGAGCAGGATGTGCTGAAGATGGTGGTGTGCGAGCGGCACCGGGGCACGGGCCATGCCGCCTGCTGCTATGTGAAGGGCTACGGTCTCAAGCGCGGGGCCATCGCGGCCAGCATCGCCCATGACAGCCATAACATCATCGCCTGCGGCGTGACGGACGAGGACATCGTGCTGGCAGTGAACCGGCTGCGGGCCATGGGCGGCGGCCTGGCGGTGGTGGAGGGCGGCCAGGTGGTGCGGGAGCTGCCCCTGCCCGTGGCGGGCCTGTTCACCGACAGCCCACTTGAGGAGGTCAACGAGGCTCTTGAAGCCTGCAAGCGCGCCGCCTATGACCGGGGCGTGTCGGAGGGCGTGGATCCCTTCATGACCCTGAGCTTCACCAGCCTGCCGGTGATTCCCTCCCTGCGGCTGACCACCCTGGGCGTGTTTGACGTGGATCAGATGCGCATGATCGACTGACGGAGGCGATGCCCCATGAACAAACGGCTGACGGCGCTCCTGTGCGCGGTGCTGATGGCGGTGATGACCCTGCCCGCCCTGGCGCAGCAGGAGCTTTCTCCCATCTATACCCTGATGGATGCGGATGCCGAGGGCGGCATGACGCCCCTGGGCACGGCGGTGCTGATAGAGGACGCCTCGACCCTGCTGACCACCATCTGGGCGGTGCGGCCTGTCGGGCAGCTGATGGCCGTGGGCAGCGGCGGCGCGCTGGCGGTGACGGAGATCAGGCAGCCTGATGTGAACAGCCCGCTGCTTCGCCTGACGCTGGAGCGGCCCTCCCCGGCGGTGCCCGCCGAACTGGGCACGGCAAAGGGTCCGCTCACCATTCGCGGCGTCACGGCGGAGGGCGCGGTCTTTTCCGCCCCGGCGCGGCATCTGACCACCACGCCCCTGGACGGCGCGACTTGCCTGCTGTATACCGGCATCGGCGGGACGCTGCCCGGCGCCGTGCTGACGGACGAGCGGGGCGGCATCGCGGGCATGACTGTTGCGACCTACACCGAGGGCGTCCATCGCTTTGTGGCCTACACGGCGGAGAAGATCGGGGCCGTCCTGCGGGGTGAAAAGGCCCAGATGGCGCCCGCCTCCGAGGGCCTTTCCTGGCTGACGGGCTTCACCGCCGCGGTGGACAAGGGCATGATGACGGTGGATTGGTCGCAGGCCGTCCCAGCGGAGGGCGCGGCGAACAGCGTCTTCACCCTGTTCTGGATAGACAGCGCCAACGGCTATTTCACCTACGCGCCCATCGAATGGGCAGAGGGCAGCGCCGAGGTGTCGGTGCTGCCGGGGCATACCTACCTGATGTGGCTTCAGCAGTCGATGACGGGTGAGGCGGACACGGAGGCAGCCTTCCCGCGGGCAGGGCTGGTGGCGGAAGCGCCCGCGACGGCGCCCTTCACCGCCCTGGATTTCACGGATGCGGCCTCCTGCCTGGCCTGCATGGACGCATCGGCGCCGCCGGAACCCTTCGACCTGCTTCCGCCCATGGAGAACGTCACCGCGGCGCGCCTGCGGGATGAGGGGCTTCGCCTGTACCTGCAGGTGACCAATACCTATCAGACCCAGGAGCAGCGGGAAGCGCTGCTGACCGTGGCCCTCACCGCGCCGGACGGCAGCTGTTACTGGGACACCGACGGCTATGTGTTCCTGCCGGAGCTGGGGGAAAACGACAGCTGGTTCATGGAGGTCACGGCGCTTTTCCGGGACTGTGAGGACTTCACGGGCCTTGGCCCCGGCTCCTACGCCCTGACCTATTACCTGGACGGCCAGCTGGGCGGCGAGGTCGCCTTCGTCCTGGAATGACGTTGGCTGCAATCAGCGTTTACTTGATTGCGGCATTGCTTTCCTGCACCGGAACATACAAGTAGCAATATTTATGAGCGCCAACTTCTGGTTTGAAAAAACCATAATATTCAACGATGGGCAGTGTGTCACTGCCATATGTATAGCCAAGTTGAGGGGCTATTTGTTCCCCGATCCATTGATATGGCGGAATGCCCCCCGCCCACGGTTCGTGCCCGAGGGCTCTCGCGGTTTCGTCACATATTCTGATTCGCAGATATTTTGCGCTGGGGACTTTGTAAAGATCATAGGAAGCAGGCTGAACATCGGTTGCCACAAGAAATCCAAACATCACGCCGCTGGGCCGCTCACGGGAAAGATAGTTTAGGCTCATGCATATATCCCAATCGGCTTCACGGCTGTTTGGCAAGTCGGAGACGGACATGAAGTCTTCCATGATTTTTTCAACATCCGGTTCATCGGTATGATTGTCGGCATAACCAATTTTTCCGCACCATACAGTGTCGCCCCATTCAACGAAATCTACGGCAATTCCGTTGAAGTCATGGGTTTTGATGATATTTTCCTGCGGATGCAGTCGATCCATGGTGTCTTTACTCCTGCGTCGGTTCTGACAAAACGGAAGCTATATAGTTTTAATTATGAAGAGCTTTCTCCTGCTGATTCTTTTTACTTTGTTTAATTGGGATATAGTAGTCCATCTGTTCATAACCCATGATTTCCTTCGCAAGGGGTGAGGTTATGATATTTCCTAATGCCGGACGTGACGGATCGCGTTCAAATCCGTTATCGCTTAGAAATTTATTGATTTCTGTGTCCATCAATTCCGTGTCGGTTTTCTGATCGATATCGGTTGCCACAGCGTAAAGGCCGCCCTGGAAGTCGATGATCTCAAATGCGCCTGGAACATTCATCCCGTCTTCATACATATACAGCCAGACAAAGCCATCTTCCGTCATCAGCAGGAAATCCTTCGGAAACAGGCCTCTTTTTTGTGAGAACAGCCATTGGTCAAACAGATTGAATTTTCCCTCTCCGAACATGCCTGTCCCGGACGAAACCATCTTATAGGCGGGCATTTCATAGATTCTCACACTTTGCATCATGATTCATCCAGTCTCGATTTGCTGTTTGCTAATACGTTTGTTTTCACCAAAACCGGCGACCTACGCGCCGGTTTTGTGCTTTGCAGCATGGCTGCTCACAGGATCGCCTTGCACTCCATGTAGAAGCGCTTTTCGTTGGCGTGGCCCATGGAGAAGGTCTTCCGGGGCAGCACGCCCAGGCGGCGGATGGCGGGGAAAAAGTCGGCCTTGTCCAGCGGCGGCAGCAGGAAGCCCATGGCGTCCTCCCGCTGGCAAAGCTGCCGCACCACGTCGTCGCCGTGGATGTAGTCGATGGCGGCCTCCGTGTGGCGGGCCAGGAAATCGTCCAGGTAGCGCTGAAGGGTATCCACGGGCAGCGCGCCGTCCGGCTTGCTGACGGCGGCGATGGCCTCGTGGCCGTGATAAATCACCCGGAGGGCGTGTTCCGTCTCGCCGGGGGCCGTCACCTCGGACAAATCCATGCCCCGGTAATGGCAGTACAGAGTCCAGTCCGTCATCACCTCATCCGGGCGGACGCCGGTGAGCACCCGATGGATGGGTTCAAACAGCAGCGCGTCGTCGTGAATGTTCTCCACCTCGCACAGCGCGTAGCGGGCGGGATGGGTCAGCCGCTCCTGGGGCGTCAGGGTGGGCTTCAGCTGCTCCCAGCAGCGCTTGGCCGTGGCCAGGGAGTGGTTGCCGTCCCCCACGGCGAACAGCAGCGGATCCGCACCCTGGGCCGCCTTCAGCAGCGCCAGCGCTTCACGGATGCGCGCCTTGTCCTCCGCGTCGGCGATAGCCCAGCCCCGCAAGTGACCGCCCTCCTTCATCAGGGGGAAGTCATAGAGCAGGGGCAGGCTGTTCCTGCGGGCATAAAGGGGCTCCACCACGCTTTGCATGGGATCGTCCATCAGCAGGAGGATGTGGCTCAGCTCGATGGCCGCGCCCTGGCGGATGGCCATCCGGGCGGGCAGGCGGGCGGCGATGGTCTCCTCCGTGGGCCGCACCAGGCTTTTGCTGCCGGGGGTAAAGTCATACTGCTCCAGGTCTACCGCGCAGACAAGGCCCAGCCGAGCGCCGCTTTCGGTGAAGCGCTCCACCAGGATGAAGCCGTCCGTCACCGCCTGGGTCAGGACGCCGTTTTGCAGGTAGTCCCGCATGGTTTGATGGATGGCGGGCACCTGGTCTTCGGACTGCGCCAGATAGCACTCGGGCAGCATCAGGCGCAGGGTGGAGGGCTGGGCGCCGACCTGCAGGGCCACGTCCTCCCAGTACTCGGGCTGGGAGGTGTACTGATCGCAGGCCACGCAGGCCCAGGCGACGGGGGATACGCCGTCAGCGGGCAGAAGCAGGTTGGCGGGAACAATGCCCAGGGCGTCATGGGTCATGAATCATCATCCTTTCATCAGCGGGAGGTTATGCCTGCGCGGCGTTCTCCGAAGGGGCTGCCGGTTTGTTTGTCCTTTTGTACTTCACCGTTCTGAAATGATGGTCAATCCAGAAGGTCGCCTCCAGTGTGCGGAAACGGATGAACCTGATCTTAGGGTCGTCGATGCCCTTGGGGAAAAAGGCCCTGTCGCCCTCGTTCCACAGGCGCAGCATTTCCTCACGATCCGTGATGATGTCGACCTCCCCCACCAGGGTGAGGGAATCCCCTTCCCGCCGGAAGCAGACACTGGCCTTGTTGTTTTCCTCAAAGTGCTTGGCCTTGCCCTGCTTCTCGCTTCGCTTGGAGGTGACAAAGAACAACTCGCGGAAGCCGTTGTCCTTCAGCTTGCCGACGCAGCAGGTTCGGGGATAGCCCTGCTCGTTGACCGAGGAAACGAACATGACGCCGCACTGTGCCACCAGGGCGTCCGCCTGGGCTTCGATCTCGCGGATCCTCTGCTTTTGCACTTCGCTTGCCTTGATGGTCATGGATATTCCTCCGCTTATCATGCCGCTGATGGCGAAATCAGCTTTCCAGCGCCACGACCAGGCGGAGGATGCCTTCCTCCACATAGCGGCGGGGACAGCCGATGTTCACCCGCAGGAAGCCGTCGCCGCCCTGGCCGAAGAAGTCGCCGCCGGTGAAGGTGACGCCGGCCTTGTGGGCCTTGGCCATCAGCTCGGCGGTGGTGGGGGCATAGGCGCGGCCGTCCAGCCAGGCCAGATAGGTGCCCTCCATGGGGGAGAGCACGGCCTTGGGCAGGTGGGCCGCCACCAGTTCCCTGAGAAGCTGGCGGCTGCCGTCCAGATAGCTCAGCAGGCCGTCCAGCCAGGCGTCGCCCTCCTCGTAGGCGGCGCGGGTGGCTTCCAGGGCGAAAATGTTGCCGCTGCGGACGCCCGCCCGCTCCATTTCCCGGCTGATCCCGGCCCGAACCTCCGGCTCCCGGCACAGGAGCGTCGCCTGCTGAAGTCCGGCCAGGTTGAAGGTCTTGCTGGCCGCGCACAGGCTGATGACGCCCTCCTGCTGAAGGGTGAGGATGGGCACGAAGGTCTTCGGGGCGTACACGAAGTCCGCGTGGATTTCGTCGCAGACCAGCTTCGCGCCGTAGCGGTTCAGCAGGGTCAGCAGCGCGGTCAGCTCCTCCCTGGACCAGACCCGGCCCACGGGGTTGTGCGGGCTGCACAGCACCATCAGGCGCGCGCCGGAGCGCAGGTGGGCCTCCACCGCGTCCAGATCCATTTCGTAGCGGCCGTCGGCGTGATGGGTCAGGGGCGCGTCGCACAGGCGGCGGCCCGTGGCTTCCACCGAGAAGCGGAAGGGCCCGTACACCGGGGACTGGATGATGACGCCGTCCCCGGGCGCCGTCAGGGCCAGGATGGCCAGGCGGATGCCCGTGACCACGCAGGGGATCATCATGACATCCTCGGCGCCAATGGTCAGGCCGTGGCGGCGGCGCCAGAAATCGCACAGGGCCCCGGCGTCGTCCGGCTCCACGGCGGTATAGCCGTAGGTGGGATGGGCCGCGCGGCGCAGCAGCGCCGTCTGTACGGCGGGCGGGCTGGGGAAGTCCATGTCCGCCACCCACAGGGGCAGGATATTATCGCCGTGCTCCCGGCGGCAGGCGTCCCACTTCTCGCACCGGGTACCCACCCGGTACAGGCCCTCGTCAAAGTATTCCTCGTTGAATTTCATCCTTCGTATCCTCCTTGGGCAGCGCGCCGGACGCCTTCAGCACCCAGAAGCCTGCCGATTTATCCAGTTTTTCCACCTGCGCGTAGAGGGTTTTCAGGTATCGGACGCAGCTTTCCGCCCCCTGCTGCTTGCGGATGACCAGGTACAGCGCGCCCTCCGGCGTCAGCTGGCGGGCGATGTCCGCGAACATGCGGTAGATCACCTGCTTGCCCGCGCGGATGGGCGGGTTGGTCACCACGGCATGGAAGACGCGGCCTTCCAGGGCGGCCATGCCGTCGGAGGCAAGGCACTCCGCCGCGACGCCGTTGCGCTCGGCATTATCCTTGGCCAGCGCCAGTGCCCGATGGTTCACGTCCGCCATGACCACGCGGGCCTCCGGGTTCGCCTTGGCCAGCGCCACGCCGATGGCGCCCCAGCCGCAGCCCAGATCCAGCACGTCGCCGGAGAGGGCGGGCAGGGCGTCCAGCAGAAGCCGGGTGCCCTGATCCAATTCCCCCTTGGAAAAAACCCCCGCGTCCGTCACGCAGCGCAGGGTGTGACCCCGATAGCCGTACTGGCAGGGAACGGGGGCGGAGGCGCAGGTGGGATCGGCGGTATAGTATTGCTCGGTCATGAATGTGCCTCCAGGCTTGCGGCCTGATACAGACCGCGGATCTCGTCATCGGTAAGCTCCCGCCATTGGCCGGGGGCCAGGGCTTCGTCCAGCGCGAGGGGGCCGAAGGACAGCCGGTGCAGGGCCGTAACCTCCCTGCCCACGGCGGCGAACATGCGCTTGACCTGGTGGAACTTCCCCTCCCGGACGGTGACCAGCGCCGTGGCCTCCGCGTCACAGGAGGAAAGAATATCCAGCCGGGCGGGCAGGGCGTCGAAGTCCGACAGGCGCAGCCCCCGGGCGAAGTCCGCCGCATCCTGCGCCGTCAGCGGGCCGTCCACCACGGCGCGGTACACCTTGTCCACATGCCGCCCCGGGGCCAGGAGACGGTGGTTCAGCTCGCCGTCGGTGGTGAGAAAGAGCAGACCGGTGGTGTCCTTGTCCAGCCTTCCCACGGGCATGCAGCCAAGGGCGGCGTACACCGGGGGCAGGCAGTCCATGACGGTGGGCTGCTTCCTGTCCCGGGCGGCGGTGAGCAGCCCGGCGGGCTTGTGTAGCATCACATGCCGGGTCAGCCGGCCGTCCAGGGGCTGGCCGTACAGGGTGAGGGTGCAGGCCGTATCGCAGGATGCGGCAGGGTCGGTGACGGCACGGCCGTCCACCTGCACCTGCCCCCCGCGGATGAGCTTCTGTACCTGGCTGCGGCTGCCCACGCCCAGGGCCGTCAGCCAGCGATCCAGGCGGATCACGCGGCGCTGCTCGCCCCGGCCTTCAGGGCGAGCTCCCGCACATAGGCGGCGGAAAGCAGCTGCTTGAAGGGAATGGCGGGGATCAGCAGCACGACGGCGATGGCCGCCATCAGCGGCACATGGCTGCCCAGGGAGAGGGATACCGATCCCCGGCCCAGGTTGGCCAGGGCGGAAGCCACGGCGGAGGCCGCGTTCATCGCCACGCTGCCCATGACGGCCATGGCGGGCAGCAGCGCGACGCAGCCGATCAGCCAGGTCAGCATGATGCCGCCGCGATGGCCCTCCACCAGCCTGCGTCCGCCCCGGGCAATGGCGTGGCGGGCGCCGCTGTGGAAGGCGATGCCCATCAAAAGGGGCAGCAGCGTGGCGGCGTAGATCAGCATCAGCCGGACGGCGCCCTGGATGGAGGAGCCGCCGCCCAGCTTCATCAGCGCCCGCACCAGGGTGAACACGTCGGTGACGCCCTCGATGGTCTTTCCGGCGAAGACGAAAACAGCCAGTCCCGTGGCGGCCAGGAACAGCGCGCCCCACAGCATCAGGAGCAGCGCCTGCCGGATGCCCCGGGCCACCTTGCGGCCATAGTGCTCCGGGGAAATCAGCCGGAGGGTGAACAGGTGCCCGCCATCCAGCGCGTCGCGCATGGCGTCGGCGGCATTCTGACGGGCGGGCAGCACCAGCAGGATATACAGCGGCAGGGAGAGCAGCGCCAGCAGGCGCGTCTCCGGGGCGGTCAGGAAAAGCAGGGGGGTCAGGGCCATCAGCCGGATGACCGCCTGCACAAGCAGGGTCAGGAGCATTTCCGGGAAGCGGGTACGGTATGTATGCCATGCGGCCCGAAGGGCGGCTGCGAAGGTCATGGGCATGGTTCTCCTTTCAGATAATACACAGCTTATTATACACAGCCGGGCAGGCAATTGCAAATGGTAATGCGCTTGTGGTAAAATGAAACGGTACAGACCGCGCCGCCCGCGCTTCCGCATCGCGGCGATCCACAGGAGGAACCCCATGCGCCTGACCCTGACGGCCATTGCCAGCCAGTATATCCACATGCCCCTGGCGCCCTTCTGCCTGAAAAAGGCCGTGGAGGAGCAGCTGCCGGAAACGTCCGTGACCATCTGCGACCTGAACGTGAACGACACCCCGGAGGCACTTCTTCGCCGGCTGATGGCCACCGAGCCGGAGGTCATCGGCTTCAGCCTGTACATCTGGAACCGGGCGATGACGGCGCGGCTGGCGCGCATGGTGAAGGCGCTGCGGCCCGACATCTTGATTGCCGTGGGAGGCCCGGAGGCCACCTGGGACGTGGACGGGGTCTTCGCGCAGATGCCCTGCGACGCGATTCTCCGGGGGCCGGGGGAGGAAAGCCTGCCCCTGCTGCTGAAGGCGATGACGGGCAGGGCTGCCATGGCGGATGTGCCGGGGCTGTGCCGCCGGGGCGACGCCGACTGGGCCGCGCTGCCGCCCGCGCCCCCTCCACGGGACGATCTGTACGACGAGGCGTGGCAGACCATGCTGGCGGGGCGCATGGCCTATGTGGAGACCAGCCGGGGCTGCCCCTTCGCCTGCGCCTTCTGCCTGTCGGGCCAGCGGGAAAAGGTACGCTTTATGGATGCCGACAAGGCCCTCGCGCTGCTGATCCGCCTGGGGCAGAGCGGCGCGGAGACGGTCAAGATTATCGACCGCACCTTCAACTGCGACCGGGCGAGGACGAAATTCCTGCTGGCCGGGCTGATGGCCGCCAAGGCACGCGGCGACATCGGCGATGTGTGCTATCATATGGAAGTCGCCGCCGACCTCTTCGATGACGAGACCCTCCACCTGCTGGCTCAGGCACCGCCGGGGCTGTTCCAGATGGAAGCGGGGCTGCAGTCCTTCCACCCGGCCACCCTGGACGCCTGCCAGCGCCACACGGACATGGCCCTGCTCAGCGACCGCATCGCCCGCATCCTGGCGCCGGGGAACGTCCACCTGCACATCGACCTCATCGCTGGTCTGCCGGAGGAGGATTTCGACACCTTCGGCACATCCTTCGACCGGGCATACGCGCTGGAACCCCACCAATTGCAGCTGGGCGTCCTGAAGCTGATCCACGGCAGCCGCCTTCGGGAGACGGACTGGGGGCAGCGCTATGCCCCCGACCCGCCCTATGAGGTGCTGTCCACGCCATGGATGTCCTATGAGGAGCTGCAGCGCCTGCACGACTGCGCCGACGCGGTGGAGCGTCTGCACAACAGCGGCCGCTTTGCCCGGACGCTGTCGCTGGCGCTTTCCCATACGGGATGGCGGCCCTTCGAGCTGTTCCTGCATTTGGGCGACGCTATGGGGGCCAGACAGGGCCGGTGGAGCCTGGACGCCCTGACCCGCATGGTCTTCGACGTGCTGCTGAAGGCGGGCGTCCCGGAGGATGCCCTCGCCGACGCCCTGGTCTTCGACCGGCTGGCCACGGACAATACCGGGTACCTGCCGCCCTTCCTGCAAAGCGGGGGCGAGGCGCTCAAGGCCGCCGTCCGCCGATTGAAGGAGCGGGAGCCGGCTGTCCGCCATCCCCGCTGCGCCCTCACCCGGGACGGAAAAACGCTGCTGTGGGCGGCATGGACGGAAAAGCACCCCGTCACCCGACGGGGCGAGGTCAGCCAAATGAAGGCTTGAAACCAATGAAGCATAGAGAGGTACATCTGATATGAAGCAGTCCGGCGGAACCAATCCCAAGAAAATCATCGGCCTGGCAGTAACGGCGATGCTGGCGGTGGCCGCGGTCATCATGGGCGTACGGGTGGCGGGCCTGGTGCAGCTGACCCGGGAGGAAGCCAGCCGCACCCCCACGCCGTCGCCCCGCATCGGCAACGTCATGGCCGTGACCATTGACCCCAACGCGCCCACCCCTGCCCCGGTGATTCGTCACGGCGCCCAGGGCGAGGCGGTGAAGGAGCTGCAGGCGCGCCTGCAGTCCCTGGGCTATTATGATGGCGAGATCGACGGCCAGTTCGGCCCCGGAACCCGGGACGCGGTGACGCTTTTCCAGCAGTGGAACGGCCTGACGGCGGACGGCGTGGTGGGCAGCGAAACCAGCGCGATGCTGTATTCCGCCGAGGCCCGGCCCATGACGGCCACGGCCCCGCCCTCCGCCGCCCCGGCTTCGTCCTCGGCAAACATGCCCATGCTGGTGAACCGCACCAATCGCCTGCCCGAGGGCTATCAGCCCACGGAGCTGGTCAGCCTGACCGATTACTGCGACAGCCAGGTGGTACGGATCAAGACCGCGAACATCCGGGGCGAACGGGCGGCGGTGGACGCGCTGATGACCATGCTCAGGGCCGCCCAGGCGGAGGGCATCGAGGTATGGCAGGTCAGCGAGGGCTACCGCACCCTGGAGGATCAGCAGAAGCTGTTCGACGATCAGGTGGCGGTGTACATCCGGGATAACGGCCTGTCCCGCACGGACGCCGAATCCGCCACCCGCAAGACGGTGGCTGATCCCGGCACCAGCGAGCATCACCTGGGCCTGGCCTTCGACATCACCGTGCCGGGGATGTTCTTCAAGGACACGCAGCAGGCCGCGTGGCTGGCGGCGAACTGCTGGGACTACGGCTTCATCCTCCGCTATACCGAGGAGAAGGAAAGCATCACCGGCTTCCTGGCCGAGCCCTGGCACATCCGCTATGTGGGGGTGGAGCACGCCGCCGTCATGCGGGATGAAAACCTGTGCCTGGAGGAATACCTTCAGCGCTATGGTGTGTGACAGTCGGAGAACAGGGGGTGCGGGGGATGTGGCTGCTGATGGCGGTGCTGTCCGCGCTGTTTTCGGGCGTGACGGCCATCCTGGCCAAGTGCGGGATCAGGAAGACGGATTCCGACGTGGCGACGGCGCTGCGTACCATGGTGGTGCTGGCGTTTTCCTGGGGGATGGTGTTCCTTGTCGGTTCGGCGGAGGGCCTGGCGGACATCACCGGGCGTTCGCTGACCTTCCTGCTACTGTCGGGGCTGGCCACGGGTCTTTCCTGGATCTGCTATTTTAAGGCGCTTTCCCTGGGCGACGTGAGCCGGGTGGCTCCCATCGACAAGTCCAGCACGGTGATGACGGTGCTGCTGGCCATCGCCATCTTTGGCGAGACCCAGCGCCTGGCCGTCAAGCTGATGGGGACAGCCATCTTGACGGCGGGCATCCTTATGATGCTGGAGCCCGGACAGCCGCGGAAGACGCCGTCGGGCCGGGGCTGGATGTTCTATGCCGTCCTGTCGGCGGTGTTTGCCGCGCTGACCTCCATCCTGGCCAAGATCGGCATTGAAGGGGTGGAATCGAACCTGGCCACGGCCATCCGCACCGGGGTGGTGCTCCTCCTGGCCTGGGGGATCGTTTTCGCCCGGGGCAAGCAGCGCCTGCTGCGCACCCTGGACAGGCGGGAGCTGGGCTTCATCGCCCTGTCCGGCGTGGCCACGGGCTGCGCGTGGCTGTGCTATTACAGCGCCATCAGCACAGGCGTCGTCAGCGTGGTGGCGCCCATCGACAAGCTGAGCATCCTGGTGACGGTGGCGTTTTCCTGCCTGTTCCTGAAGGAGCGGCTGACCCGGCGGATGGCCTGGGGCCTGGGCCTGATGGTCGCCGGGACGCTGATGATGGCGGTGTGACGGCTTCCGTAAAAGTGGCGGCTGCCACTTTTTTGGTGCCATGAGGACGGCCTGAGGAGCAGCTTTCATGGGTTAGCGGATAAAAAATTTATTTTTTGGCCGTTAGAGTATTGACAATTATCACACTATTGAATATTAACTAATAGTACTCTTTGCTCTGAACGAAAGAGAGGTGTTCTGGTGAACGCGCAGTACAAAAAAGGCGTGATCGAGTTATGCGTGCTATCGCTGCTGAAAAAGCGGGACTGCTATGGGTATGAAATCGCGGAATTTCTGACAAGGCACATCGACATCGCGGACGGCACGGTCTATCCTATTCTCCGCAAGCTCAAAAGCGACGGCCTCCTGACCACTTATCTGCAGGAAGAAAGCGGCGGCCCGCCGCGCAAGTATTACTCGCTGACCCAGTTGGGACGGGAGACGTACGGGAAGGATCGTGACAGCTACCTGGCCTTTGCCCGAACGATACAGAAATTGCTGGAGGATGATGAGCATGACGAAGCATGATTTTCTGACGGCGCTGACAAACGCGCTGAAGGAGCGGCAGATTCCTGACGCGGCGGAAATTGTTGGCGAATATGACGAGCATTTTTCATTCAGACTGGCGGACGGGTTCACCGAGGAGGAAATTGCTGCGAGGCTGGGCGCGCCGGAGGAAATTGCCGCGCAGTATGAAGGCGGCGAAGCCGCTCCGGCCAGGGCCGACGCCTGGCTGGTGCGCGCGGGATTTTGTGTGCTGGACTTGTTTGCGGGCATCTTTTTCCTTGTTTTGCTGGCCTGCGGTTTGGTTCTGGCGGCAGCCGCGCTGACCAGCGGAGCCATCGCGGTATGCCTGGTGGGCGGATTGAACCCCTTCGCCCTGATTCCCCCAATGCCCTATTGGTGCGGCGTCATGTTTGGTCTGGCCTTAGCGGCGCTGGCCGTGCTGTCGGCGGCGGGATGTGTCTACTACGGTGCCTTCATCCGGCAGCTGGCGCGCTGCTTTGTCCGATTCCAGCACAACGCGCTGGCCGCCGCCGCTGGCCGACCCGTTCGTCCGGCTGTCGCGGCGCGTCCGTCGATGCCCCGCAGGACGGCCCGCCGCCTGTATCTGCTGACCATGATTTCGCTGACGGTATTCATGGCCTGCCTGGTGCTGGGCTACCTCGCGGCTGCCCTGTCAGCCGGATCGCCGGCCTTCTGGCACGCCTTCGGCTGGTTTGGGTATACCGGCGCGTAAGGGGGCGATGTCATGTACGGGCTCAATGCCTTCGCGCTGATCGTCTTTGCGGCGATCCATGGGCTTGCGGCGCTGTATCGCCGTCAGCCGGAAAGCGTTCGTCGGCGCGCGATGGTGTTGCTGTGCGCGGCCATGCTGGCTGAAAACCTGCTTCGGTATGGGATCATCTATCCGCTGACGCGCACGGAGGCGGTGCTCCCGGCGGAATTTTCCACGGTCGCCTATTTTGTCGTTCCGGCTGTTTTGCTTGTGCGGCGCTCCCGGTGGACGAGCTGGGCGGCCTATTCCGGGGTGATGGCGGGCTTCTTCTATTACCTGACGGTCATCGCCCTTGGCGGCTTCATTTACGGCGCCCAGCCGCCGCTGGAGATTTACCTTTCCATGCTGAACCATGCGGCGGTCTATTTCCTGGGGCTGGTGACGATGGGAGAGCGGCTTTTCCGGCCCCAGGCAAAGGGTAGGATCCTGCTGGGGCTGCTGTGCGTGGCCCTCAACGCCCTTGCTTTGCGGGCCTTTGTCCCTGACCCGGGGCAGGTGTTTATTTACATGCTGCTGGACGGCGTGGTGGTCAGGCTGATTTGTCCGGCGGAATACCTCGCCTTGGCGCTGACGTGCTATGCCGACTTGGTGGCGGTTTTGCTGCTGCTGAGCGTCAGGGGCTTTTTCCGCTGGAACCGCGCGCTTTTCATGCGGCAGGCTTCGGCTGATCTTCGCGGCAGGGCACGGCGGCGGCTTCCGCCGTCCTCACGCTCAGCATTGCATGGAGCATACTGAAAAAGGGGCTGTCCATGCGGGCAGCCCCCTTTCAGCCTGTCGAAAAAGTCCTGGAAGGTGTCGGAGGGCCCGCAGGCCCTCTGACTGTCCATCAAAAACTGGCGACATGTGCGGCAGTTTTGTGCTTTTTCGTTAGAAAAAGCTTCCTTACACGAACGAACGGCCGGGAGAATGGCGTAGCCGTTCGACCAGTGAGTGAGTGCAAGAAAATGGGGCGAAGCCCCTCAAAAAAGTGGCAAAGCCACTTTTTTGACACCCTGAAGGGGCTGTTCATCCGGGCAGCCCCTTTGGTTCCACATTATTCTCTGCTTCCCAGCGCCTCCCGCAGCACGGCCATGTTCCGGCGCATCACGTCCTCGTAATAGGTCAGGGGGATGTCCGTCTCCGGGCCGGTGACAACGGGATCCAGGGTATAGACGGCGGCGCCGGTCTCGGCGGCCAGGGTCTGGGCGGCCATGTCCTGGTACTGGGGTTCCACAAAGAGCGGGGGCACGCCCAGGGCTTCCACCACGCCCACAAGCTCCGCCAGGCGGGCGGGGGACAGCGCGTCGCCGGGCTCACGGTTGACCACGGCGGCCACGTTCAGCCCATAGGCCTGGGCGAAGTAGGGGAAGGCCTCGTGGAAGGTGATGATGTCCCGGCGGGGCAAATCGGCCAGACCCCGGGTCAATTCCTCTTGGAGATCGGCCAGGCGGGCAAGGTAGGCGTCGCGGTTTAGGGCGATGGCATCCGCGTGGCCGGGCAGGGCGGCCATCAGGCCGTCGGCCAGGTTGCGAACCATCTGCTGAGCGTTGGAGGCGTCCAGCCAGACATGGGCGTTCCACAGCGTTTCGGCTTCGCCCACGGCAATGCCCTCCGCGTCCGCCGCCAGAAGGTCAATGCCCTGGGAGGCGTCCGTCACGGGCAGGGCCGGGAAGGCGTCGGTTACGCCGGGAAGATAGCTTTCCATGCCGGCGCCGTTGATGAGGAAGACATCCGCCTGGGCCAGCTGCTTCATGTCCCTGGTTTGCAGCTGATAGTCGTGCAGGCAGCCGGTGCCGGGGGCGGCCAGGTTGTGGACGGCCACATCGTCGAGGCCGTCGCAAAGGTTCAGCGCGAAGAGATAAATCGGGTAGAAGGACGTGACCACGGTTTCCGCCAGGGAGGCGGAGGGCAGGAGGAGCATAAGGGCCGCGAGAAACGCGGCGGCGCGCCTGCGGGTATGATGAAGCATAGGCATCCTTTCTGTCGGCAGGGAAAATCGTATCCGGGAGAATCAACGGCCCGGGGGCGCGTTTTGTTGCAGGGAAAAGCTGTTATGGCCTTTACTGGGCCTCGGGCAGCCAGGCGGTGTAGCGGCTGCGGGGGTAGCCGCCCCGAATCACCCGGGCCATCAGGCGCTTCTCCTCCGGGGATTGGAAGGCGTCGTACTTTTCGTAGAGCACCCGCATGGCGCTGAGGGAGCCCGCCCTCAGGGAGTAGTCCTTGAGGTTTTCATAATTGACGGAATAGACCGTCAGGCCGGTGAAAAGCGCGTACATGGCGTCGTCGGCGATGTCCGGCAGGTCGCTGATGCGGATGCGGGCGCTGCCGCCGTCATCCAGCCGGACGGTCATTGACGGGCCCAGCAGGGCGTAAAGGACGTTGAAAAGGACGTTGGCCAACCGCTCTTGAACGGTGAAAAAGGTATCCCGGTAGGAAGCGTAGGCGCGCAGAACCTGGGCGGCCTGCTCCGCCACATCCGTGCCGTCCACCAGTTCCGATCCCAGGCTTGGGCGAAGCGCCTGCCGCACATCGCAGATGCTGACGCTTGCGGGCATAGGAAACGCCTCCTTCTTCCTGACGGCCACCGACCGGGCGGCTCCGCCATCCACCGAATCCTCTCGATGTCCTCCATTCGACACGGCGAGGGCGGATTCCTACGCGGACGCATCAAAAATGTGGCAAAAACGGCTTTTTTGAGCCGGAAAGTGCTTTCGGGGGTCGCCGGAAGGACGGAAAGGTATGCAGCACTGCATAAAATGAGCGCGAAAAAGCAGGGATTGTGGTGTCCTTTTGAGGCAGCCACAATCCGTTGGTGGATAAGTTATCAACAGACGGAAGGCGATATTCAATCGGCAATCTTTTGCAAAACCCTTGATATTTCAAGGGTTTCATGATAATATATTCGGGCGGAAAATGCGGAGAAACAGGGAAACGGCAGGTTATCCACAGCATGAGGGCTGCCGCCGTCTATGCAGGCGGGCCGGCAGCGGTGGATCACGTCTGCGCATATCGCAAAAGCGGTCACAGGATGCGGAGGATGAAGGCATGGATATGAACGAGCTATGGGGTAAGGCCTGCGAGCAGCTCAAGCAGGAAATGAACCAGGTGTCCTATCATACCTGGATCGAGACCAACCTGACCCCCAAGAGCCTGGAGGGCGATGTGCTGACCCTGATTATCGCCATGGAAAACATGCGGATGATGGTCAACAACCGCTACGCGTCCCTGATCGCTTCCAGCCTGTCCCAGGCGGCAGGGCATAACATCAATGTGGAGATCCTCACCAAGGCGGAGTTTGAGGGCCGGGGCCAGCGGGGCGGCAGCGCGTCGGTGGCCCCGGAGGGCTCGGTTCAGCTGAACCCGAAGTATACCTTCGATACCTTCGTGGTGGGCAGCGGCAACCGCTTTGCCCACGCGGCGGCCCTGGCGGTGGCGGAATCCCCGGCTGATACCTACAATCCGCTGTTCATCCACGGCGGCGTGGGGCTGGGCAAAACCCATCTGATGCACGCCATCGGCCATTATGTGCAGCAGCAATACCCGGAGAAGCGGCTGCTCTACATCACCAGCGAAAACTTCACCAACGAGCTGATTACCGCCATCCAGCAGGGCCGGAACATGGAGTTCCGCTATCGCTTCCGCAATGTGGACATCCTCATGGTGGACGACATCCAGTTCATCGCCGGACGCGAGTCCACCCAGGAGGAATTTTTCCATACCTTCAATACGCTCCACACCGCGGGCAAGCAGATCATCCTCACCAGCGACCGGCCGCCCCAGGAGATCGCCAAGCTGGAGGAGCGCCTGTCCAGCCGGTTCGCCTGGGGACTGATTGCCGACATCAAGAAGCCGGACATCGAGACGCGCATCGCCATCCTGCGGGAGAAGGCCCGGCAGGAGCACATGGACATTCCGGCGGAGGTGATGGAGCTCATCGCCACCCATGTGTCCAGCAATATCCGGGAATTGGAGGGCAGCCTCATCCGCCTGCACGCCTATGCCAACCTGGTGGGGCGGCCCGTAACGGTGGAACTGTGCCAGGAGGCCCTCAGGGACGTGCTGGTGCAGCCCAAGGCCCGCCAAATCACTGCCCAGGTGGTGATGCAGACCGTCTGCGACTATTACAGCCTGGACGTGGACGCGCTGATTAAGCCCAGCCGCCGCCGGGAGGTGACGGTGCCCCGTCAGATTGCCATGTACCTGACCCGGGAGCTGACCAACATGTCCCTGCCGCAGATTGGCCAGGCATTCGGCAACCGGGATCACACCACCGTGCTGCACGCCTACAACCAGGTGGCCGGCAGCATCAAGGATTCCAGCAGCATGGCCAGCGTGGTCAGCGACATCAAGGGCCTGATTGTGGAAGGAAAATAAGCAAAAGCCGCTTTTTACAGCTTTCAGGGTATCAAAAAAGTGGCTTTTGCCACTTTTTTGAGTTATACACTCACTCACTGGTCGAATGGCTACGCCATTCTCCCGGCCGTTCGTTCGTGTAAGGAAGCTTTTTCTGACGAAAAAGCACGAAAGCCACCGCACATGTCGCTGGCTTTCGATCAAGAGTCAGAGGGCCTGCGGGCCCTCCGACACCTTCCGGGATTTTTTCTACAGGCTGAAAGCCGTTTTTTACAGCTTTGTCGGCTGTCCGGGTGTTGCGCCCGGACGGTTTTTTGACTATAATAGAGGGCGTACAAAGGAGATCAGGGCCCGATGGGGATTGTCTGAAGGAGGATGCGCGATGGCCAGCGTACACGAACACAGCCTGCGAAACGGAATGACCGTCCTTGCCTGCCGTCAGAACCATCTCCATGCCATGGAGTTCAGCCTGTTCCTCAAGGGCGGGGCTCTGTATGAGAACAAGCAGAACCAGGGTGTGTGCCACCTGCTGGAGCACCTGTGCTTCCGCGGCCTGGGGGAGCTGGACGCCGAGGGGCTGAATCAGCTGATGGCCCGGTTCGGCGCGGAGCTGGACGGCGCCACCTATCCCGAGGGCATTGTGTTCCGCCTGAAGACCCATCCCCGCTTCTTTGACGAGGTGCTGGCGCTGTTTTTGCGCTTCTTCAGCGATATGGCCTGGACGCAGGCGGCCATCGACGCGGAGAAGCAGGTGGTCATCCGGCAAATCGAGCAGGAGGATGTTGATTTCGAGGAGGAGGCGGCCCGGCGGTTCCGGCGCACCGGCGCGGGGGTCTTCGGCATGATGGGCACGGCGGAGGGCATCGCGGCGATGACCCCGGCGACCATCCGCCGCTGGCAGCGCCTTGTGTTCCAGCCCTGCAACGCCTGCCTGTGCGTGGCGGGCAACCTGTCCGACGCCATGGAGGACGCGGTGTGCGCCGCCTTTGAGGAGCTGCCCGTCCGGGATGAGGAGCCGCCCTTTGTGCAGACCGTTCCGCTGGGCTTCTGCATGCGGGACGGCCGCAGCGATATGGTGCTGGAGCAGGAGGGCGGCCAGGCCAAGGTGCAGCTGGCCTTCGACCTGGATGACGACCGGGTTTTCCCCCTGGCCGGGGAGGTGCTCAATGCCATCACCGCCGGCAACAGCGATTCGCTGCTGTTCCAGACCCTGCGGGAGGAGCAGGCCCTGGTGGCGGAGATCGACTCCGTGACCGAGGAAATGGGCATGTTCCGGCGGCTTGTCATCCGCTACGACGTGCGCCAGGAGCTGCTGGCGGAAAGCCTGCGTAAGGTCTTCACCCTGCTGGGCCGACTCAAAATGTACATCCGCCCCGTCCGCCTGAACCAGACGCGGATGCAGTTCACGGACAACCTGGCGTTTTATCAGGACGATGTGTCCGGCATGGCGGAACTGATGGGCTGGAGCTGGATGGCGGGGGATTTGAGCCGCTGCGATCTGGACGCCCAGGCCCAAATGTATGACGACCTGACCTGCGAGGATCTGCTGGACGCGGCGCAGAGTGTTTTCCGCCCGGAAAACCTGACCATCTGCGTTCAGCGCGATCCCGAGTACACGCCGAAAAACCTGCGGCCCCTGCTGAGGGAGCTGCGGGAGATGCTGGCCTGATTCCCCATTTGCCCGAAAGGACATGGTATGCCCGAGGATATTTATGAGGTTTTGGCCCTTGGCCTGCGGTACTGGTTCGTCCTGCTGGGGGTGCTGATGGTGTGGCGCTCCTTCGTGTGGCTGCGCAAGGATCGCCGGGCCCAGCACCGCCGCCTCCGCCGTTTGCCGGATGCCGGCATGGTGGGGGAGCTGGTGGTGCGGCGCGGCTCTAGGGAGCTGCCGGAGGGCACGGTGATCCCGGTGCCCCGGGAGGGCGTGCTGGGCTTTCTGCGCACCTGCGACCTGGTGGTGCCCGTGGAGGGCGTGGCGGGCAAGCATGCGGACTTTTCCTTTGAGGAGGGCGTGGGCCTGCTGATTCGTCCCTGGCGGGGACTGACGTGCCGGGTGGAGGGGGAGGAGCTGACGCCCCGGAGCCGGCCCCGGGAGAACCCCCTTTGCCATGGCGATACCCTGGAGGTGGGCGAGGCCGCGCTGCGTCTGCGCCTGTTCGCGGGGCTGGAGGCCACCCGGCGTGCCGCTCTGGCGCCTGATGAACCGGAGGGCGACAACGCGCCCCGGGCCGCATGGCAGGAGGAAGGCGGCCGTCCCGCGGCCTGGGACGGATATGGCCCGGACGGCAGGCTGATGCCGCCGGAAGATTACATGTTTCGCGGCCAATATCAACAATGTAACCCATATGTCACTCCGGGCAGCCCGATGCCGCCGCAGAACTTCGTGCCTTCGGCATGGCGGGAGATGCCGCAGGGCATGCCGCCGTATACGCAGACCAATGGTTACATGTTACAGGATTATGCGGCAGAATGTAACCAAGATGTAATGGGCGAAGGCTGCTTCCACGAGCGCGTGTTCCGGGACACACAGACCACCGGGAGGTATCCAGCGCGGCAGGAACCTGTTGAAGGTTACACATTACACGACTCATATGAAAAAAGTAACCCATATGTAACGGCCGATGGCGTCAACGGGGGCGATATGTCCCTGACGCCGGGGCCATACGCGCCCATGGCGGATCAGGGGTGGGCCGATACCGACCTCAGTTTGCATGTGCCCCGGCGCCGTCACCGCCGGCATCAGCGGGAGGAGACGCTACCGCCGGACAGGGATTGGACGGGGAGGCGGGAAATCGCCGCGCCCTCCGCCGAGGAATGCGTTATCCTGGACGCGCCCAGCGCCAATGATGATTTTGATCCCCCCGAGGAGGACTTTGCCCCCATTCGGCCCCGCGTGCGCCGTTCCCGCGGAAGGGAGCGTGATGCGGATGTCTAAGGAGCGCGGATTCCGGCGGGATCCCGGCAGGCTGCTGGCCAGCGTGGTCAAGGTCTTCTACTTCAGCGCCTTTCTGCTGCTGGGCCTTCGGGATTTTGTGTGGCAGGGCTTCGCGCTGGCGCTGGCCGTGCCGGTGATGATTCATGTGGGCACCAACTTTCTGCCCCGGCTTTTCCCGGCGGACAAGCTGCTTTTGTCGCTGGTGAATTTCCTGTGCGCCCTGGGGGTACTGGTGCTCTACGATACCAACCCTGCCTACGCCTATCAGCAGGCCACCTACTACGGCGTGGGGCTTGTCTGCATGGTGGTGTGCATTTACCTGGTGCGGCTGGTGCGCCATTGGGGCGTGCCCGTGGCGCTGATGATCCCCGTGTCGCTGGCGCTGCTGGCGCTGCCGCTGGTCATTGGCAAGGAGACCAACGGCGCGAAGAACTGGTTCTATGTGGCGGGCATTTCCGTTCAGCCCAGCGAGGTCGTCAAGCTGAGCCTGCTGGTCATCATCAGCTATTTCATGAGCCGGAGGAAGTTCTTCCTGTGGCTGGGCTTTGCCACGGCCTGCCTGCTGCTGCTCATGCTGCAAAAGGATCTGGGCACCGCGCTGATGTACTACGGCGTGACCCTGCTGCTCTATTACGCCTCCTCCAGCAATGTGCTGATGACGGGGCTGGGCCTGCTGGGCGGCGCGGGCGCGGCGGTGGCGGGCTACCGGATGTTCGCCCATGTGAAGCGCCGGGTGGCCATCTGGCTGAACCCCTGGGCGGACTTTGACCACTCCGGGTATCAGATTGTGCAGAGCCTGATGGCCATCGCCAGCGGCGGGCTGTTCGGCGTGGGGCTGGGCCTGGGCTCCCCCAAGACCATCCCCGTGTACCATACGGACTTCATTTTCGCCGTCATCTGCGAGCAGTTCGGTGTGATTTTCGGCCTGTGCGTGCTGCTGATGTATGTGGCGCTGATCTGGCGGGGAACGACCATCGCCATGGCTGCCCGGCGCAGCTTTCACGGCCTGCTGGCCATGGGCTGCACGCTGATGGTGGGCCTGCAGACGTTCGTCATCATCGGCGGCGTCATCAAGCTCCTGCCGCTGACGGGCGTCACCATGCCCTTTGTCAGCTATGGCGGCACCTCCCTGGTTTCCAGCATGTGCCTGATGGGCCTTTTGCAGGGCGTGGCCAGCCTGAACGCCGGCGACCTGGAGGAGGACGCCCGCCTGGCCCAGGGGGATGAGGAGGGCGCGCTATGAAGAAGCAAAGGCTGCAGTTCAAGTTCCTGGCGCTGCTGATGTTCGGGCTGTTCCTGCTGCTGGCGGTGTACGGCGGGTACAGCATCATCACCTATGGCAACCGCTGGTTTTCCTCCAGCCGGAACCCGCGGGTGAGGGCGCAGAAGGAGGTCGTCATCGCCGGGGACATCCTGGATCGCAACGGCGTGGTGCTGGCCACCACCGAGGGCGGGGAGCGGCTCTACCAGGAGGATCCCGCGGCCCGCAGCGCCATCGTCCATCTGCTGGGCGACGAGCAGGGGCAGGTTTCCAACGGTGTGGAAACCTTCCAGACCAGCTATCTTTACGGCTTCCAGGCGTCCTTCCCGGAATTGGTGAAGGGCCTGTTTACGAGCAGCACCCGCCAGGGGGACACCATCACCCTGACGGCGGACAGCCGCCTGTGTACCGCCATCGCCCGGTACTTTGCCGAAAACGAGCAGTCCGCGGGCAAGAACGGCGCGGCGGTGGTGATGAACTACCGCACCGGCGAGGTGCTGGGCATGGTGAGCCTGCCGGGCTTCGACCCGAAAAACATCACGGCGGAAACCCTGGCCGACCCCGGGCGCCCCTTCTGGAACCGGGCCACCCAGTCGGTGTATCCGCCGGGCAGCACCTTCAAGATCATCACCACCATCGCGGCGCTGGATCATGTGGACGACGCCGCCACCCGGGACGACATCGAGTGCACCGGGGGTCTGCTGGTGATGGATCACGCCATCCGGGATTACGGCCAGGACATCCACGGCAAGCTGACGATGAAGCGGGCCTTCACCGTCAGCTGCAACAACGCCTATGCCCTTCTGGCCCTGACCATGGGCGACGATATGCTCAGGCGGACGGCGGAGGGCTTCGGCTTCAACGACAACTTCCTTTTCCGTGACCTGGTGGTGGAGAACAGCGTTTATCCCACGGCCAACCGCAATCAATTTGAGGTGGCGACCTCCGGCATGGGCCAGAGCGCCATCGTGGCCTCGCCCCTGCACATGTGCATGGTGGCCTCCGCCATCGCCAATGACGGCGTGATGATGGAGCCGCGATTGCTGCAAAGCGTCAGCAGCGTGGAGGGCCAGGTGCGGGAAACGCTTCAGTCGAAGGTTTACCGGACGGCCACCACCCCGGAAAACGCGGCGGTATTGCAGGATTACATGAAGGCCGTGGTCAAGAGCGGCACGGGCCGGCGGGCCGCGGTGGAGGGTCTGGACATCCGGGGCAAGACGGGCTCCGCGGAGAGCAGCATGGACGGCCAGGACGTGACCCACGGCTGGTTTGTGGGCTACATTGCAGACGAGGAGCTGCCCTACGCCGTGGCGGTGCTGGTGGAATCCATCGAGGACGGCCAGGGCGGCGGCAGCGCCGCGGCGCCCATTGCCGGGAAGATTTTTGCCTATCTCAAGGAGCATGGCGTCGGGGAAGCGCCAGAACCCGCGGCGGAGCCCACCGCTCAGCCTGAATAACGACGGACGCTTTGCGGGCCTGCGGGCTCGCCGACACCTCCCTGGACTTTGTCGATCCCTTATCACGCCGCGCCTCGATGGAAGGTGCGGCGTGCTTTGCTGTGTGTCCAGAAAGGTTGACAAGATTATATTTTATACTTCATGAAATATAAAAAGTGGTTGACATGGCCTCCGCTTTTCTGTATAATGGGGTCACATGGTGGAAAAAGAACAGGAAAAGATGAAGACGAGGGGGATTGGAAAGGATGGAAGATGCTACATGACCTGGTTATTTCATGAAATATAAAGTGAGGTGGATCAATATGCTTGCCCGCTCCATCCGCTCCTCCCGCCTGATCGGCAAGCGGGAATGGCAGCTGTGGCTGCTGGTGCTGCCGGCAGTGATATTCTTTCTGATTTTCCATTACGCGCCCATGTACGGGCTGGTGATCGCCTTCAAGCGATACAGCATCGGCAAGGGCATCATGGAAAGCCCTTGGGTGGGCCTGATGTATTTTGAGCGGTTTTTCAACTCCACACAGTGCTGGGAGCTGATTGCCAACACTCTGATCCTCAGCTTTTACCAGCTGCTGGTGGCCTTCCCCCTGCCCATTGCTCTGGCGTTCATGCTCAACCATACCCGGGCCAAGTGGGTGAAAAAGTCCGTGCAGACCATCACCTACGCGCCGCATTTCATCTCTCTGGTGGTGCTGACGGGGATGCTGACGCTGTTCGGCTCGCCCTCCTCGGGCATCATCAACATCCTCATCAAGAGGCTGGGCGGCAATCCCATTTATTTCATGGCCGAGCCGGGCTGGTTCCGGCATGTGTTCGTGCTTTCCCATGTGTGGCAGCATACGGGCTATCAGGCCATCATCTTCCTGGCGGCGCTGACGGCGGTGGACGTGTCCCAGTACGAGGCCGCCACCCTGGACGGCGCCACCAAGCTGCAGAAGATCTGGTACATCGACCTGCCGGCCATCGTGCCGACGCTGGTGACGGTGCTGCTCCTGCAGGTGGGGCGGATGCTCAACGTGGATACGCAGAAGGTGCTGCTGATGCAGAGCGCCACCAACCTGAGCACCTCCGAGATCATCGGCACTTATGTGTACAAGATCGGCCTGCTGAACGGGCAGTTCAGCTATTCCACGGCCATCAACCTTTTCCAGACGGTGGTGAACGTCATCATTCTCCTGTTTGTCAACCTGGTCAGCCGCAAGCTGACCAACGAAAGCCTGTGGTAAAGGAGCGCCGCTATGAAGGAGAGCCGAAACGACAGAATCTTTACCATCATATCGGGGCTCATCATGCTCCTGATGTGCGCGGTGGTGATCTATCCGCTGTATTTCATGCTGATCGCCTCCCTCAGCAGCCCGGAATACGTCCTGTCCGGCCAGGTGATCTTCTGGCCCAAGGGGCTGAACCTGGAGGGCTACAAGCGCATTTTCAACTATGACATGCTCTGGACGGGCTATGCGAACTCGATGTTTTACTCGGTGGTGGGGGCGGTGCTGAGCACCTCCCTGACGCTGATGGCGGCCTACCCGCTGTCCCGGTCGGATTTTTCCGGCAAGCGCTTCCTGAGCCTGTTCTTCCTGTTCGCCATGTTCTTCCAGGGCGGGCTGATTCCCCAGTACATCCTGGTCAACCAGCTTCACCTGCGCAACACCTACTGGGTGCTGCTGTGCGTGTCCTGCATCCAGGTGATGAACCTGCTGATGGCCTCGTCCTACTTCCGCTCCACCTACCTTCCCAGCCTGTACGAGGCTGCGGAAATCGACGGCTGCGCCCACTTTGGCTATTTCTTCCGCATCCTGCTGCCCACGTCCACGCCCATCATTATCGTGATGCTGCTGTTCTACGGCGTGTGGCAGTGGAACGACTACTTCCGCGCCATGATCTACCTGGATAAGGAGCAGTATTATCCCATCCAGCTGGTGCTGAAGGAACTGCTGGCCTCCAATCAGGTGTCCGGCCCCCTGTTTGAGATGCTCACAGAGGATCAGGCCGCCTACGAGGAGATGCTGAAGGCGGCCGAGTCCATGAAGTACGGCATCATTCTGATGGCTACGCTGCCCATGCTGCTGCTGTATGTCTTCCTGCAGCGCTTCTTCATTCAGGGGATTACCCTCGGATCGGTGAAGGAATAAGGCACATCGGTGTGCCGGAGGAGGTGAATGACGCCGGCGTCCCCATCCCGCTTCCCATGCTTTGCAAACGACGACCCTACGACTTGATGACGAAGAAAGGCGGAACATCCATGTTGAAAAGGCTCCTGGCGCTGCTGACGGCGCTGACCCTGTGCTGCGGTTTGCTGACCGCTGCCGCGGAAACCACCCTGCCCCTGACGGAAGAGACCGTCGAGCTCACCTTCATGGGCATGAACATGAACAGCACCCGCGTCGGCCGCTATGACGAGACCGACATGATGAAGTACCTGGAGGAGCAGACCAACGTCCATATCACCTGGAACATGATCCCCCAGGCCTCCTGGAGCGAGAAGAAGAACCTGACCATCGCCGGGGGCGAATTGCCCGACGGCTTCATGGGCCCCCTCTCCCTGACGGCGGACGAGGCCCAGCTGCTGGGCGCCGACGGCATCCTGATCCCCCTGGAGGATCTGATCCGTGAGCACGCGCCCACCATTCAGCGGCTCATCGACGAGAACCCCACCTACCGGGCGTCCATCACCAGCACGGACGGACACATCTACGCCCTCACCGCCATGCAGGACATGGGCTTTGATTCCTTCAGTGCCGCCATCATCCGCCAGGAATGGCTGGACGCCCTGAATCTGCCCATGCCTTCCACCACCGAGGAATTCTATCAGACGCTCAAGGCCTTCAAGGACAACGACATGGCCGGGGACGGCAGCACCATTCCCTGGACGTTCCTTTACCAGGAGAGCAACGACCTCAACCGCGAGGTGAAGCGCGAGTTCGAGTGGATCTTCCAGGCCTTCGGCGTAGCGGAAAATCCAAAACATATTGCCATCAACGACGATGGTGTGGTAGAATTTACTGCGGCCCAGGAGGGCTTCAGGGAAGCGGTCAGCTATCTGCACAAGCTCTATGCCGAGGGGCTCATCGACCCGGAAATCTTTACCCAGGATCGAACCATGCTGACCAACAAGATCCGTCAGCTCAGCGTCGGCTGCTATTCGGATTACCGCTATAAGAATTCCATGGCGTCCACGGAAATCCAGGATCGCTTCGCCATCCTGCCCGCGCTCACCGGCCCCAACGGCGACAAGGGCTGGCTGCGCGCCATGGCTGGCATGAATGAGGGCGCCTTTGCCCTGACCCGGGCCTGCAAGAACCCGGAGCTCGCCATCCGCTGGCTGGATTACATCAACGAGCCGGAAAACAACATCCAGATGCTCTACGGCATGTTCAAGCCCGCCGGCTGGACCGCTTCCGAGGCGCTGGTGCCCTCCGATGCCGAGGAGGGCAAGTGGACGGACAATACCGCCCTGCGCCCCGAGGACGTGCAGCCCAACGACTGGCCCTGGAGCGCGCCCATCGGTTCCGCCCCGGTGATTTCCACCAAGGAGATCATCGACCAGTATATCGCCACCCGCGCCAACAACGTTTACAAGGAAGAAACCTGCGCGGTCTACCGCGATGACCTGACCAAGTATCCTTACAACTTCCCCTATCGCTTCACCCTGGAAGAGATCGAGGAGCTGAACCTGATCCAGCTGGACCTGACCAACTACGTCTTCCGCACGGAGGCCGCGTGGATTGCCGAGGGCGGTGTTGAGGAGCAGTGGGACGGCTACCTGGAGCAGTTGAAGCGCCTGGGGATGGATCGCTATGTCGAGTTGTATCAGACGGCCTTCGAGCGCCAGAAATAAAGCCCCCTCCGCCCGCTCCCGGCTTCCGGGAAAGGGCGGAGACGCCAAAGGATTGAGAGACAGTGACGGAAAAGCAGAGAGTACCCTTTCAGACCAAGCAGGAATGGCTGTACAGCGAGCTGAAGAGCGCCATTGAGCGTTGTGAGCTTCAGCCGGGGGAGCGCCTGATCTTGGATGAGCTGGCGGCGGATTACCATGTCAGCCGCGTACCGGTGCGCGAGGCGCTATTGCAGCTGCAGGCGGAGGGCCTGGTGCAGATGACGCCCCATGTGGGCGCCGTGGTGGCGCCCATTACCCAGGCGTCCGCTCAGGACTACTTCGCCATCTCACGGGAATTGCAGGTGCTGGCGGTGCGCGCCGCCGCCACCCGGATGACCGAGGAGGAGAAGAGCTGCCTGGCGGCCGTCATCGCGGAGATGGAGACCGTCGCGCCGGCGGGCGATACGCTGAAGTACAGCCAGGCCAACAGCCGCTTCCATGATTATATCAAGGATCACTGCCATATGCCGCTGATTCCCCAGATGATCGACAACTTTCATCAGCATTGGCATCGGTTTGAGCGGTACTACAACCTGTATCCCATGTCCTCAGCCAGAATGAACGTAACGCTTCCCGAGCATCGCGAACTGCTGGAGGCTATCAAGGCCTCCGACCCTGACCGGGCGGAGGCGGCCTCCCGCAGACATAATATCACCGGGCTGGAGGAACATCTGCGGCGGATGGAAGCCGTGGAGGTGTAACGGCGCCTTTTTCGGGAAGAAAGGCTCCTCCTGCCCTGTGCCAAGGAGGATACCCCGATGAATATCATGGAAACCGCGCGCGAGATTGAGGTGCTGGACAGTGTGGATGTGCTCGTGGCCGGCGGCGGCGTCGCGGGCTGTACGGCGGCCATCAGCGCCGCGGACGTCGGCGCGAAGGTGCTGCTGGTGGAGCGCAACGGCTGCCTGGGCGGCGTGCTGACCAGCAATATCATCCCGAACCTGCTCAACAACCATGTCAGCGCAGATTTTGAACAGCTGCTCAGCGGCGTGCCCCGCCGGATCATCGAGCGCCTGACGGCCATGGGCGGCTGCGTCCGGGACTGGGACAAGCCCCAGGCCAAGCTGGTCATTGACGAGCAGAAGCTCAAGGTCGTCCTGATCGAAATGCTGCAGGAGGCAGGCGTCACGGTCTTCACCCATGTGCTGGCCGCCAGCCCCATTATGGAGGGGAAGACGGTGAAGGGCCTGTTCCTGGAAACCAAGGTGGGCCGCCGGGCGGTGCTGGCCAAGGTGACCGTCGACTGCACGGGCGAGGCGGACATCGCCGCTCAGACCGGCTGCCCCATGCGCGTCACTCAGGGTACCGCCAGCCTGGCCTTCAAGATGAGCGGCTTTGACGGCGAGGCCTTCTACCAGTACTTCCGGGAGCACCCCGACGAGTTCCCGAAGAACCATGACGGCATCCGCGGCTTTGAGGACTTTGAAACCAACTGGAAGGAATACGGCGACTTTTATTTCCCCCACCGCGGCGGCCGGAAGTTCCCCCTGGTACAGGAGGCCATCATCCGCGGCGAATACAGCAAGACCCGGGGCAAGCTGTTCGGCCTGGACATGATGTGCCTGATCGGCCTCAGGGGCCTGAACGACCTGTCCGTCAACACCATGCTGTGGCGGCTGCCCTCCCTGGCCCCGCTTGACTATTCCGAGGCGGAGCTGGAAAGCCAGAAGGCCTGCTATTACATCGCGGACTTCCTGGTGAAGACGATCCCGGGCTTCCAGAACGCCCACATCTCCCAGATCTCCCAGGACATGGGCGTGCGCGTCAGCCGCGCCATCGAGGGTGAGAAGACGCTGTGGATCGAGGACGTGACAAGCGCCACGCCTGTCTATCTGGATGATGTGATCGGCGTGCGCTGCGCCAAGCCCTGGAGCGACGACGGCGCGAAGGATCATCCCTTTGACGAGGACGCCAGGGGCAGCGTGCAGGAGGTGTCCGTCAACGGCGAGACCACCGCCGACGGCGCGCGCTTCCTCTACGAGCACACGGTGGACATTGCCTACGGCATTTTGCTGCCCCAGGGTGTGGAAAACCTGCTGGTGGGCAGCGGCAAAACGGCCTCCTGCCAGCCGCAGACCACCATGCGCTGCGGCACCAACAGCATGAAGCCCGCCCAGGGCGCGGGCGTCGCGGCGGCTGTGGCGGCCTCCATGGGCGTCACCACCCACGGGGTGGATGTGCGCCTGGTGCAGAAGGAGCTGCTGCGCCAGGGCGTGTACCTGGGCGACGCGGAGCGGCTGAAGCAGCTGGGCCTGGCATAAACGAAAAATTCTGGTCGGCGGTATGGATCGCCGGCCTTTTTGCTTGAAACCGCGGGAAAAGGGGCAGGGCCGTCTGTCCCCTGATGCGTCATACGGACGCGAGAGGGGGGACATCAGGGCTGAATTCGGTCGGAAAACACAAAAACTTTCTGAAAAAAACAAAAAAAGTACAATCGAAGGCCGGAGCCGAAAGACGTGTAAACAATGTAAACTGCAAGGCTTTGTTCGGGGAAATTCATTTTGCGGCGCCGCGCTTTCCAGCCATTTAGCGCTTGACAATGCTTCATTAAATGACCTATAATATTACAACCGTATGAATTTGTACGGGAATATTGTAAGGAGGGGACAATTCTCATGAAGAAAACCCTTGCTTTGGTTTTGGCATTGTGCATGATGTGCAGTTTTGCCACGCTTGGAATGGCTGAGTCCGAGGCGCCCAGCTATACCTACAACAACTCTACGTCTACTTTCCCCACCAACTGGAACCCTCATCAGTATAAGACTGAAACCGACAATTCCGCGGTGCTCACCTATATTTCTGATGCGCTCTTCGCCTTCGACTACAACGAGACGGGCGACAGCTATGCCATCATTCCCGCGATGGCTGTTGGCGAGCCTGAGGATGTAACCGCCGATTATGTCGGCGAGGAGTGGGGCATTCCCGAGGGCGCCGTTGGCCGCGCCTGGAAGTACACCCTGCGCGATGACCTGAAGTGGGAGGACGGAACCCCCATCAACGCTCAGACGTATGTGGATTCCGTTGAGCTGCAGCTCAACCCCATTGCTCATAACTATCGTGCTGACAGCCTGTATGCTGGTTCTGTTGTGCTGCACAACGCCGAAGCGCATGCCAAGGGCGGCGTTGAAGCCGACACCAGCATCAGCGCGTACATGGCCGCTGTGGGCGCCGCTGATCTGGACGCTTTCATGGCTGAGCACGGCGAGGAGCCCGGCTACATCAGCTGGAACAGCTCCTATGGCGATACCTACGACTGGGAATCCGGGACCTGGACTGGCGAGGCTTCTAACGATATCGTCAAGACGCCCCTGACCATCAAGGAACTGTATGATTTCTACGTTGAGGGCGCCGGTGCTGAATACTGCACCTGGGTTAACGACGCCACCAAGGCTGCTTGGGCTCTGGACGAGCTGTTCGCCAAGTACACCGCGCCTGCCGTTCCCTTCGAGCAGGTCGGCATCAAGGCTGTGGGCGATCTGGAAGTTGTGTTCATTCTGGACAAGAGCCTGCAGGGCTTCCAGCTGAAGTACAACCTGGATGTGCCGCTGGTTCACAAGGAGCTGTACAACAAGTGCGCTTCCGTGAATGACGGTGTGTACACCAACAACTACGGCACCAGCGCCGACACGACCATGTCTTATGGCCCGTATCGTCTGGTCTCCTTCCAGTCCGATAAGGAAATCGTGCTGGAGAAGAACCCCAACTGGTACGGCTATGGCCTGGAAAAGAACAAGGATCTCTACCAGACCACCCGCATCCAGACTGCTTATGTGGCTGAGGCTGCTACCGCCTTTGAAATGTTCCTGAACGGCCAGCTGGACGTTGTCGGCCTGGATGTGGATCATATCTATGATTACACGGCCTCCGAGTACACCTACTTCGACGAGTCTCCTTCCGTGTTCGCTATCGCCGTTAACCCGGATATGGCTGCTCTGACTGCCAACCAGAAGACGGCCGGCGAGAACATCAACAAGACCATCCTGACCGTGAAGGAGTTCCGTATGGCCCTGTCTCTGGGCATTGACCGGTCCGCCTTCATCCTGGCCACCAGCCCTGATGCGAACCCCGCTTTCGCGCTGTTCGGCGCCAACATCGTCGGCGATCCCGAGACCGCTCTGATGTATCGCACCACGGACGATGCCAAGCAGGTTATCGTTGACTTCTGGGGCCTGACCGACGAAGTGGGCGAGGGCAAGCTCTACGCCACCAACGACGACGCGATTGACAGCATCACCGGTTACAACCCGGAGATGGCCCGCGAGTACTTCGACAAGGCTTATGACATCGCCATTGAGCAGGGCCTGATGGACGAGGACGATGTGATTGAAATCATCATCGGCCTGCCCAACGCTCGCCCCGCTTACACCAACGGTTATGAGTTCATCTCCAACAACTACACCGAGGCTGTGAAGGGCACCAAGCTGGAAGGCAAGCTGACCTTCAAGAAGGATGACACCATTGGCAACGCCTTTGGCGACGCGCTGCGCAACAACCAGGTGGATATGCTGTTCTACGTTGGCTGGACCGGCTCCGCGTTCGATCCCTACAACCTGATGCAGGTGTATGTGTCCGATACCTATCAGTACGATCCCGCCTGGGATTCCTCCACGGCCATGATTGACATTACCCTGGACGACAAGGTTTACACCGCCAGCGCCTATGACTGGTGGGCCATCATCAACGGCGCCGAGGTTGAGGCTGCCGTGAAGGATGCCGAAGCCGAAATGCTGTGCCTGCCTTATAGCTCTGATGTCGACATGCAGGCCAAGCGTTTGACTGTGCTGGCTGCGCTGGAGAACATCATCCTGCAGAATTACAACTTCATCCCGATGACCACCGACGCTTCCGCGAAGCTGAAGGGCATGCAGGTTGAGTACTACACCGAGGATGAGATCTTCCCGCTCAGCCGCGGCGGCATTCAGTACCTGACCTACAACTATGATGACGCTGCTTGGGACGCTTTCGTTGCTGAGCAGGGTGGTACGCTGAACTACAAGTAATTTCTGACCTGACAAAGGCTGGATAAGTAGGTAAGCCAAGGCAGGGGTGTGAAATGCATCCCTGCCTTGGTGAGTACATGGCCAGAATATATGTGTTGGCTTTTGATGAAGGCTTCACATAGTATTTTCAGCAAAAAGAAGACCCATTTCTTACGGCTGCACCCGGATGACTGCCTTTACTGCGGCGGATGCAGCCGCAAAAAATGGAAAGGGGCAAAGGCATGGTAAAGTATGTATTCAAACGAATCCTGCTCATGTTGATGGTGTTTCTGATTATCATCTCCATGTGTTTTGTACTGGTGAAGCTGCTGCCGGACAAACCTGTTGAGCAGTTTGGCAAAGATATGGCGTTGATTGAAATGCGCCGTGAAGCCTTGGGCTATAATAAACCGCTCATCGAACAATATGGTATTTTTCTGCGCAAATCGCTCATTGGCGGCGATTGGGGCGTGAGCGAATCGCTGTATGTCGGCCAAGACGTGTGGAACAAGTTCATGGAGAAAATGCCCGCCACCGTGGCCGTCAACCTGTACACCATGGTTTTTGCCGTGCCTCTGGGCCTTTTGTTCGGCATTTATGCCGCATTAAGAAAAAATAAGTGGCAGGATCAGATCATTTCCGTTCTGGTTATGGTCTTTGTTTCTGTACCAAGTTACGTTTACGCGTTTCTGGTGCAGTATTTCCTGTGCTTTAAGCTCAAATGGTTCCCATTCCAGGTTCAGTCGGGTTACGACTTTTTCTCCTGGAACATGTTTGTGTCCATGGTGCCTGCCATTATGTCCCTGGGCTTCGGCACGGTGGCCGGCTTGACCCGTTATACCCGCGCTGAGCTAACGGAGGTTCTCACCAGCGACTTCCTGCTGCTGGCTCGCACCAAGGGCTTGAGCAAAGCGCAAACAACGATCCGTCACGCCATGCGCAACGCTATGGTGCCAATCTTCCCGATGATTCTGGGCGAATTTGTCGGCATCATGGGTGGATCCCTCATTATTGAGCAGATTTTTGGTATTCCTGGCGTCGGCCCGCTGTATGTGCAGTCCATCACGGCTGCCCAGCCGGACTACAACTTCTTCCTTCTTCTGTCCGCCTTCTATACGCTGATCGGTTTGGCTTCCGGTATCATTGTGGATATCAGCTATGGCTTTATTGATCCGAGAATCAGAATGGGGAGTAAGAAGTAATGAAAGAGAAATTGTATCAGGATATTCCCGCGTCTGAATTTACCTTTGTCGGCGTAGAAGGCCGCATGCATGATAGAAAGCTGGAAACCAAGCCTGTTGGGTATTTTAAGGATGCTATGATCCGTTTTTGCCGCAACAAAGGTTCGGTCGTGGCAGCGTTCATCATTTTCATCCTTGTGCTTTATGCCACTTTTGTTCCTATATTTTGTGAGAATACCTACTCGCGTGCGCTTACCGATACCACCTACCTGAATTACACCAAATTGCCGCCCAAAGTTTCTGGTATGGGATGGCTGGGAATGGACGGCTGCAGTGATGTGACCGTTAACGCCTCGGCCTATATCGCTTATCGTGCGCAAACAGAAGAAACCGGTATTGATCCGGTGGTTGCTGTATATCGGGAAAACTATCAGGATCCCACTGCCAGCAAAAAGTCGACTTTTTATGATTTGCGGGTGGACAACTACTTGAAAATGGGCATGATGTACATGACCCTGACCCCGGCTGAGTTTGAAAGCATTCAGGCATGGCAGGATAAAACCGGTATTCAAGTGATTTATCCGGCGATTACGGATACCAAGCAGACTGATGCCAACATATGGTACGAAGCTGACCGAAAAGGCGTAGCGAAGCTGGATAAAGACGGGAACTTCAAGAATATATACCGTACGACCACGCCTGAGGATACATCCTATCATAGTCTGCGCATCGCGGCGGATAATGATCCTGATCACCCGCTGGCCTATGCCCGCATTACGGGTACATCAACGGCGCCCGGTTATGTAACGCGCATCAACAAGTACAATTATTTCCAATACCGGTACGGGTTTGAGCCTGAGTTTGTGTTTGGTACCAACGCTCGCGGCCAGGATATCTTTACGCGCCTGGCGGCAGGCGCCCGCTTCAGCTTTTTGCTGGCCATCTGCATTTCCGCCATCAACCTGATGATCGGCGCTGTTTACGGTGCCATTGAAGGTTATTATGGCGGCGCGGTGGATATGGTCATGGAGCGTATTTCCGATGTGCTGAACGGCATTCCCTTTATGGTTGTTACAACACTGTTCCAGTTGCATTTGTCCAACAAGGTAGGCGTTGTTCCGGCTTTGTTGTTTGCCTTTGTGCTTACTGGCTGGATTGGCATGGCATCCCGAGTACGCATGCAGTTTTATCGTTTTAAGGGTCAGGAATACATTCTTGCGGCGCGGACGCTGGGTGCCAGCGACTGGCGATTGATGTTCAAGCACATCTTCCCCAATTCTTTGGGTACGATCATCACAGGTTCGGTTCTGGTGATCCCTGGCGTCATCTTCTCGGAATCCTCTTTGACCTATCTGGGCATTGTCAACCTGGAGTCTTCCACCATGACCAGCGTGGGTACAATGCTGGCCAACGGCAAGGATTATCTGTCCACTGATCCGCATATCATCTTGTTCCCTGCGCTATTCATTTCCCTGCTGGAGATTTCTTTTAACCTGTTCGGCAACGGACTGCGGGATGCCTTCAATCCGTCTTTGAGAGGTGCGGAGTAATGATGGATAAGAGAATGGAAAAGAAACTGCAAGTTCAGAACCTGCGCATATCTTTCCGAACCTCCGGCGGTAAAGTACAGGCTGTGCGCGATATCAGTTTTGATCTTCACAAAGGTGAAACACTGGCTATCGTGGGTGAGTCCGGCTCCGGCAAATCGGTGACCAGTAAGGCTATTTTGGGTATTTTGGCGGGTAACGCCATTGTGGAGGGCGGCGAAATCCTCTATGATGGCCAGGATCTGCTGAAGATCAGCGAAGATGATTTCTATCGTTTGCGCGGTGACAAGATCGCGATGATCTTTCAGGATCCCCTCAGCAGCCTCAATCCTATCATGCGGATTGGTAAGCAGCTGACCGAGGCCATGCTTCTCAAGGGCAAGGCGCGCCAGCGTGCCAGCAAGGCTGCCTATCATGCCAAGCTGAAGCTGCTGGAACAGTACATGAAAGAAGCTGCGCCTGACAAAGCGAATGAAATTGCCCAAAAATGCGAAGCGTTCCGTGCTTTTGAATTGAAGCATATCGAAATGGAGCAGGCGTACAACAACGCGTATGAAGCTGCGCAGGAAGCGTTGGTGGAGACCGAAAATATTCTGTTCCTCATTGAGAAAAATGCTTTCAAGGATACCGCGAGTCTGCGGGAAGTCAAAGAGTTTTCTCTCCACGCCATGAATCCCTATGTCGTGACGGGAGAGCTTGCCAAAGAACTGAAAACGCAGGCGGAAGGGTTGTTTAACAGTCTGCGCGCGCAGCAGAAGACTGGAGATTTTACCGGCCTGATTCAGCGTCTGAGCGTCATCCGTGATATTTTGAAAGACGCAATTGATAAGGAAAAGCCTGACTTTTTTGCTATGGGTTATTTTATGACCAACGGTCATGGTACCGTTCCTCAGGGAACCGTGAGCAAGCAAAACGCTTTCTACGCCAAGTACTTAGCTGATGATTTCATGAATGACTTTGAAGCGCTGGCTACCGAAGGCATTGTGTATGCGGATCGGAAATATCTGGTCTTGCGTGAAAAGGCAGTTGCCGCATTGGACGAAGCGATCAGTCAATTGAAAGCAGGAACCTTGGAGGAGTTTAAGTCCAAAGCAGGGGAGCTTTGCAGGCTGGTTGACGAATCAAGCGATCCCATTGATATTGTTAAGGACAGTGCGGCCTGCACCTTCTCCGGCAGCATGAAAGCGTTTATGGAACGCTATCATTTGGGTGTGCGTACCAATGGACGCAAGGAAGCCCGCTACCAGCGGCAGATGAAGCGCTATGAGGCTCGGGCTAAGAAGGGTAAGGACTGGAAAGTTGCCGCGCCAACTACCATTGACCTGGAGTTGGTCCGGCAGAATATTCTGGGGCTGATGGAGCATCTGAAGGCGCATTATGAGGAGCGCAATGCCATTGAGCCGCAGGAGGATAAGCGCGTCAAGACAGAGCGCTTGGTGGAATATCTGAAGGACAATGCGTCGGGTATGGTGCTGAAGATCACCAAGCGCGCCGCGAAGAACAAGGCACTGAAGCTCATGGAGGAGGTCGGCATTTCCGAGCCCCGGAAGCGCTACCGCCAGTATCCCTTCGAGTTCTCCGGCGGTATGCGTCAGCGCATCGTCATCGCCATCGCCCTGGCGGCGAACCCCGACATCCTCATCTGCGACGAGCCCACCACCGCCCTGGACGTGACCATTCAGGCGCAGATTCTGGAGCTCATCAACAAGCTGAAGCGGGAGCGCAACCTGTCCATCATCTTCATTACCCATGACCTGGGTGTGGTGGCCAACATGGCTGACCGCATCGCGGTGATGTACGCGGGCAAGATTGTCGAGTACGGCACCAGCGAGGAAATCTTCTACGCGCCGGCGCACCCCTATACCTGGGCGCTGCTGTCTTCCATGCCTGACCTGGACAGCAAGGACAAGCTGGAGGCCATCCCCGGCACGCCGCCGAACATGATCTACCCGCCCAAGGGTGACGCCTTTGCCGACCGTAACCGTTATGCCATGAAGATCGACTTTGAGATGCAGCCCCCGCCCTTCCCCATCACGGATACCCACTGGGCGGCGACCTGGCTTTTGCATCCCAACGCCCCCAAGGTGGAGCCGCCGAAGATGGTGATGGATCGCATCGCCAAGATGAAGGCCAGAATGGAGGAAGAAGCCCATGCCTGAACAGGAGGTTTTGCTGCGCGTCGAGCATCTGTGCCAGTATTTCAAGACCAACAAGGCTGTGGACGACGTATCCTTTGACATCAAGAAGGGCGAGGTTTTCGGCCTGGTGGGTGAGAGTGGCTGCGGCAAGACGACCACGGGCCGTTCCATCATCAAGCTGTACGACATCACCTCCGGCAACATCTACTTCAAGGGCAAGCGGATCGCCGCCGGTACGCTTTCTTACAAGAAGGCTATCGCCAAGGCCCGGGAGGAGATGAAGACCGCTGATCCTGCCCGGAAGGCCGAGCTGAAAAGCATCATTGCCGATCAGCGGGCCCAGATGAAGGCCGCCCTTCATGACCATAAGAATTGCGACAAGCTGTACGCCAACCTGGTGGCGGAAGAGGTGGATAAGAAGTTCCAGCCTCTGCTGGCCGCTGCGAAGGGCGACGAGCTGCAGAAGCTGAAGGAGCAGTACGCCTATGAGAAGCGCATTGCCAAGAAGCAGCGCTTCATGACGCAGATTCAGATGATCTTCCAGGATCCCATCGCTTCCCTGGATCCCCGCATGACGGTCTACGAGACCATCGCGGAGGGCCTGGTGATCCGCGGGGAAAAGGACAAGCAGGTCATCGACGAAAAGGTGTACAGCGTGCTGGAAATGGTGGGTCTGGTGCGGGAGCACGCGGGCCGCTATCCCCATGAGTTCTCCGGCGGTCAGCGGCAGCGCATCGGCGTGGCCCGCGCGGTGGTCATGAACCCTGAGCTCATCATTGCCGACGAGCCGGTATCCGCCCTGGACGTGTCCATTCAGGCGCAGGTCATCAACCTGCTCAATGAGCTGCGCCATCGCCTGGGCCTGACCATCATGTTCGTAGCCCATGACCTGTCCGTGGTCAAGTACTTCTCCGACCGCATCGGCGTGATGTACTTCGGCAAGCTGGTGGAGCTGGCGACCTCCGACGAGCTGTTTGCTCATCCCCTGCATCCCTATACGAAGTCCCTGCTGTCCGCCATCCCCCTGCCCGATCCCATGTACGAGAAGCAGCGCCAGCGCATCAAGTACGATCCGCTGTCCGCTCATGACTATTCCAAGGAGCAGCCCACCCTGCGGGAGGTTGCCCCGGGCCATTTCGTGCAGTGCAATCAGGCGGAATTCGAGGCATATGAAAAGGAGCTGGGCCTGTAAAAGGGTATACGGCTGAATGGAGCCTGCGGCCACAGAGATAACGCTGTGGCCGTCCCTTTATTCGAGGATCAAGCCGGTCTGCCAATGAAACGGGGTGAAGCCCCCGAAGAAAGGAGCCTCTTCATGACCGATACCGCACGACGGCGCGCTCTGGGCTATGGCGTCTGCGCTGTGCTGGCCCTGGCCATCAGCCTGGGCGTGGCGCGCTACCGCGGGGCCGACCTGTCCATCGCCTTTGCGCTGAACTGCCGCTACCTCAGCGACGGCTTCTTTTTCGGCGGGCTGATCTTCACGGGCATCGGCGGGCTGACGCTGATTGCGGGCACGGGCTTTTTCGATGTGTTCAGCTACGCCTTCCACAGCCTGCTGGTGCTATTTTCCGCGCTGCGCAGGCCCGAGGATCATGTGAGCTACCTTGATTATAAGCTGGAACGGGACGCCAAGCGAAAGAAGCCTCTTTGGGCGATTCTGGTGACAGGACTGGCGTGCATCGCCCTGTCCGTGGCGTGGCTCGCGCTGTATTACCAACTGTGAAATGCTCCGGGATGAGGCGCGGGAAGACGCTTCGTCCCGGCTTTTGTATATTTGAGGACAAACGATTGTTTTGGCAGGGAATCCCCGGGGGAATGTCGAAAGAGCGTATCAATACCCGCGGCGGCGGACTGACTGTGAAGAAAGCTGGTGGATCAATGGATATTGCGAAGACCATTCGGGAGGGCCAGGCTGTACTGGGCATTGAGCTGGGCTCTACCCGCATCAAGGCGGTGCTGATTGGCGAGGATCACGCGCCCATCGCTTCGGGAGACCATACCTGGGAAAACCGCCTGGAAAACGGCCTGTGGACATACCGCCTGGAGGATGTCTGGACGGGAATCCAGGATGCCTACGCCAAGCTGGCGGCGGATGTCCAGACCCGTTATGGCGTGCCGCTGACGCGCCTGAAGGCCTTCGGCGTGTCCGCCATGATGCACGGCTATCTGCCCTTTGACGCCCAGGGCAGGCAGCTGGCGGCCTTCCGCACCTGGCGCAATACCTGCACGGGTCAGGCGGCGGAGGAGCTGACGGAGCTGCTGGGCTTCAACATCCCGCAACGCTGGTCCATCGCCCATCTGGAGCAGGCGATGCTGAACGGCGAGGAGCATGTGAAGGACATCGCGCACCTGACCACACTGGCGGGCTACATCCACTGGCAACTGACGGGCCGGAAGGTGCTGGGCGTGGGCGAGGCCAGCGGCATGTTCCCCATCGACAGCCAGCGGGTGGACTTCGATCAGCGGATGATCGACCTGGTGGACGGCCTGGTGGCCCAGCGCGGCTATGCCTGGCGCCTGCGGGATATCCTGCCCCAGGTGGCGAACGGCGGCGACGACGCGGGCTGCATCACGCCTGAAGGCGCGCGGCTGCTGGATCCAACCGGTACGCTGGAACCCGGAACCCCCGCCTGTCCGCCGGAGGGCGACGCGGGCACGGGCATGGCGGCCACCAACTCCGTGGCGGTGCGCACGGGCAACGTGTCGGCGGGCACCTCCGTGTTTGCCATGGTGGTGCTGGAAAAGCCCCTGAGCCGGGTCTACCCCGAAATCGACATGGTGATGACGCCCACGGGCAAGCCGGTGGCCATGGTGCACTGCAACAACTGCACCAGCGACATCAACGCCTACGCCGGGATGCTCAAGGGCTTTGCCGAGGTGGCGGGGTTGCCGGTCAGCATGAACGATGTGTATACCGCGCTGTTCACCTCCGCCCTCCAGGGGGAGAAGGATTGCGGCGGCGTGACGAACGTGGCGCTATTCTCCGGCGAACCGGTGGTCGGCCTGGATGAGGGCCGTCCCATGTTGGTGCGCACGCCGGACAGCGCCTTCACTTTCCCGAACCTGGCCCGCAGCCTTGTCTGCGGCGCCATGACCAGCCTGAAGATCGGCATGGACATCCTCTTCCGGGAGCAGGTGCGCATCGACGCGCTGCTGGGCCACGGCGGCTATTTCAAGACCCCCGTGGTGGGACAAAAGATCCTTGCGGCGGCGCTGAACACGCCCGTTTCCGTGATGGAGACGGCGGGGGAGGGCGGCCCCTGGGGCATGGCCCTGCTGGCGGCCTATCGGGTGAACCGCAAAGAGGGTCAAACACTGGAGGATTACCTGACGGCGGAGGTGTTCGCCATGTCGAAGGGCAGCCGCGAGGAGCCTGATCCGGCGGATGTCGCGGGCTTCCAGGCGTACACGGAGCGGTTCCGCCAGGCGCTGGCGGCGGAGCAGGCGGCCATCGGGGCCATCAAGTGAGCAAGGAGCGCGTAAGATGCTGAAGGAACTCAGACAGGCCGTTTACGAGGCCAACATGGAGCTGCCCCGCCGCGGGCTGGTGACCTACACCTGGGGCAATGTGTCCGGCATCGACCGGGAGCAGGGGTTGGTGGTCATCAAGCCCTCCGGCGTGGAATATGATGATCTGACCCCAGAGCAGCTGGTGGTGCTGAATTTGCGGGGCGAGGTGGTGGAGGGGACGCTGAACCCTTCCTCCGATACGAAGACGCATCTCGAACTGTACAAGGCATTTCCGGCCCTGGGGGGCATTGTCCATACCCACAGCCCCTACGCGGTGGGCTGGGCGCAGGCGGGGGAGGACATTCCGGCCTACGGCACCACCCACGCGGACTACTTTTACGGCCCCATCCCCTGCGCCCGCCATCTGACCCAGGCGGAGCTGGACGAGGATTATGAAAAGAACACGGGCAAGGTGATCGTGGATACCTTCCGGGCGCGGGACATCGACCCTGTGCATGTTCCCGGGGTGATCTGCTTCAGCCATGGCCCCTTCACCTGGGGCAAAGACCCGGCCCAGGCGGTGTATCACGCCGTGGTGCTGGAGGAGGTGGCAAAGATGGCCGTGCTGACCCGCATGGTCAGGCCTGACGCCGACCCCGCGCCCCAGCATGTGCTGGACAAGCATTTCATGCGCAAGCATGGCCCCAACGCCTATTATGGGCAAAAGTAAAGCATGGCAGGCGGGACGGAGGGGGTTCATCGCCTTCAGCGGCGTCCGCGGGAGCGAAATTCCGTCTTTCCTGTGTACTCCCAGGCTTTCCCCGGTTGACTTCTCCCGCGGGATGAAGTAAACTATGTTACGGCAGCTGACACCAACGCGCCAGCTGCCGTTTTTCCGTTGAATCCGGGCGGAAGGCGACGCCCGCTGATCGAGGAGGTACGGCTGTGAACAAGATCGTTAGGAAGCAGGCGCTGAATCCCACCGTCACGCTGATGGAGGTGGACGCGCCCCTGGTGGCCCGCAAGGCGGAGCCCGGGCAGTTTATTATCCTGCGGGTGGATGCCGAGGGCGAGCGCATCCCGCTGACAGTGGCGGACTATGACCGGGAGAAGGGCACCGTCACCATCATTTTCCAGGTAGTGGGAGCGTCCACCGAGAAGCTCAATCACCTGAACGAGGGCGACATGATCCACGACTTCGTGGGCCCCTTGGGCCGGGCGACCCACACCGAGGGCCTGAAAAAGGTGGCCGTGGTGGGCGGCGGCGTGGGCTGCGCCATTGCGTTCCCCGTGGCGAAGAAGCTGTTCCAGCAGGGGACGGAGGTTCACGCCATTGTGGGCTTCCGCACGAAGGATCTGGTCATTCTGGAGGACGAATTCGCCGCCAACGCCACCAGGCTGGTGCGCATGAGCGACGACGGCTCCTGGGGCGAGAAGGGCCTGGTCACCGACGCCCTGCGCAAGCTGATCGAGTCCGGCGAGGAATATGATGAGGTCATCACCATCGGCCCGCTGCCGATGATGAAGTTTGTGTGCAAGCTGACCAAGGAATTCGGCGTGAAGACCATCGCCAGCATGAACCCCATCATGATCGACGGCACGGGCATGTGCGGCGGCTGCCGGCTGACCGTGGGCGGCAAGACCATGTTCGCCTGCGTGGACGGCCCGGAATTCGACGGCCATCTCATCGACTTTGACGAGGCTATCGCCCGCAGCGCCACCTATCGCGACTTCGAGCGCCACGCCCATGAAGCTGCCTGCAATCTGTTCAAGGCTGCCGACCGCGCCTGACCGACCGACATACTGACGGGAGTTGAATACTGATGCCGAACATGTCCCTGGTGAAAAATCCCATGCCCTCCCAGGAGCCCCAGGTGCGCAACCGCAATTTCAGCGAGGTGGCCCTGGGCTATACCGAGGAGACGGCCATTGACGAGGCCAAGCGCTGTCTGAACTGCAAGCACAAGCCCTGCGTCTCCGGCTGCCCCGTGCGGGTGCATATTCCCGACTTTATCAAGGCGGTGAGCGAGGGTCGCTTTGAGGATGCTTATCAGATCATCGCGCAGTCCTCCAGTTTGCCCGCCGTGTGCGGCCGCGTCTGCCCCCAGGAGACCCAGTGCGAGGGCAAGTGTGTCCGGGGCATCAAGGGCGAGCCGGTGGGCATTGGCCGCCTGGAGCGCTTTGTGGCGGACTGGCACATGGCCCACGCCACCGAAAAGCCCGTGAGGCCCGCCTCCAACGGCCACAAGGTGGCTGTCATCGGCTCCGGCCCCTCCGGTCTCACCTGCGCCGGCGACCTGGCCAAGCTGGGCTATGACGTGACCGTGTACGAGGCCCTCCATCTGGCGGGCGGCGTGCTGGTTTACGGCATTCCCGAATTCCGCCTGCCCAAGGCCATTGTGCAGAAGGAGATTGACACGCTCATCGACCTGGGCGTGAAGGTGGAAACCAACGTGGTCATCGGTCGCACCATCACCATTGACGAGCTGATGCGGGAGTACGGCTTCGAGGCCGTGTTCATCGGCTCCGGCGCGGGCCTGCCCAAGTTCATGAACATCCCCGGCGAGAACCTCAAGGGCGTGTATTCCGCCAATGAGTTCCTGACCCGCATCAACCTGATGAAGGCCTATACCCCCGACAGCAGCACGCCCATTCAGCCCGCGAAGAAGGTGGCCGTGGTGGGCGGCGGCAACGTGGCCATGGACGCGGCCCGCTGCGCCAAGCGTCTGGGCGCTGACGTGACCGTGGTATACCGCCGCACGGAGGCGGAGCTTCCCGCCCGCCGGGAAGAGGTGGAGCACGCCATGGAGGAGGGCATTGTCTTCAAGTTCCTGACCAACCCCGTGTCCATCGCGGGTAATGAGCAGGGCTGGGTCAGCGCCATCCGCTGCCAGGAAATGGCCCTGGGCGAGCCCGACGCCTCCGGCCGCCGCCGTCCTGTGGCGGTGGAGGGCAGCGACTTCGACATGGAGATGGATTGCGTCATCATGGCCCTGGGCACTTCCCCCAATCCGCTGATTAAGACCACCACCAAGGGCCTGGAAACGCAGAAGTGGGGCGGCATCATTGTCGAGGAAGACACCGGCCTGACCTCCCGGGAGGGCGTGTACGCCGGCGGCGACGCGGTCACCGGCGCGGCCACGGTCATCCTGGCCATGGGCGCGGGCAAGACTGCCGCCAGCGCCATCGACGCCTACCTGAAGGGCAAGGAATGAACCATCAGCAACTGCTGAAAATATAATGAACGCCCCGCAGACTGCAAATGGTCTACGGGGCGTTTTGCGCTGCTGCCTTAGCCTTACACGATCACGGCGTCGTCCTGGGTGTAGCCCTTCAGGGAGTTGGCCTTCGCCTGAATGCAGAGGTAGCTGATTCCGGCATCCTCCGCCGCGAAGAACTGGCGCTTGGCTGCGGGCGCCACCCGGAGCCAGTCGCCCGCCGCAAGGGCCACCGTTTCGCCATCGATGACGGCCTTGCCCTTGCCGGACAGGATGCCGTAGATCTCCTCATTCTGCTTGTGAGCGTGGACAAACGGCACGCCAGCACCGGCAGGCATACTGTTGATGCTGATCTCCGCCCCGGTCAGGGACAGCAGGTCGTGAAGCTCGGTTCGAGCGTTGGAGGTGATGCTGGTTTTGGTGAAGTTGGTCATGGGATACCCTTCCTTTCGTTGTAACTATAATTGGTACATCAAAAATCATAGCACATCATAAATGTGATGTCAATAGTTACAACGAAAATTTGCAAAAATTTTTTGGCGATGCGGACGTCACGGCATCAGCCGGTGGGTATCCTCCCAAACATCCTGCATGGTGACGGCGCGCAGCTGCTCCTCCATTGCCTGCTGGACGCGCTCCAGCCGGTCGTCCAGGACGGCATGGATGCTCCTGCCCACGGGGCAAAGGGGGTTGGGGTGTTCATGGAAGTGGAACAGCGCCCCCGTCTCCACGCACTCCACCGCGTTATAAATGTCCAGCAGGGTGATGGTGTCGAGGGGCCTGGCGATGTCCGCCCCGCCGGTGCCCCGCGCCACGCGGACGAGGCCGGCCTTTTTCAGCTGCTGCAGCAGTCGGCGGATGACGACGGGATGGACGCTGACGCTGGACGCGATGAAGTCGCTTGTCACTTTATGGGTGTCCTTGAAGGCCTCCATGCACAGGAGCATGTGAACCGCGATGGTGAACCGGCTGGAAATCTGCATCGTGCGCCTCCGCTTGCGTTGAGGGTTGTCGCGGCGAATTTTCCGCCCACCCCATTATAAAGCAGCGCCCGCCGAAAATCAAATGCTTTCGGCGGGGCGAGGTTCAGGCCTGCGCTTTGGCCCAGGCGGCAATCAGGGCCAGGGGCTTGTCGTAGTCGGCATAGCCGTTCACGATGATGTCGGCCTTCACGCGCGTGGGCAGGAAATGCTTCTCCTCGGCAAATTTCGCGGCCTCCAGGTAGTAGTCGGCGACCTCCTCCATGGAGACGCCCCACATCTGCATGTTCCGCTTGATGCGCCGATACATCCGCTCGTCGGAGGGCAGGTCGATGAAGACCTTCAGGTGTATCAGCCTCAGCAGCGCGTCAAAGCAGAAGACGCTGAGCCCCTCGATGATGACAACGTCGGCGTCGCCCGAAATCAGGCCGTCAACCGAGGCCATCAGGCGGTCGATGTCAATGGCGTCGGGGGAGTTCCAGTCGTCGTAGGTCTTGCCGGAGACGGGGGAAACCATGGTCGGCAGGGGACGCTTGAAGAAGCCGTCGGTGCTGATGACGGCGGTCTTCAGCGGCTGAAGGCGTTCCACCAGGGCGGCGGCGAAGGTGGACTTGCCGCTGCCGGAGCCCCCGGCAATGCCGAGGACGAGGGGCCTTGATGCGGGCGCTGATGTCATGAGGATTCCGCCTTTCTGTTGTTCGGTGAGAGGAAACGCGCGTCTTGCAGGATGGACAGAGTATAACACATGCCGGAAGGAAATGCAATCCTTCCGGCATGCTGATTTACGTTTCCTGGGCTGTGAGCCGTATGACGGTCAGGGATACGGGAGGGCAGCGTAGCGTGAGCTCCTTGCTATCCAGAGAAACATCAGCCATGCCTAAAGTGTCGAGCCGCACGCTGTCGCGGTTCCAGCTGTTGTAGGCAAAGCAGTTTTTGCTGTACAGCCGCTGGCAGGTGCCCAGGTAGCAGCTTTCCAGGTAGGCGGCCAGCCCCGGGCCGCAGGGGAAGACGCAGCTTTTGCTGATAAAGCCCTTGACCTGCACCGTAAAAGCGTTGACAAAGCTGGGGGAGAAGGTGCAGATCAGCGTGTTCATCATCTTCAGCGTACCTCCTTTCCGTCTTTTGTGCCTGTGTCGCTTCTTATATTATATCACGGCTTCGGAAAGGTTTTCAAGGTCAATCCCTGGGAATGCGGCCGGACCGCCGAGCAGCATGGCCGCAAAGGAAATATATATAGGAAAAGGAATCCTGCCGAGTTGTGTCGAATATTGTAACAATTGTAAAATGAGGACGTGATTCCTTGCGCCGATGGCTGTGTTTTGTTTTGCTGTGCCTGCTGATGGCGACCCCCGAAGCCCGGGCGGAGACGCTGCCCGCCGCGATTTCCCAGCGTGACGTGCGCTTTCACACCGGCAAGTACCGCTATGGCGACCGGGCCTTCAGGGAGAACGGCTGCGGCCCGGCGTCGCTGACCAACGCGCTTGTGGCGGCCCTGCGCATCACCGATGAGGATCAGGCGGCGGCGCTGCTGCTGGATATGATGCGCCTGCTCTGCGCCCCGGAGGATACCAGCATGGTCAAGCTGCAGCTGTTCCGCCTGCGCTATCTGACGGATCTGCTCCACGCGCCGGATCGCTACGGCACGGGCTATCCCGCCCTGCGGCAGGCGCTGGAGGACTGGGGCGGGCAGCTGATCTGGCTGGAAAAGCGAATCACGGCGGAGGACGTGGCGGCGTGGATCGCGGAGCCCTGCCCGGTTCCGCGGCTGGTGCTGGGTACGCTGTCCAAGGCGGATTGCTGGCACACGCTGTGCGAGATGGCTGACATCCTGGATCAGGCGGGCTATGGCGACGCGCGGCTTGTGGTGGGCCATCTGGCGGCGGGCACGGAGGACACCCAGGGGCCGTTCCGCTCCGGCAAGGTGGGAAACTACATCTGCCTGAGCATTGCGCCGGATGAGTTTTGCCGGACAAGCACCTTTGATGTGCTGGATTCCCAGCCCCGGGCGCTGGACGGCGAGGAGGCCGGCGCGAACACGCCTTATCTGCGGCTCTACGGGTTTACCGGCGGCACCAGCGCACGGCGTGATTTGCGGGACTTCCGCAGCGGCTTTACGGTGGAGCGCCTTCAGACGGCCATGGTGCGGATCACGCCTTCGGGCGAGACCGGCGACGCCCTTGCGGATCTGCTGGCGGATGTGGACTGCGCCCGGGAACAGTGGCTGGATGGCTGGGCGGCGCTGCTGGAGCCGGTGCTTTTCTACGGCGACGGCTGCCTGTTCCTGTCCCTGCCGCCCACCGTCTGAATCATGGAAAAAGGACTGCCCGACAGGCCATCACGCCACGGGCAGCCCTTTTGGCTGCGTCATTCCTCGCTCTCCAGCGCCTCCCAGGCGCGGTACAGGCGGTCGATTTCTTCCTTCTTGCGCTGGTATTCCCGGGCCAGCTCGGCGGCCTTGTCCGCGTCCTGGTAGGTTTCGGGGGCGGCCAGGCGGGCTTCCAGCTCGGCGGCCTCCTCCTCGGCCTTCAGCACGCTTTCCTCGGCCTTTTGCAGGGCCTGCCTGCGCTCCTTCAGGCGCTTTTCCTCCTCGCGGGAGCGGCGCTTTTCCTTTTCCAGGGCGGTGCGGGTGACGGCGGGAGCGTCGCCGTCAGGCTCCTGCTCCCGGTTGATCTTGTCGAAGTAATCGTCATAATTGCCCAGGTATTCCTTGATGCCGCCGGCTTCCAGCACGCAGACCTTCTCAGCGAAGCGATTGATGAAGTATCGGTCGTGGCTGATGGCCAGGATGGTGCCGGGGAAGTCTGCCAGGGCGCTTTCCAGCACCTCCCGGGAGTCCATGTCGAGGTGGTTGGTGGGCTCGTCCAGGAGGAGCAGGTTGTCCTTGCGCAGCATCAGCTTGGTGAGGGCGACGCGGCCCTTCTCGCCGCCGGAAAGGGTGCTGACGGGCATCAGCACGTCGTCCCCGGTGAACAGGAACAGCCCCAGCGCGCCCCGCACCTCGCTTTGCTCCAGGCGGTGGAAGTCGTCCCACACCTCGTCCAGCACGGTCTTGCTGTCATGGAGGTGGGCCTGGTGCTGGTCATAGTAGCCGATGTCCACGCCGCTGCCCAGGCGGATGGCGCCGCCGTCGGGCTTCATTTCCCCGATGAGGCATTTGAACAGGGTGGACTTGCCCACGCCGTTATCCCCGATGAGGGCCACGCGGTCGCCCGAGCGCAGGTGCAGCTTCACATGCTCGAAGAGGGCGCGGCCGTCAAAGCCCTTCGACAGCTCCTCCACCATCAGCACATCCTCGCCGGTACGGCGGCGGATGTCGAAGCGGAAGTGGATGGCGCTCTCGTCCTGGGGCTTTTCCAGACGCTCGATTTTTTCCAGGCGCTTCTCCCGGCTTTCAGCGGCCTTGATGGACTTCTCCCGGTTGAACTGCCGATACCGGGCGATGATGGCCTCCTGCCGGGCGATCTCCTTCTGCTGTAGCTCGTAGGCCTTCATGCGGATCTCGAAGCGCTCCGCCCGCTGGGCCATGTAGGCGGTGTAGTTGCCGTCATAGCATTCCGTGGCACCCAGGAGCAGCTCGCACACCCGGTCGCACACATGATCCATAAAGTAGCGGTCGTGGCTGATGAGCAGCACCGCGCCCTTGTAGGAGCGTAGGTAGCTTTCCAGCCAGGCGATGGATTTGAGGTCGAGGTGGTTGGTGGGCTCGTCCAGGAGCAGCAGGTCGGGCTCGGTGAGCAGCATCCGCCCCAGGCACAGCCGGGTTCGCTCCCCGCCGGAAAGCAGGGAAGCCAGCTGTCCCTGCTGCTCCCTGCGGAAGCCCAGGCCCGCCAGCACGCCCTGCACCGTGGAGCGCCAGCCGTAGCCGTTGGCCCGCTCAAAGTCCCGGGTCAGCTGGTCGTACTGGCTGCCCAGCCGGTGGAGCATATCCTCGTCCTGGGCGCATTCGGCCATTTGCGCTTCCAGTGCGCGGAGCTGCTGTTCCATGCGCACCACCGGCTCAAAGACGCTTTCCAGCTCCTCCAGCACGGTGCGGCCTTCGCCGACCTCGCCCTGCTGGGCCAGGTAGCCCAGTTTGAGGCCCTTCTGCATGGTCATCACGCCGCCGTCCGAGGCTTCAAGGCCCGCGATGATCTTCATCAGCGTGGATTTGCCGCAGCCGTTGACGCCCACCAGCGCCATCCGCTGGCCGTCCTGGAGCACCAGGGAGGCGCTGCGCAGGACCTCGTTGGCGCCGAAACTCTTCTGAATCCCTTGAAGGGAAAGTAAAATCATCGTGTCATCACCTATCGCATCCGGCGCGGGCCGGCTTGTTCAGGATAAAAGATCAGGCAGGTACAGACTGGCGGCGGCCAGCAGCAGCAGCGCGCACAGCGCCCGGTCACGCCCGGCCATCCGCCGGCCATGGCTGTACCAGCTGATGCCGCCGGCCATGGCAAGGGCCCCCGCCGTCAGCAGTACTCCCAGGGCCAGGGAGAGCGCCGGGTTTCCTTCCCAGCCCGCCAGGAGCAGCGCGGCGGCGTTGTAGCCCAAATGAAAGCTGACGCTGAAGCGTAGCCGCCCCCAGCGCATCATGCACAGGGTACACAGCAGGCTTGCCGCCAGATGGGCCGGAAGTCCGGCCAGGGAGCCGTGCATCAGCGCAAACAGGGCGGTGGACAGCATCGCGGCCGCCCAGGGAGCGGCCCGTTCGCTGAGGGCCGTCAGCAGCCCGCCCCGGAAGAACGCTTCCTCCGCTGCCGCCGGGACGATCACCAGCGCCAGCACGGCCAGCAGCCACTGCGCGCCGTTGGCGGGCAGCAGCATGCGGGAAAGCTCAAGCCCCAGCCACTGCGCCCAGCGTGAGGTTACGGTCATCAGCGCGCCTTGGGCCGCCAGCCCCAGCGCGAAGGCTCCCGCGCAGGGCAGGAACCACCGCTTGCGTGGCGGATAGACCGCGCTTTGCCAGGGTCGCAGCATCAGCGCGGGCAGGCCCCAGACCACAAGCTCCCGCAGGGCAAGCAGCGCGTAATGCAGCGCCGGGTCGTCGTGGACGGGCAGCAGGGCCGTCAGCCAGCCCAGCGGATTGCGGAGCATCAGGGCCAGGAGCGCCGTCAGCATGGCCCAGCGAATTTTGGAGGATGTCATACCGGCCCGAAGGCCACGCAGCTCGGCCATCAGGCGCCTTCCTTCAGGGTGTACAGGCCGCCCACCCGGTCGCGCCAGGCCAGGTCGATGGACAATTCCTTGCCCAGGCGGATGCCCGCCTCCTCCACCCGGCTTTCGCTGACGGAGAGCGCCAGCTCCGGCGTGTTGTTTTCGCCGCTCAAATGTCCCAGGATGATGTGGTGGACACCTGTTTCCGTCAATTGGAGGATGGCCTGGGCGCAGGCCTCGTTGCTCAGATGGCCCTTGTTGCCCAGGATGCGCCGTTTGAGCGGGGCGGAATAGTTCCGGTTCTGCATCAGCATGTCCGGGTCATGGTTGCTTTCCAGCAGCACCAGGGAGCTGCCGCCGATGGCGCTGAGGATGTCGGGGGTGAAATGCCCCAGATCCGTGGCCGTGGCGATGCTGGCGCCGCCGCCCCACAGGCGGTAGCCCACGGGCTCCGCCGCGTCGTGGGGGATGGCGAAGGGCGCGACCCCGACATCGCCCAGATAAAAATCCTGCCGCTTGTCGAAGCTGCGCCGCAGCCCCGGCGGAATATCGCCCACCTTGCCGTCCATGGCCCGCCAGGTTCCCTCGGTGGCATAGACCGGGATGCCGAAGCGGCGGCAGAGCACCCCGGCCCCGGCGATGTGGTCGCTGTGCTCGTGGGTGATGAGGATGCCCTGCAGGGTGGCGGGATCGACGCCGATGAGCTCCAAAGCGGCGGTGATGGTTCTGCCGGGCTTGCCCGCGTCAATCAGCAGCCGGGTCTGGTCATGCTGCACGAACAGGCAATTGCCGCTGGAACCGGAATAAAGGGGACAGAAGATCATGGCCATGCGTTTCGTCCTTATACGTCAAGATGCTTGGCCACCCGCTCGTTTTCGGGGGGCGGCGTCATATAATCCGGGCCGAAGAGGATGGTCAGCACCTCGTCGTACTTCGCGGGAATCAGGCAGGGAATGCCCTCAAAGGGCACGGTGATCTTCTCCGCGAACTGCTCGGGATGCCAGATGTGCATCATCAATTCAAACGCGCCGTTGGACATGCAAAGGTCGCTGCCGTCCTTGACGCGGGTGGAAACTCGCTCGTACTGCCGGGTCTTCCACCGGGTGGTGAAGGGCAGGCCCATCACATGGGTGGCGAAGAGCAGCACCTTGTTTTTAAGGTTGAAGCGGCTGTAATCCACGTTGCGCTTGAGCATCCCCTGAAGGATGTGCAGCCGCAGGAACCACCACGTCCGCCGGAAGCCCGTCGGCGGCACGGGATCCAGGATGAAGAAGTCCGTGAAGGCCGCGGCCTTTTCCGGGTCCCGGTTCATCACCCGGGGCGTCCAGGTGTTCAGGTAGGTCAGCTCAAAGCGGGGGTCGCATTCCTTGGGGTAGACCTCCCGGAAGCGGGTGAATTCCGCCCGGGTCATCAGCAGGTCGATGTCGTCGTCCCAGGGGATGAAGCCCTGATGGCGCACCGCCCCCAGAAGGGAGCCGCACATCAGGTTGTACTGAATGCCGTGCCGGTCGCACACCGCCACAATGTCCCGCAGCTGGCACAGCAGCTCCTCGTGGATCTGCGGCAGGGACAGCTTTGTTTCTTCCATAGACAAATACTCTCGCTCCTCGGGCAGTGCCCATGTGTTTCATGGGGATGGCGTGGCACATTGCATATCAGTTGAAGGACACGCCGTCCACGATCTGCTGGAGCAGCGCGTTCTGCTCCTCGGTCAGAGGCATCCCTTCATAGGAGAACATGCGCAGCACAATAGCCTTGTGGTTTTTGATGATATAATACTGCACGGCGTAGTTGGTGCTGCCGTTGCCCACGTCCACGTCGTAGAAGTGGCGGAAATACTGGTTCGCGCCAGCCTGATACACGTTGTAATCTCTCACGGTGACGCCCTGGCTCTCCAGCGCCTGCTTGATGGCTCCGGCCAGCAGTTCCATGGTGGCCTCGTCCATGCCGTCTAGATTCTCCAGCCGGTTTTCGGTCATCACCACGTTGATCTCGATGTTCCAGTCGAAGGGGTAGATCAGCATGTAGGTGTCCATGGCTTTCATGGCCTCGATGATGGCGTCCTTGTCCATGCCCTGCAGGGCAAAAACGCTCTCTTCAGTCTCCGCGGTGAAGGCCATCACCGTGTCGGGCAGCGCCAGGGTTATGCCCAACTCCGGCAGATCGTAAGCGGTGCTTTCCGCCAGGGCGGAAGTGCAGGTCATCATCAGTATCAGGGCGCAAAGCAGTGTCAGCAGCTTCTTCATCAGGATTCCTCCTCATTCTTGAGCCATGCCAGCGTCCTGCGGCAGATGGCTTTGTCATCCATGTGATATGCGCCCCGCAGGTATTGCTGGGTGCCCACGATGCAGCTGTATTCATCCTCCATGCCGATGCGGTGAACGCGGCAGGGAAGGCCGGTCTCCGCCAGCACCTCGCACACCGCCGAGCCGAAGCCCCCCACCACGGAGTGCTCCTCCACGGTGACGATGTGCCGGAACCGTCCGGCCAGCTGAATCAGCTTGTCCCGATCGATGGGCTTGATGCAGGGGAAGGATACCACCTCGGCGGAGACCCCGGCTTCCGCCAGCAGTCCGGCGGCGCCGACTGTCTGGGTAAGGATGCCTCCTGCGGAGAGCAGCGCCACGTCGCGGCCCTCCCGCAGCGTCAGCGCCTTTGGGATGGCCCAGTCCTTCAGCGGCTCCGTATGCAGGGTGGGCTCGCCGCCGCGCCCCAGCCGCAGATAGCAGGTACCGGGGGTACGGAGCATGATCGGGACGATGGCTTCCACCTCCACGGGATCGCCGGGTGTGAACACCGTCATCCCGGGGAGCGCCCGCAGGATGGCCATATCCTCTGTGGCGTGATGGCTCATGCCCAGGCTGCCGTATACAAAGCCGCCGCCCACGCACACCACCTTGACGTTGGCCTCATGGTAAGCGCAGTCGTTGCGGATTTGCTCCACGCAGCGCAGGGTGGGGAAGTTGCCGATGGAATAGGTCAGCACCGTGCGGCCTGTTCGGGCCAGGCCTGCCGCCAGACCGGTCATGCCCTGCTCGGCGATGCCTGCGTTGACGAACTGGTCAGGGTACGTCTCCCAAAAGGGCTTCAGCACGCCGAAGCCCAGGTCGCCGGTAATCAGCGTCAGGCGCGGATCCGCGGCGGCTTCCCGCATCAGTGCCCGGGTGAATGCGTCTCTCATGGCCGTTGCACCTCCAGTTCCGTTAGGGCCGCGTCGTATTCCTCGCCCTGGGGCGTGCGGTAGTGCCACAGGATGTCGTTCTCCATGAAGGAGACGCCCTTGCCCTTCACCGTTTCCGCGATGATGACGCTGGGCCTGCCGCTGCCGCGGTTGTCCTTCGCACGGCTGAAGGCGGCGCGCAGGGCGTCCACATCGTGGCCGTCCACCACCTGCGTGTTCCAGCCGAAGTCCCGCCATTTGTCCGCGAAGGGCTCCAGGGCGATGGTCTTCTCGCAAAAGTCAAGGGACTGCATATGGTTGTGATCCACCACGGCGATGAGGTTGTCCAGCTTGTACTGATGGGCCTGAAGCGCGGCCTCCCACACGGAGCCCTCGTCGCACTCGCCGTCGCCCATGACCACATAGGCGCGCCAATCGGCCTTGTCCAGCTTGGCGCCCAGGGCCATGCCCGCCGCCACCGCCAGGCCGTGGCCCAGGGAGCCGGTGGAAAACTCCACCCCGGGGATGCCCTTGTGGCTGACGTGGCCGGACAGCCGGGAGCCGTTCTGATAATGGGTTTTGAGCTCCTCCACGGGGAAGAAGCCCCGCTCCGCCAGCGCGGCGTAGACCGACGCGCCCGCGTGGCCCTTCGACAGGATCAGCCGGTCGCGACCGGGCATCAGCGGATCGGCGGGGTTGACGTTCAGCACGCCGGTATACAGCACGGCCATGATTTCCGCCACGGAAAAAATGGCCCCGATGTGGCTGCCGCGGCTCAGGTGGGTCATTTCCAGGCCGTGACGGCGGATCAGCCAGGCCAGCACCCGGGGATCGGAGGTGTCGATGGGCTGGCCGTGGAAGGCTGCGTGGGTCTTGGCCTCATACGAATCATAAGGGGCAAAGTCGAAGTCGCTCATCAGCCGGCCCTCTTTTCTTCGGCCATTTTCCGCGCCTTGCCGAACACGCCGCCGATGGTCTCGAAGAACAGCCCGACGTCCAGCAGGAAGGACTGGTTCAGGGCGTATTCCACCCGCAGGCGGTTCTTCTCGGGCAGGATGTACTTTTCAAAGTTTTCCACCGGGTTCTCCGTGCCCACGATCTCATCCTGGGCGATGTACACGATGCTGGAACGGTCGGTGATGCCGGGGCGCACCCACAGGATGCACTCCTGATCCTTGGTGTACTGGGTGGTGTAGAGCAGCAGCTCCGGCCGGGGGCCGACGAAGGACATGTCCCCCTTGATGATGTTGAACAGCTGGGGCAGCTCGTCCAGCTTGAGCCGGCGCATGATGCGTCCCGCGCGGGTGACGCGGCTGTCGTTGAGGGCGGTGCAGCCGCCGGATTTGTCGGCGTCCACCACCATGGAGCGGAATTTCATGATGTAGAAGGGCTTGTTGTGGTAGCCGCCCCGGATGGCGCGGTAGATGACCGGGCCGGGGGAATCCAGCTTGACCCAGATGGCCAGGGGCAGCATCAAAACGCAGCCGGGGATGAGCAGGATCAGCGCCAGAAGAAAGTCCAGCGCCCGCTTGACCACATGGCTGTAAAACGGATGGGACAGCGGCCCGTCCCACCGGGGAAGGTTGTTGTATTGCTCCATCGGTTTGCTCCCCTTATGATTCGGAAAGCTGGCTGAGCAGCTCGCTCAGGTGCTCCAGCTCCTCCTGCGAGTAGTATTGCAGCACAATTTTGCCCTTCTTGGCCGTGCCCGTCAGCGTGGCGCGGACGCCCAGTGTTTCCCGCACGCGGGTTTCCAGCTCGGACAGCTCCACCGGCAGGGCCTTGGGCTTCACGGGAACCTTCACGGGCTGGGCGGGCCCCTGCTTCAGCCCGGCGGCAATCTGCTCCAGCTGCCGGACGCTCCAGCCGTTTTGAACCGTCTGCCGGGCAAGGTCGAGCTTCTCACCGTCCTGCTCCAGACCCGCCAGTACCCGGGCGTGACCGGCGGACAGCGCCCCGGCGCGGATCATCTCGATCACCTCATCGGGGAGGGTCAGCAGGCGCAGGAGATTGGCTACCGCCGGACGGCTTTTGCTCAGCCGCGTGGCCACCGCCTCCTGGGTATAGCCGCACTGCTGCATCAGCGCGCGGATGCCCTGGGCGGTGTCGATGGGGTTCAGATCCTCCCGCTGCAGGTTCTCGATCAGCGCGATCTCCATCTGCTGGATCACGTCCATGTCCCGCACGATGCAGGGCACGGTGGTCAGCCCCGCCGCCCTTGCCGCCCGCCAGCGCCTTTCACCGGCGACGATGCGGTAGCGCCCGCCCCGCTGGGGAACCACCAGCAGCGGCTGCAAAACGCCCTGATCCCGGATGGACTGGGACAGCTGGGCGATGCTTTCCTCCTGAAACACCCGCCTGGGCTGATCCGGGTTGGGGTCGATGTCGCCAATGGCGATCTCCTGCCCCGCGCCGGGGGTCTCCTCGACCTCAGGCAGCAGCGCGTCCAGCCCGCGGCCCAGGCCCCTGGTTTTCTTTGCCATGAAAAGCGCTCCTTTTGCGTGAAAGGTGATGAGGTTCGATTAGGCCCGGATGCCGTTGCGCTCCAGGACTTCCTCCGCCAGGGCACGGTAGGCGACGGCGCCGGCGGAACGGGCGTCGTACACATGGATGGGCTCGCCGTGGGACGGCGCCTCCCCCAATCGCACGGAACGGGGAATCGTGGTGGCGAAAACCTTCTTGCGGAAGTGCTTTTTCACCTGATCCACCACCTGCAACCCCAGGTTGGTGCGGCCGTCCAGCATGGTCAGCAGCACGCCCTCCACATCCAGGCGGGGGTTGATGGTACGCTTCACCCGGTTCACCGTGTTCATCAGGCTGGTGACGCCTTCCAGGGCGTAATATTCGCACTGGATGGGAATCAGCACCGTATCCGCCGCCGCCAGCGCGTTCAGCGTCAGCAGGGACAGGGACGGCGGGCAGTCGATAAAGATGAAGTCGAAATCCTTCTGCACGGTGGTGAGGGCGGTCTTCAGGCGGAACTCCCGCTTGTCCACCGAGACCAGCTCCAATTCTGCCCCGGCCAGGCGGATGTCCGCGCCGATGATGGTCAGGTTTTTGCAGGCGGTCTCCTGCAAGCAGTCCCGCAGGGGAAGGCGGCCCAGCAGCGCCTCGTAAATGCTCTTGTCCTCCACGGTCATGCCCAGGCCAGAGGTGGTGTTGCCCTGGGGATCCAGGTCGACGACGAGCACCCGCTGCCCCATGTCCGCCAGGATCGCCGTAAGATTGACGGAGGTCGTGGTTTTGCCCACGCCGCCCTTTTGATTCGTGATCGCGATAACTTTTGCCATGGACGCTCCCTCACAGTGGTTGGTCGGCATACGCATACAGTTTATTATACCGTTCCCCGGGGGAATTGTAAAGGGCGCGGGGAGGGAAAAATGGTCAGGGGGATGGGAAAGGGGAGGGCGGTGCTGGGTGGAACTTGTGCTTGATGAAAAGTTCTTTTGAGGAGGTGATTTGCCCTTGGCAGGGCTGCGGAACTGTTTGGTTGTACTTTCTCTTCAGAGAAAGTACCAAAGAGGATTGGGGGCGGCTAAATTCAACATGCACCGTAGCCGCCCCCAAACCCCCCGTGGCATAGCGTATTGTGCGTGGCTATAAACAGTCACCAGCTAATACCGCCTCGCAGGGGCGGTTGTCCTCCTCCATTGGAGCAGGTGAGTGTCCAGCAGGCAGCAAGGTTTTCGTCTGGTATAGCTTCGCAGTGTGGTTGCACATGGGACTGGCACCCGTGGTTCCTATATGGGTTGTGGGACTTGAACCCGCTCGCAGTTCCTATGTTGGTTATGGTAATGGCACTGTCGGTTCCCATGCAGGCCCGGCGAAGCCGCCAGGGCCCCCGCAGGGTGGCCCGCCTTGCAGATTCCAAAGCCTTCAAAGTTGCGCGCCGAAGGTTTCCAAAGGGCGATCGGAAACTCTTTGGTCGCCCGCAGAGCGAGCCCCTTGCAACAAAACAAAATTCCTCAAAAGAAAAAAGCCCGCTGCCATTGCAACGGTGTCGGTCCCGCAACCTACATAAGGAACTACGGGTGCCAGTCCCATGTGCAACCACGCCGCAAAGCCAAATCAGACGAGAACCTTGTTGCTGGTTGGACATATACCTGCTCCAATGGAGGTGGATGACCGCCCCTGCGAGGCGGTTTTAGCTGGTAGCCCGGTTATAGCCACGCACAACATGCTATGCCACGGGGGGCCTGGGGGCGGCTGGCCATGCAGGTTGAACTCAGCCGCCCCCAGACCTCTTTGCTACTTTCTCCGTGGAGAAAGTAGAACCATTATCAACAAGAGCCCTGCAAGAGAAAAGCATCCTTGCAAGGCTCTTTGCATTCAGGCAGGGGTTCCGCCCTGCGGGGCGGCCAAAGGGCTTTCCGGTCGCCCTTTGGAAACCTTCGGGGCCCAGTTCTTGGGGTCTTTCCATCGTCTTGAAAACCTTCGGCCCTCAACTATGGGCATTGAGGAACCTGCACGCCGCCCCCCTGTGGCCCCCCAGCCTCACCCATCCCCTGTCTCCACCACCATAAAAATGCCCGGTCTCCTGCCGGAGACCGGGCCATTCCATGTTGTTACCCTTGGATTAATCCTTCAAAGCATCCCGATTGATCTTCACATCAGCGGCTTCCACCCACTGCGCCACAGTGTCGGTGTAGGTGGTGTTCTGCTTGGTGGTCAGCAGGTTGTCGTGGAGGGCGTCGCGCACCTCGTCGATGGCCACAGCGCCTTCCTCCACCTCAGAGGTGTAATGAAGGATGTAGTAGCCATAGGAGCCCTTGGTCTTGGGAGACACGTCGCCCACCTTTTCCAGCGCCATGGCGGCGTCCACAAAGGCCTTGTCGAAACTGGTGCGGGCTTCGCTGACGGCGTAGCCGTTCTTCGCGGTGAAGCGGTCGCCCTGCATGCCGGGATCCTGGGTCTTCTCGGCCATCAGGGTATCCCAGTCCGCGCCGGCTTCCAGCTGGGCCAGCACATCGTCAGCCGCCTCGTCGATGGCAGCGAAGGCCTTGACCTTGGCCGCTTCCAGCTGCTCCTCAAAGTAAGCCTGCTTGGCCTTGGCCTCCGCCAGCTGGCGAACCAGCTCGGCAACCTCCTCGGTCACGCTCTCGTCAAGGGTGTCGGTCAGGTCGGACACCGTGGCCAGGGTGCTCACGCCCTCGGGCTTTTCGAGGGTCACGGTCACCTGCGCCGTCAGCGCCTCCAGATTGTCCGTCACGCCCAGGCCGCTGAGCTGATTGGTCAGCGTCGTCTGCGCGGACTGCTGGGCCACCACGCTGGCCTGCAGGGATTCCACCGTCGCCTTGTCCTCATCCAGGAAGGAGACCAGAATCTGCTTCACCATCCGATAGCCGGCAGGACGATAATAGATCGTGCTCTGAGCCTCCACATCCGTGGCGTAGCGGGAAGGCGTATCGGTGTACTTCTTCTGGGCGTCGGCCACCTGCTTGTCATACTCCGACTGGATTTCCTCATCGGAAACCGTCACGTCGGCAATGACGTGCTGGCGCAGCTTGTCGGCCACGATGCGGCTCTTCTCATAATCGGTGATGGCGTCGCGATCCAGGCCCAATTCAACGGCCTTGGTTTCCACGGCGGCGTCCAGCTCCTCGCCGGTCAGCTCGCTGTCGGCAAAGTAGGAGCTCTTCACGCTGTTCAGGTTGGACTCCCAGCTCTTCTGGACGTTTTCTTCCAGCTTGGCCTGCTCCTCCTCGGTAAGGACATCCAGCCCAAGCTCCGCCGCCTTCGCGGTGGTGACCATATCCTCTACCAGCATCTTGATGACGGACTCCTGCATCTCCGCCACCGCGGTGGGGCTGGTCACGTCATAATTCATGCCATACATGGCATACAGCGTGGACATATACGCCAGCTGATAATTCACTTCACCCTGAACCTGGCCCTTGGTGTAGACCGTATCGCCCATGCGGATGATCTCCGTGGCGCGATCCACGTCCATATCCTTCTCAATCAGCGCGCAGCTGGACAGCAGCATCGCCATCACCAAAAGCAGCGCAAGGAGTGCCTTCTTGTACATTGGAACCTCTCTCCCATCAAACAATTATAGGGGACACTTTTTGTATTATACCGCAAATACCCCATCCATGGCAAGGATTATCCGCCACTTTCTCTATGAATAATCCGTAAACTCTCTTATTATGACACCATCCAGCCCCGAATGTTGTAGCGATCCTTCAGGTAGCCGTCCAGATTGCCGTACTCGCTGACCGTGATGGCGGGAATGTTCAGCCGCTTCATCACCGCCAGCAGGATGCAGATGCCGTGCACCACGATGTCCGCCCGGTGGGGCTGAAGCCCGGGCAGCCGCAGCCGCTCCTCCATGGGCATGTTGGACAGGAGCCTGGCGGTGGCCTCGGTCTGCTCCCGGGTCACCACGGTGCCGTGCATGTAAGTGCGATCCGTCCAGCGGATGCCCTTGACCATGGCCGCCAGGGTGGTGAAGGTGCCGCCGGTGCCGATCCATTTCTCCGGCAGCCGCAGGGTGGGGTGAAGCCGGAGCTTTTCCTCCAGAATGTCCGTGGCCATCTGCTCCACCAGCGGCAGGTCGCTGTGGGAGGCAATGGGCTGCCGGTTGTACAGGCGGACGGCGCCCATCTGACAGGAAAAGGCGCAGACCAGATCCTTTCCCTGGCCCACCACCACCTCCGTGGAGCCGCCGCCGATGTCGATGACGCCGCAGTAGTCGCCGTCGGTGGCCCCCAGGAAGGACAGCGCAGCCTCCTGCTCGCCGGAGCAGATTTCCAGCTCCACCTGCGCTTCCTCCCGCAGGCGCCGGGCAAATTCCGCCTGATTGGAGGCGTCCCGGGTGGCGCTGGTGGCGAACAGCCGCACCTCCTCCATGCCCCGGCTTCGGGCATCACCGGCCATGCGGCTCACCGCCGCCAGCGTGGCGTCCATGGCCTGACTGCTCAGCCGGCCCTGAGCGTCCAGCCCCGCGAACAGCCGCGTGCCCTCCCGATCCCGCCACAGCCTTCGGGCTTGTCCGCCCTCCACCTGCGCCGCCAGCATCCTGACGGAATTTGACCCAATTCCGATGACCGCTACCTTCATCGCCATCCTCCTTTGCACAGCCTCCGCCGCCATGATGTTTCCCGTGCTTCCTCCCCGTGAATATCAAAAAAGGAACCCGTGCAAGCGCACAGGATCCATCGCATTCAGTTGAACGTCATTTCATCCATGAGAATCTGCATCTCATCCCTGGTGTAGCCCTCCAGCACCTCGGGATTCACGATCTCAAAGCGCAGCTCGCCCGGCTTGAGGAACGCATAATCCGACCGGGCCTTTGACTCAATGTAGCTGCTGGTGCCGATCTCCTTGATCTGCCCGGTGAGCGACAGCTGATCGTTCTGCAGGCGGGTGAGGGTCTGCTGAAGGGCGGTCTCCTGGGCCGCCGCCTGGTCATAGGCCTGGCGGTTGTTCCAGAAGGCAAAGCCGAAAGCCGCCACGATCAGCGCGCAGAATACGGCCATCGCCCGCCAGCTGATGATGACGCGATCCATACGCCCACTCTCCCCGCAAGCCGCCAAAATATCGCCGGTTTTCCGTTCAAAGGGCCCGCGAGCCCTCCGACATCCCCCGGGACTTTTCCGGCAAACCGGGATTGCTTATATTTTCCGCACCGGGAGAAGAAATTCCTGCATGATTTCCGTCATCCGCAAACTTTTTTTCGCGGCGCGGCGTCAGGCGGCTCAGGCGGTGGGCCATGCCCTCCAGCAGTCGGCTCAGCCCGGCAAAGTACAGCAGCAGCCCCACTAGCACGCCCAGCAGCCCGTAGGCCCGCAGACCTCCGCCGAAGCGCAGCAGCACCAGCAGCGCCATGCCTCCCGCGCACAGGGCAAAGACCATGTCGCACAGAATGCCCAGCCACGGATGCCCGCGATGAACCGCCGCCGACAGGTGCAGAAGCAGCCCCAGCAGCAGCCCGCACGCCATCAGCCACAGGAACGCCTGCTCCTGGGCGGCCCGGGCAAAAAGATTTTCCAGAATCATCCCAGGGCCCGGCGGATAAAGCCGCCCTTGCGCCTGGCCTTCCCGGCCTCGTAGGCCGCGCCGTCAATGGCGCCCTCCACCATCAGCCGGCCTTCCTCCAACTGCAGGCTGGACACATGAAGCCCGCTGCCCTGGAGCGTCAGCCGCCCGCCATGGGTGTGCAGCACCACCACGCTGTCGTCAAAGCTCTCCACATCCGTTACCCCCGTGATGACCGCCTTCCGACGCTGGTCGATGGTCATGCCGTAGGGCTTTTCAGGGGCGCCCTGGTCCCGGTTCATACGCCTCGCCTCCTTGCCTGAGACCAGGGTATGCCGGGGATCGCGTCGTTATGCCTCCCGCTGACGCCAGGCCGCCTCCACCGCTTCCAGGCAGGCCAGCCACCGGGCGTTGTGTTCCGTCTCCCACAGATCCGTTTCCGCCACATGGCATTGCACCATGAACAGGCCCTGATAGTCCTGCTCCTTGCGGCAGCGCTCCATCATCTCCACCAGCAGCGCGGGATCGGCGGCGTGATCCGCCACGTCCCGAAGGTGGTCGGAGCATCCCCGCAGCACCTCCGCCACGGTGGTGTCGCTGTCCTCCTGGGCCAGGGCTTCCTCCAATTTCGCCAGATGGCGGACGGCCTCCTCCGGGGGATAGCCGCACTCGTACTGAGCCAGCAGGTACAGCCAGCAGGCATCCATGCGCTCCCAGCTTTCGCGCATCATGCCGCCGGAATAGACCACCATGCCCTTGTCCCGGGCGTAGTCCTCGCAGGCCCGCAGGGCCAGCATGGGCACCCTGTCGCAGGCCCGGTGCAGCTTCAGCCAATCCTCGGACTGAAAGGGCTCGTCGCTGTCATAGGAGAAGGTGGCCGTCCACAGGCCGCAGTCCTTGCGGCGCAGGGTCAGCCTGCAGGTATCCTCCCGGGCCTGGCCGAAGACCCGGGGCGCGATCATCCCATAGTAGAATTCACAGCCCTCGCCGCATTCCTGACAGGCGCGTTCCCGCACCTGCTCCCGCAGCTCATTGAGCGTAAAGGGCGGACGATCCTCCGGCTCCTGGAGCCAGTCGCAGCTGCGCAGCAAGGCGCGATACAGCCGCACCATGTCTTCCTCGGCGCCCACCGCCGTCACCCGCGCACGATATAATGTAGGCATCCTTTCCTCCGTTCGCCGCCTGACGGCCTGACACAGCCCATGGGCGGCTTCCGTTTTTCTTCAGGGTATTCCCCGCTCCGGTGAAGGTTCCGCCTTCCGCCGTCACAGGAAGGAGACCTGGCTGGTCTCGCTCAGGCCCTCCAGGCTGCCGTGGGCCCGCAGAAGCTCCACCACCGCGCTGGAAATCTTCGTCCGATCCTTCAGGTCCTCAATGGACAGGAAGGGCGCGCGGTCACGCTCCCGGACAATGGCCTCCGCCGCGGCTTCGCCCAGGCCGCCCAGGCTGGTAAAGGGGCAGCGCAGGCTGCCGTCCTCAATGAGGAAGCGGCTGACGTGGCTCTTGTACAGGTCGCAGGGCAGGAAGCGCAATCCCCGCATGTTCATTTCCAGCACCAATTCGAGGGAGGTCACCGCTTCCTTGTCCTTGGCCGTGGCCTTGGGATCATCCTTGATCTGCCTGATCTGCTGCCGGATGGTCTCCGGGTCGATGAGCATGGTGCAGGCGTCGAAGCCGTCGCCGCGCACGGTGAAGTAGGCGGCGTAATACGCCAAGGGATGGTGCACCTTGAACCAGGCGATGCGCAGGGCCATGGTCACATAGGCCACGGCGTGGCCCTTGGGGAACAGGTACTTGATCTTCTTGCAGCTGTCCAGGAACCACTGGGGCACATCGTGATCCACCATGGCCTGCTCCATCTCCGGCTTCAGGCCCTTGCCCTTGCGGACGGATTCCATGGTGGTGAAGGCCAGCTTGGGCGCCACACCCTTGGTGATGAGGTAATTCATGATGTCGTCGCGGCAGCAGACGCACTCCCGCAGGGTGGCGGTGCCGCTGGTGATGATGTCCTGGGCGTTGCCCAGCCACACGTCTGTGCCGTGGGACAGGCCGGAGATGCGCACCAGCTCCTCCATGGTGGAGGGCTTGGTGTCGTCCAGCATGCCCCGGACGAAGGAGGTGCCGAACTCCGGCACGCCGAAGGTGCCCGTGGTGCAGCCGATGTCCTCCCGGGTGACGCCCAGGGCCTCGGGGGAAGAAAACAGGCTGCGCACCGCAGGGTCATCCAGGGGAACCTCCGTGGGCGGGATGCCCGTCAGCTCCTCCAGCATGTGGATGACCGTGGGATCGTCGTGCCCCAGGCAGTCCAGCTTCACCAGGATGTCGTGCATGGAGTTGAAGTCGAAGTGGGTGGTGGTGAAGTCGGACTCAAGGTCGTCCGCTGGGTGCTGCACCGCGGTGAACTGGTAAATCTCGTACTCCTTGGGCACCACCACCATGCCGCCCGGATGCTGACCCGTGGTGCGCTTGACGCCCACGCACCCCGCCATCAGGCGTTCCTTCTCGGTGTTGCCTGTTTGAATGCCGCGCTCCTCCAGGTACTTGGCCACATAGCCGTAGGCGGTCTTGTCCGCCAGGCCGCTGATGGTTCCGGCGCGGAACACATGGTCGCGGCCGAACAGCTCCTCCACATAGTGGTGGGCGCGGTTCTGATATTCGCCGGAGAAATTCAGGTCGATGTCGGGCACCTTATCGCCCTCAAAGCCCAGGAAGACCTCAAAGGGAATGTCGAAGCCGTCCTTGGTCAGCTTCCGCCCGCAGTCGGGGCAGTCCCGGTCGGGCAGATCGACGCCCACCTGGTACTTCGACTTGTCCACATCAAAGAAGCCCTTGCGGCAATGGGTGCAGCGATAATGGGGCGGCAGGGCGTTCACCTCGGTGATGCCGCACATGCGGGCCACCAGGCTGGAGCCCACCGAGCCGCGGCTGCCCACCAGGTAGCCGTCCGCGTTGGACTTGCTCACCAGCTTCTGGGCGATGCTGTACAGCGTGGCGAAGCCGTAGCCGATGATGGACTTCAGTTCCTTTTCCAGCCGTTTCACCACGATGTCCGGCAGCGGATCGCCGTAAAGCTCCTTGGCCGTCCCCCAGGACATGGATTCGATGCTGTCCGCCGCGTCCTCCCACAGGGGCTGGAAGGTATCCTCTCCCTTGGGGTGCTTGGGGAACAATTGCAGCGTTTCCACCTGATCGGCAATTTTGCGGGGGTTGTCAATGACCACCTCGCGGCACTTCTCCGGCCCCAGGTAGGCGAACTCCTCCAGCATCTCGTCGGTGGTCTTGAAGTACAGGGGCGGCTGCTTGTCGCAGTCGTCATAGCCCATGCCCGCCTGGATGATGGCGCGGTTGACGGCGTTGTGAGGATCCAGGAAATGAACGTCCCCCGTGGCCACCACGGGCTTGCCCATTTCCTCCCCCAGCCGCACGATTTGGCGGTTGAGCTCCCGCAGGCCCTCGTCGTCCTTGACCTGCCCCTCCCGCACCAGGAAAGCGTTGTTGCCGATGGGCTGAATTTCCAGGTAGTCATACCAGGAGGCGATTTCCTTCAGCTTCTCCCAGCTCTCCCCGGCCAGCACGGCGCGGAACAATTCGCCCGCCTCGCAGGCGCTGCCGATAATCAGCCCCTCCCGGTACTGCTGAATCAGCTTCCTGGGCATGTGCGGACGGCGGCGGAAGTAATCGAGATGACCGATGGACACCAGCCGGTTCAGGTTCACCAGGCCCTCCTGGCTCTTCACCAGCAGGATGACGTGGTGGCTCTCGCCGATGGCGCCCCCCTGCAGCTGGTTCAGGTCGCGCAGGGTGGCATAGCCCTTCTCCTCCTTCACCTGCTGGTACATCTTGGCCAATGCCTGAGCGGTGGCCGTGGCGTCGTGCACGGCCCGGTGGGCGTTCTTCAGCGACACGCCCAGCAGCTTGCACACGCTGGCCAACTTGTGGCTCTTGATATCGGGATACAGCTTCCGGGCCAGGGTCAGGGTATCCAGCACCGGGGCGTCGAACGTCCGCCCCAGCCGGCGCAGCTCCGCCTTGAGAAGCGAGGCGTCAAAGGAAGCGTTGTGGGCCGCGATGGGGCAGTCGCCGATGAAGTCCATCAGCGCGGGAATGGCGGTGTCCGCCGTCTCCTTGTCCGCCAGCATCCGGTCGGTGATGCCGGTGATTTCCGTGATCTTCGGCTTCAGCGGCTGCTGGGGATTCACCAGCACGGACATGGAATCCGTCACCGTGCCGCCCACTAACTTCACCGCGCCGATCTCAATCACCCGGTCGGTCATGGTGTTCAGCCCCGTGGACTCAAAGTCCAGCACGATGATGGGCGCATCCAGGCTCCGATCATCGGCGCCCGTCACCACGTCCTTATCGTCAATCAGGTACCCCTCGCAGCCGGGGATCAGCTTGATGGGCTGCTTTTTCACCGCGTTGAAGGCCGCCGGGAAGGACTGCACCACGCCGTGGTCGGTGATGGCCACCGCCGGATGGCCCCACTGGATGGCCCGCTTGATGAGATCACCCGCCGGGGTCAGAGCGTCCATGGTGGACATGTTGGTGTGCATGTGCAGCTCGATGCGCTTTTCCTCGGCGGTATCCTCCCGCTCGATGCGCTCCATGGGCACCAGATCCCGCACGGAGATGGACAGCTCCCGGGCGAAGCTGTCATACATGCACTCGCCGCGCACCTTGACGTTCATGCCCATTTTGATCTGCTCCACCTTGTCCATCACCGCCCTGCGCTCCTCCTCGGTGATGGGCGGCGGGGGCGTATCGTCGTCCTTGCGGCGGAAGCCCTTGCGGAAGCGCAGGAAGGTCTTGCACAGGATGGAGGATGTATAATCGGTGATGGCGAAGGACACCAGCAGCATTTCGCCGCCCTTGAGCTCCTTGGTTTCCAGCTTGAAAATATCCCCCTGTACCACCACCAGGCCGGAATCGCTGGCCAGCTCCTTCATTTCCACCGGCCTGTCCGCGATGCCCCGGCCCATGATGGGCTTGCCCAGCACATGGTCGGTCATCTGGGGGAAGATGGGCTCCTCGGCCTTGGGCGGCGGCGCGTCCTCCTTCTTGGGCCGGGGCGCGGCGGGCTTGCGCTCCTTCTTCTCCTTGGGCGCGGCTGGAGCCGGATTCTCGCCGTCATGGGCGTGAAGCTGCTGCACCGTGTACACGGCCTGCTCCTTCTCCCGCTCCTGGCGCAGCGCTTCCAGCCGGGCCTCCTGGTCGCCGGCCACGGTCAGCTCCACCCGCACCTCCGCTGAGAAAATGTCCTTCACCGCCTGGGCCAGCCGGGCGGCCACGTTCTGCCGGCCCATGTATTCCAGGGCGAAGGCGTCGGGGAAGGTCAGGGTGATGCGGTCGCCCTCGCAGCGCCAGTCGATCTGGTTTGTCCAGCTGGCGGAGGCGGGATAATTGCGCCGCAGGAAGTCCGTCAGCACCTGCTTGTAGGCCCCGATGTTGCGCAGGAAATCCTCCTTCAGCCCGGGGGAAACCACCCGCAGGGCCAGGGGCTTTTGCGGAAAGGCGCGGCGCAGGATGCTCTCCATCCGCAGGAAGGTCTTTTCCTCCACCAGCACGGCGGATTCAAAGGTGATGTACACCTTGCCCTGGGCCCGGACGTAAACCACCCGGGGAGCGGACAGCTGCCCGCGCAGATGCGGCAGCGCCTCGCACAATTGCCCCAGCAAATCCTCGTAGCTCACGCCCTTCGCCTCCTTGGTAACAATGAGGGACGGCCAATGCCCGCCGTCCCCCGATGCTCGGTGATGCCATTATACTACAACCCACGTCAGATGGTCAAGGCGGGGCCCCGTTCATCCGCCGCTTCCCCATTGACAATTCCGCCCGTCCATGCTACCTTATCCCCAGTCACCCATATGAAAGGAAGCGACTCCATGCGCATTGCCGACCTTCTGCGCGACCAGCGCGTTCACCTCTCCTGTGAAATCTTCCCGCCCAAGCGTTTTGACGGCATCGCCCAGGTATCGGCCGTGGCCGCGGACATCGCCGCCCTGAAGCCCGCCTTTATGTCCGTCACCTACGGCGCGGCGGGCAACACTCCCGGCCACACCCTGGCCATCGCCCAGGCCGTGCAGGAAAGCGGTGTGACGCCCCTGTGCCACCTCACCTGCGTCCAGTCCAGCCGTGCGCATGTCCGGGATGTGCTGACGGCCATGCAGGCCGCCGGGATGCACAACGTCCTGGCCCTGCGGGGCGACCTGCCCAAGGACGGCGCGCCCTGCTGGGACTTCGCCTATGCCGCCGAGCTGGTGGACTTCATCCATCAGCAGGGAGACTTCTGCGTGGGCGCGGCCTGCTACCCGGAGGGCCATCCCGAAAGCGGCTCCCGCCTGCAGGATATGGACTACCTGCGCCGGAAGGTGGACGCGGGCGTGGATTTCCTGACCACGCAGATGTTCTTTGACAACGGCATCCTGTACAACTTCCTGTACAGGGCGCTGAGGGCGGGCATCGACGTGCCCGTGTGCGCGGGCATCATGCCCATCTGCGACGCCCGCCAGGTGGATCGGGTGGTGAAGCTGTCCGGCTCCATCATGCCTCCGCGCTTCGCTGCCATTGCCGATCGCTTCGCCCAGAACCCCGCCGCCATGACCCAGGCGGGCATCGCCTTCGCCACCGAGCAGATCATTGATCTGGTGGCCAACGGCATCCACAATATTCATTTGTATACCATGAACAAGCCCTGGATCGCCCGGGCGATCATGAACAATCTGTCGGATATTATCGGGCAGTGAAGGGGGACGGCGTCCCCGCGGCTGATGGTTGCCTGTTGGAGAATCATCGGCTTTGCGGAGGTGCGAAGATTGCTGAAGGCTATGGGGAAGTCCCATATGTTGGGCCTGAAGGATTCCCAAAAGCGTTGGAAAGCCCCGAAGAGTCGGGCTCCGAAGGTTTCCAAAGGGCGATCGAAAAGCCCTTTGGTCGCGCCGCAGCGCGAAACCCCTGCTTGAATGCAAAGAGCCTTGTAAAGATGCTTTTCCCTTGCAAGGCTCTTTTTGATGATGGCTCTACTTTCTCCACGGAGAAAGTAGCAAAGAGGTCTGGGGGCGGCTGAGTTCAACCTGCATGGCCAGCCGCCCCCAGGCCC
>CBFFZW010000006.1:0-99553 GCA_965646445.1 uncultured Christensenellales bacterium | reverse complement strand
CGTCAAGAAGATCGTGGACACGGAAGGCCATAGGATCATCATCACCCTGGATACGGATGCGGACACGGACACGCAAGGATAAGCAGGGCAAGGGGCCGCGGTATGTTGCCGCAGCCCCTAAACGAGGTGATACCAGGTGTCCAGAAAGCACCATTTCAACCCACACCTCCTCGTGGGAGGCGACAAGTACAGCTTATCACAAGCAGTACCACACTGTCAAGATCGAGAGGAAAAGAAAAATGAAACTGTACCCCAAGGGCGGCAAATATGTGACGGGCTATTTCGCGCTGATCGGCAGCAAGGAGGCCCGGGACGCGGGTTTCCTCAACGAGGACGGCACAACCAACCTCGTCAAGAAAATCGTGGATACCGAGAATCACAGAATCATCATCACCCTGGATACGGACGCGGACACGAATGCGCAAGGATAAGCAGGGCAAGGGGCCGCGGCGATAAGTCGCAGCCCCTTGTTTTATTTTGGCAAATGCGTACAATTCTGCAATTTTTTATAAATTTATCAAAATTTTTTCAAAAAACGTTTGACAGAGGGTGCCACTTGTGATATAATAAAAATGTTCCAAGGGAACGAAAACGGAACGGAAAGGAGGAAAGACCAATGGCTAAGCATCAGGACAAGAAAAGCCGCCGCGAGGTGGTCGAACTCGCAACGGCGATTCTGATGGCGATAACCGCGCTGGTTGAACTGCTGCGAGCAATCATCGAAGGTTAAACCCCATCAGGGGAGGGGCGCAAGCCCCTCTCCATCCTGATTATAGCACGCCATGGTCGAAAATGCAATGGACGTTTTGGGTATCGTGCTGGATGTTGTCCAGCTCATCGCCTCGCTGACGCTGATCGTGTGCCTGATCCTGGACATCAAAGAAAGGCGGGAGGAAAAGTGAAACTGACCAAGCATTGTGTCCAAAATGGCTGCGTGACAAGCTATCGGCTGATTGTGGGCAGCAAAGAGGCCCGGGACGCGGGCCTCCTGAACGAGGACGGGACGGCCAGGCCCATCAAGAAGATCGTGGACGTGGAAAATCGCAGGCTGATCGTCACGCTGGACGAGGACACGGACGCGCAAGGATAAGCAGGGCAAGGGGCCGCGGCGGAATGCCGCGGCCCCTTGCTTGCGTCGTTGTAGGTAATTGTTGCCAATATGCTTGCCCTTCGGCGGCAGGGAGGGGCCTTGGCCCCGACTGAGGGGATGCAGCGCTTGCGCTGCGCCCCGATACCCGCGACGCGGCCTTGCGCCGTGGGGCGGGCGACATCTGTGACGGGCGGCAAAAGCGTAGCGGAGGTGACAGCCATCGCCCGGCCTTGTGCCGGGTGATGGGCGTAGTCACGCGACGCGGCTTTGGCCGTGGGGCGGGCGACATCGCGGCAGGCGTAAGGCGGAGAATCAGGCCGTGGTCGAGTCCCGCTCCCGCAGGCAGATCGTCACCAGCATGTCCAGAAAATGCGTCACGGTCGGGGCCTGGGTCAGCTGATACCCGGCCAGGCGGGACAGATAGGCAGGATTGTTGCGCCAGGCGTAGTCGATCACCGTGCGGATATTGCGCTCCACGCAGTGATAGTCACAGCCTATTTCCTTGGCAATGGGCTTGTATAGCCGTTCCTGCGCGCATTGCAGCCGATCTTCATCTTCGATGCCAAGCTCCACCGCAAGGATGGTCATCTTGTATCCCTTCAGGCGGTTTCCGACGCCCAGCTTCCAAAGATGCTTTTGTATAGCGGAAACAATGCAAACCCTACTATTACCGCTTAACGCTTGATATTAGGCGTCACCCATGCTATCCATGTTCTCTTCCGCAACAAGGCATCGTTGGAAGGGTACCCCCCCCCACGAAAAAAGTTTCGCTTACCCGGCTCAGTAACCGGTGCTTCTCACGCCTTTTTGCGAGCAACGAAGAAATCAATAAATGCAAGGGGCTACATCGAAGTATAGAAAAAGTTATACTATGTGCACGATCTTACTATTGTTTACTACGAGTAATCTATGATGCTTTACTTCTGATGCTCGCACAGTGCGATTACAGACCAGGATAAGTAATACTCCCCTCAGCTCCACACAGCAAAGACCTGCCGGAAAGCAGCATTCCGCTTTTCGGCAGGTCTTTCTATTTATACACTGTGATAATGGGCATGCCTTCTGGTATAAAGCAGCATCAAGAATCGAAACACGCTTCATTTTTTTGTAACTTTTTCTCAAATTGAATAACCTCATCCAACAGTTGCTTTTCGACGCAATTCGCGCTATCATGATAATCGTAGGAAAATTCTTAAACAAAGGAGGTATGGCAATGGCCAATTATAGTGTTTGCGGCATTGATTGCGATGGCTGCAGGTTCCGGCATGAACAAAACTGCAAGGGCTGTCAGGCAAACGCCGGGAAGGTCTTCTGGGGCGAATGCGAATTGTATCAATGCAACCGGCAAAGGGAGCAGGCGCATTGCGGAAAATGCCGGGAATTTCCCTGCGACAAGCTGAAAGCATGGGCGTTGCAGGAAAACCCGGAGCGCATCGACAATTTGAGAAGGCTGTGAATTTTCGTCAAAGGCATTCTTCCGCATGCGCTTGGCCCAAGAAGAAAAAATGCCAAATAAAAAGCAGGACAAACCACGATGGTCTGTCCTGCTCTTTCTTTATCCCGTTACCTTTGCAGATTGATCCGCCGGATCTCCTCCAGGGATGCCTTGGGCCGACGGTTCATGTCCAGCAAGCCGTTGACCTCCTGGAACACGTCGGTCAGCTGGGTATAACAGTAGCCGCTGAAGCCGGGCATGCGCTTGAAGGCCTGGGTGATGGCCTCGAAGCGCTTTAGGAAGGCCGCCTCGCCCGTCACCGCGCCATTGTAGCCCCAGTTGTCGCCGCCCGCGTCCGCCGCCATGGCGATGCCGCCGTACTCCGTCAGCAGCTTGGGCTTGCCCGCATGGTCATAGCCCTCCGCGCTGATGATACGCCCGCTGCCAGGATTGCCCTTGAGGATGCCCTTCTCGCTGCCGTACTGCGGCTTGAGCTCCTCCGGCCAGGCCGTATAATCATGGACGGTCACCAGGTCGGTGGCCGCTTCCTCCCAGCCGTCGTTGCCGGAGACCAGGCGGGTGCCGTCCAGGCTGTGCACCATGGCGTACAGCGCGTCGGCCAGCTTCTGCGCCTCCCGATCGTCCTGGATGAAGGGCACGCCCCAGCTTTCGTTCAGCGGCACCCAGACCATCAGGCAGGGATGGTTGTAGTCCCGGCGGATGGCCTCGGCCATGTCCCGCATCATGTTGCGCTTCTGGCTGTCCCGCAGCCAGTAGGCGCTGGGCAGCTCGCCCCAGACGATCAGGCCCAGCTTGTCCGCCCAGTAGAGATAGCGAGGATCCTCGAACTTCTGATGCTTCCGGGCGCCGTTGTAGCCCATTTGCAGCGTCAGCTCCACGTCCGCGCGCAGGGCGTCGTCGTTGGGCGCGGTCAGCAGGCCGTCCGGCCAATAGCCCTGATCCAGGATCAGCCGCTGATTCAGCACATGATTGTTGATGGTGATATAACCGTTCGTCATGCCGATCTTCCGCAGGCCGAAATAGGTTTCGACGGTATCGCAGACCGCGCCGTCCACCACCGTCTCCACCCGCAGATCGTACAGATTGGGCCGCCCGGGCCACCACATATGGATGCCCTCGATCTCGCCGTTGCGGTAGAGGTACATGTCCGTCTGGATCAGCCGGTCGCTGCCCACGGCCACTTCCTGCTGCGCCACCACGCGGCCTTCGAAGGAGGCCGTCAAGCGGATGACGCCGCTCACGGGCAGCTCGTTCAGGCTGATTTCGGCCTTGACGGAACCGCGCTCCACGCAGGGCGTCAGGCGGATGTCCACTGGATAATACTCGCCCACGCCTTCCAGCCACACGCTCTGCCAGATGCCTGTGCTGGGCGTATACCAGCAGCCGAAGGGCTCAGGCCGGTAGCTCTGCTTGCCCCGGGGCTGATCGAAGTCCAGGCGATCCTCGCAGCGCACCACCAGGGTGAAGGGGCCGTCCTCCCCCGCCGTCAGGTCGGTGATGTCAAAGGTGAAGGGGGTGTAGCCGCCCTCGTGGCCGCCCAGGTACTGGCCGTTGAGCCACACATCCGCCTGATAATCCACCGCGCCGAAGTGCAAAAGACGGCGCTGGTCAGCCAGCTCCGCGGGCAGATCGAAGGTGCGGCGGTACCACACCACATCGCAGTGCTCATGGCTGTCGATCCCCGACAGCTTCGATTGGTAGACAAAGGGAACCTCGATGGTTTTGTCAAAGGCGTGTCCGCGATACCAGCGTTCCTTCAGACCACGCTTGTCCTGGTCGAAGGCAAAGTCCCATGGGCCGTTGAGCGTACACCAGTGAGAACGTACCCGGTCGGGTCTGGGATGCTCGTTGCGCAGCGGCTGTGTCATCCGTTGTTTCCTCCTCTGAATCTGTTCGGGGCCGTCGGCCGCCCGATGGTCATGCCTCGCAATGGCGGCCGTCCCTGAATATATTCGGCTGACGGCGCGCCTCTCCTGCCCGGAAAGAAAGCGAATGATAAATTCTTTATGATGATGACAATTTTGCAAGCACGGATGAAGACAGCCCTATCAACAATGGTTCCATAACGATGGGACGTGAAGCCCCCGGCGCCCTGACGATCATGGCCGAATTGCCTTCGCAAAAAAATCCGGCAAAAATTCGACAAAGCCCTTGACATGGAGCGGGCGTTGTGGTTTAATATGTTGCGTTTTCAGGTTTAGGAAAACTAAACCTCGTACCTTTACCCGGCGTTTAGTTTTTCTAAACAAGCGATATTGACTGAAAGTTTAGTATAACATGACTTTGTCAGAAAGCGGGGTTGGCAACGTGGACATCGGTGAAAAGCTGCGGCTGCTGCGCATTCAGCGGGGGTTGACCCAGGAGGATCTGGCGGATCGGTGCGAATTGAGCAAGGGCTTCATCTCGCAGGTGGAGCGGAACCTGGCGTCCCCCTCCATCGCCACGCTGACGGATATGCTGGAGTGCCTCGGCTCCTCCCTTTCGGCCTTTTTCAGCGAAAAGGCCAAGGAGAAGATCGTCTTCACCCCCCAGGATATGTTCGTCAAGGAGGACGCGGAAAGCATCCGCGGCGTCATCACCTGGCTGGTGCCCGACGCCCAGAAAAACGACATGGAGCCCATCCTCCTGGACATGGACGAGGGCGGCGAAAGCTATCCCCTGCCCCCCCATGAGGGCGAGGAATTCGGCTACGTCCTCTCCGGCAGCGTTTTCCTGGTCATGGGCGAGAAAAAGATCCGGGTACGCTCCGGGTGCAGCTTCTGCATCCATCCCCGGGAGACCCACTATTTGTCCAACGCCGGGAAGACCCACGCCCGGGTGCTCTGGGTCTCCAGCCCGCCCAGTTTTTGACCCCCATCACATCCACGAAGGGAGCCTTCCACCATGGTTGAACAGCATCATCTGATCGACCTGCGCAACGTATCCAAGGAATTCGACGGCGTGCAGGTGCTCAAGGACATCAATCTGTACATCCGCAAGAAGGAGTTCGTTACCCTGCTGGGCCCCTCCGGCTGCGGCAAGACCACCACGCTGCGCATCATCGGCGGCTTTGAGACCCCCACCACCGGCGAGGTTCTGTTCGACGGCCAGGACATTGCCTACCTGCCCCCCTACAAGCGGCGGGTGAACACCGTCTTCCAGAAATACGCGCTGTTCCCCCACCTGAACGTCCATGACAACATCGCCTTCGGCCTGAAGCTGAAGAAGGTGCCCAAGGCGGACATCGAGCGCAAGGTGGACGCCATGCTGGATTTGGTGAACCTGCGGGGCTACGGCAAGCGCCATGTGGACGCCCTCTCCGGCGGCCAGCAGCAGCGCGTGGCCATCGCCCGGAGCCTGGTGAACGAGCCGGAGGTGCTCCTGCTGGATGAGCCCCTGGGCGCCCTTGACCTCAAGCTGCGCAAGGAAATGCAGCTGGAGCTCAAGAGCATGCAGCAGCGCCTGGGCATCACCTTCCTCTACGTCACCCACGACCAGGAGGAGGCCCTCACCATGTCCGACACCATTGTGGTGATGCGCGACGGCAAGATCCTTCAAATCGGCGATCCCAAGTCCATCTACGACGAGCCGGCCAACGCCTTCGTGGCGGATTTCATCGGCGAGAGCAACATCATGCGCGGCGTGATGGTGCGGGACGAGCTGGTTTCCTTCGCCGGGTGCGAGTTCCCCTGCGTGGACTTCGGCTTTGGCGACAACGCGCCGGTGGATGTTGTGGTTCGGCCGGAGGACATCATGCTGGTGGGCGAGGACGTGGGGCAGCTGGTGGGCACCATCAAGTCCGTTTTGTTCAAGGGCGTCCATTATGAAATGATGATCGACACCGGCAGCGTCACCCTGAAGGTACACTCCACCACCATGCAGCCCCAGGGCAGCCGGGTGGGCCTGAACATCGTGCCCTTCAACATCCACATCATGAAGCCCATGGCGGAGGAGGCGTGACGGCATGATTCGTGACATCGCCCTGCCCTGGTGGGCCTGGCTGCTGATGGCGCTGGGGCTGATCGGCTTCGGCGCCATGGTGGCCGTCTCCGTCCGGCGCAACGGGGGCGTCAAGCGCTCCCTGTTCGCCTCCCCCTACGCCCTGTGGATGATGCTCTTCACCGTCCTGCCGGTGCTGCTGATCGGCTACTACGCCTTCACCGACGCCAGCGGCGCCTTCACCCTGGATAACTTCCGCAGCTTCTGGGACAGCAATTACGAGTCCAACAAGGTTATCCTCCAGGCCATGGGCGAGGAGGGCGCGCAGTACATCTCCCGGGGCACGGTCAACGTGGACACGCTGATCTACTCCCTGTGGATGGCCTTCGAGTGTACCGTCATCTGCCTGGTGCTGGGCTATCCCGCCGCGCTGTTCATGGCCGACCGCGAAATGAAGCTGGGCCCCACGCTGGTGGTGCTGTTCATCATCCCCATGTGGATGAATTTCCTCCTGCGCACCATCGCCTGGATGAGCCTGCTGGAGGACAGCGGCCTCATCAACACCTTCCTTCGCCTCCTGGGCTTTGAGGGCGCGCGGCTGATGTACAACTCCGGCGCGGTGCTGCTGGGCATGGTCTACAACTTCCTGCCCTTCATGGTCTTCCCCATCTACACGGTGCTGAGCAAGATGGATCACCGCCTGTCAGAGGCCGCGGCTGACCTGGGCTGCAACGGCTGGAAGACCCTGTACAAGGTCACCATGCCCCTGTCCATCCCCGGCGTCATCAGCGGCATCACCATGGTGTTCATGCCCTCGGTGACCACCTTCTTCATCCCCCGGATGCTGGGCGGCGGCAACACCATGATGTTCGGCGACCTCATCGAAAGCAAGTTCCTGGTGGAGGGCAACTGGAATGTGGGCAGCGCCCTCTCGCTCATCATGATGGTGCTGATCCTGATCTCCCTGAGCATCCTGCGCAAGGCGGATCCCAACGGCGAAGGAGGCGGCATCGCGTGAAAAAGTTCTTCAAGCGGTTCTACCTGGCCGCCATCCTCATTTTCCTCTATGTCCCCATTCTGGTGCTGATCGTCCAGTCCTTCAACGCGGGCAAGAGCCGGGCCAAGTGGGAGGGCTTCTCCCTGCGCTGGTACGGCGAATTGTTCAGCGACGCCCGCATCCTCAACGCCCTGTACGTCACCCTGTCCATTGCCGTGCTGGCGATGATCGTCGCCACCATCCTGGGCACCCTGGCGGCCATCGGCATTTACAGCATGAAGAAGCGCCCGCAGGCTTTCATGATGACCCTCACCAACCTGCCCAACACCATGCCGGACATTGTGACGGGCATTTCCCTGATGCTGCTGTTCCTCTTTACCAAGGTGGATCGCGGCTACTTCACCATGCTGCTGGCGCACATCACCTTCGATACCCCGTACGTCATCCTGTCCGTGCTGCCCAAGCTCAAGCAGATGAACAAGCACACCTACGAGGCCGCCCTGGATCTGGGCGCGACGCCCTCCTACGCCCTCACCCACGTCATCATCCCCGAGTGCAAGAGCGGCATCATCACCGGGGCCATGCTGGCCTTCACCCTGTCCCTGGACGATTTCACCATCAGCTACTTTACCACCTCGCCCCTGGTGCAGAACCTTTCCACCCTGATCTATTCCTCCGCCCGCAAGGGCATCGAGCCTTCCCTGAACGCGCTGTCGGCGCTGATGTTCGTGGCGCTGCTGGTGCTGCTCATCATCGTCAACCGCCGGACGGCCGAATCCAAATAACCCCGTGCCTCATCGCCACCCGGCGTTTGATTGTGCAAGAAACTGTGATTAGGAGGTTTTCCCCATGAAAAAGCTGCTGTGCATCCTTTTCGCCATCCTGCTGTTCCCCCTGAGCGCTTCCGCCGAGGAAGTGGTCAACGTCTTCAACTGGGAGGACTACATTGACGAGGCCGTCATCCAGCTCTTCCAGGAGGAAACGGGCATCAAGGTGAACTACATGAACTTCACCACCAACGAGGACATGATCGTTCAGGTGGAAGCCAACCCCGGCGCCTTCGACCTGTGCTTCCCCTCTGATTATATCGTCGAGCGGATGCTGGCCAAGGACATGCTGGCGGAGATCAACTTCGACAATGTGCCCAACATGTGCTATACCATGGAGAATCTCCTGAACCCCTCCTACGATCCCACCAACGCTTATTCCGTCCCGTATATGTGGGGCACGGTGGGCATCCTTTACAACACCACCATGGTGGATGAGCCCGTGGATTCCTGGGCCATTCTGTGGGATACCAAGTATCAGAACAACGTCTTCATGCTGGATTCCATCCGCGATTCCATGGGCATCACGCTGAAGTACCTGGGCTACTCCATGAACACCCGTGAGGTGCCCGACCTGATGGCCGCCAAGCAGAAGCTCATCGAGCAGAAACAGACCGGCATGGTGAAGGCCTATCAGGTGGATGAAACCAAGGACAAGATGGTCGCCGGCGAGGCCGCGCTGGCCCTGATGTGGTCCGGCGACGCCCAGTATGCCATCGACCTGAACGAAGACCTGGCCTACGCTGTGCCCAAGGAGGGCTCCAACGTCTGGGTCGATCCCATGGTCATCCCCAAGGCCGCCCGCAACAAGGAGAACGCGGAGAAGTTCATCAACTTCCTCTGCCGCCCCGACATCGCCCGGATGAACTGCGATTACATCCGCTATTCCTCCCCCAACAAGGGCGCCATTGAGCTGATGGGCGAAGAATACACCAGCAACACCGTCATGAACCCCACGGAGGAAACCGTCGCCAACTGCGAATTCTTCCAGGACATCGAGGACAGCTTCCGCAGCGTCTACGAGGCCATGTGGATGGAAATCAAGAATACGAAGTAAAGCCTGAATTCCGGCAGCAAAAAGGGGCTCCGCGGTATGCGGGGCCCTCTCTTTCTACCGTGATACGGCATCAGCGCCCACACAAAAAGATCGCCCAGGGCCTCCCCGCCCCAGGCGATCTTCTTTATGTCATTATCCTGTTAGATGCGGATGGTACCCTCAAAGTCCGTCACCGCGTCGCCGGTGAGCCACACGCGGCCGTCCTGCTCGTAGCGCACCACCAGGATGCCGCCGGGCAGGCGCAGGTCGATGTCAGCGTCACGGCCGCACAGGCCGGTTTCCACGGCGGCCACTGCCACCGCGCAGGCGCCGGTGCCGCAGGCGGCGGTCTCACCGATGCCCCGCTCCCACACGCGCATCTTGATGCTGTTGCGGTCGATCACCTGGGCAAAGGAGACGTTCACCCGCTGGGGGAAGATGCTGGCCTGCTCGATCTGCGGGCCGACCTGCTCCAGGGGGATGCGATCCACGTCCTCCACAAACATGACCACATGGGGATTGCCCATGCTCACGCAGCTGATGACGCGCTCCTCCCCCGCCAGGAAGACCTTGCGCTCCATCACCCGGTCGCCGTCCAACTTCACGGGAACCTCCGCCGGGCGGAAGGCGGGGCAGCCCATATCCACCAGTACGGAGAACACGATGTCCTCCCGGATGAACAGCTGGGCGCTCTTGATGCCGCTGCCCGTTTCCAAGCTCATGGCAGCCTTGCGCACCCGCCCGGATTCATAGAGATATTTGGCCACGCAGCGGATGGCGTTGCCGGATACATAGCCCTCGCTGCCATCGGCGTTGAACATGCGCATCTTGGCATCCGCGCGCTCGCTGGGCAGGATGAGCACAATGCCGTCGGAGCCAACGCCCGTGCGGCGGTTGGACAGGCGCACCGCCAGGGACTTGGGGCTTTCCACCGTCTGGTCAAAGCAGTCAAAGTACAGGTAGTCATTGCCGGTGCCGCGCATTTTCACAAAGCGCAGCTTGGTGCGCTCGGCGCGCATGTTGTTAATGTCCACCAGCTCCACATTTTGCAGGGTGTAGCGGCTGGTCAGGGCATCCACCAGGGCGTTGGCGGTATCCAGGCTGGTGAATAGCGGAATGCCGCGCTCCACGGCCTTACGGCGCATCCGCACGGACTCCAGTAGCGGGCTGCGGCCCTTGACAGAGGTGGAGATCACATACTGCACCTGATTCATTTCCAGCATCCGCTCCATGGCATTGTGGCGCACCGTGGCCGCGTAAAGGCCATGCTCCAGCAGCGCCTTGGCCGTGCCGGGCGTCGCGAAGAGGTTGAAGCCCAGCTGGGCGAACTTGCGGGCAACGTCGGCGGCCTCCGCCTTGTCCTTGTCCCGCACGGACACCAGCAGCCCGCCCTGATGGCTCATCTTGTACCCGGCGGCCACCAGGCCCTTGTAAATGGCCTCCTGGAGGTTGGAACCCAGACCCAGCACCTCGCCGGTGGACTTCATCTCCGGGCCCAGGTGGGTATCCACGTCGGCCAGCTTCTCAAAGGAGAAGCAGGGCACCTTCACCGCGAAGTACGGGCTCTGCCGATACAGGCCCGTTCCGTAACCCATATCGCGGATTTTCTCGCCCAGCATGGCCCGCACCGCCAGATCCACCATGGGCACGCCCGTCACCTTGCTGATATAAGGCACCGTGCGGCTGGCCCGGGGGTTGGCCTCGATGACGTAGACCTCGTTGTGGTATACGATGTACTGGATGTTGATGAGGCCCACCGTACCCAATTCAAGGGCGATTTGGCGGGTAACTTCGATCAGCCGCTGGGTCATGGCGCCGGTGAGGTTCCAGGCGGGGTAGACGGCGATGGAGTCGCCGCTGTGGACGCCAGAGCTCTCCACATGCTCCATGATTCCGGGGATCAGCACGTCCTCGCCGTCGCAGATGGCGTCGGCCTCGGCCTCGATGCCCTTCAGGTACTGGTCAATCAGGATGGGGTTCTCGATGCCCTGGGACAGGATGATCTTCATGTACTCGACGATGTCGCTGTCCTGATAGGCGATAATCATGTTCTGGCCGCCCAGCACATAGGAAGGCCGCACCAGCACGGGATAGCCCAGCTCATTGGCTGCCCTGAGGGCCTCCTCCGTGGTCATCACGGTGGAGCCCTTGGGCCGCTTGATGCCGTACTTCTCCATGGCCGCGTCGAAACGCTCACGATCCTCGGCGGCGTCGATCATATCGGCGGAGGTGCCCAGGATGCGCACACCGGCGCTCTCCAGGGCGTGGGTCAGCTTGATGGCCGTCTGACCGCCGAAGGCCGCCACCACACCCTCAGGCTGCTCGGTGGCGATGACGCCCAGCACGTCCTCCGGCGTCAGGGGCTCGAAGTACAGGCGATCCGCCGTATCAAAGTCCGTGGAAACGGTCTCGGGGTTGTTGTTAATCATCACCACGTCGTAGCCCGCCTGCTTGAGCATCCAAACGCAGTGCACGGAGGCATAGTCGAACTCAATGCCCTGACCGATACGGATCGGGCCGGAGCCCAGCACCACCACGCAGGGCTTCTTGGGGCGCTCCGCCAGGAATTCCGCCGCCTCGTTCTCATCGTCATAGGTAGCATAGAAATAGGGGGTCTCGGCCGGGAACTCCGCGGCGCAGGTATCCACCATCTTGTAAACGGGATCGCGGTGGCAAGGCACCTTCGCGCCGGACAGGCGCTCGATGGCCTGGTCGGGATAGCCCATGCGCTTGGCGGCCAGGTAGGTTTCCTCATCCACGCCGCCGACCTTCAGGCAGTTCTCCATGTCCAGCAGGTTCTTGAACTTGTTGAGGAAGAACATGTCGATCATGGTGATCTCATGGAGCTTTTCGAGGGTGATGCCCCGGCCGATGGCCTCATACACCGCAAACATCCGCTGATCGGTGCATTTGCCGATAAGGGCCAGCAGCTCCTCGTCGCTCAGCTCGGCCATGGCCTTCATACGCAGGGTGTCGCAGCCGATTTCCGCGCCGCGCACGGCCTTCATCAGCGCCTGTTCCACGCTGACGCCGATGGACATGACCTCGCCCGTGGCCTTCATCTGCGTGCCCAGGGTACGCTTGCCGTACACAAACTTGTCAAAGGGCCACTTGGGCACCTTGGCCACGATATAGTCCACCGAGGGCTCAAAGCAGGCGCAGGTTTTGCCGGTGACGGCGTTCTGCATCTCGTCCAGGGTGAAGCCGATGGCGATCTGGGCGGCGCACTTGGCGATGGGATAGCCCGTGGCCTTGGAGGCCAGGGCCGAGGAACGGCTCACGCGGGGATTGACCTCGATGACGGCGTACTCGAAGGAATCCGGGTGCAGGGCAAACTGGCAGTTGCAGCCGCCCTCCACCTCCAGGGCGTTGACGATGTCCAGCGCCGCGCGGCGAAGCATCTGATACTCCCGATCCGCCAGGGTCAGCGCGGGAGCCACCACGATGGAATCGCCGGTATGCACGCCCACGGGGTCGATGTTCTCCATGGAGCACACAGCGATGGTGTTGCCCTTCTTGTCCCGGATGACCTCGAACTCGATCTCCTTCCAGCCGGAAACGCACTTCTCCACCAGAATCTGGGTGATGGGCGAAAGCCGCAGACCGTTGGCCGCGATCTCCTCCAGCTCCTTCTCGTCCTGGCAGATACCGCCGCCGGTGCCGCCCAGAGTATAGGCAGGACGGACGATGACGGGATACCCGATGGTTCTGGCGAAGTCCAAAGCGGCCTCCACCGTTTCCACCACCTCGGAGGGAATACAAGGCTGGTGGATGGCCTGCATGGTGTCCTTGAACTGCTGGCGGTCCTCGGCCTTCTCGATGGTCTCGCACTTGGCGCCCAGGAGCTTCACACCGTGCTGCTCCAGGAAGCCTTCCTTGGCCAGCTGCATGGACAGGGTCAGACCGCTCTGGCCGCCCAGGGTGGAAAGCAGCGAATCCGGTTTCTCCTTGATGATGATGCGGCGCAGCACCTCCAGGGACAGGGGCTCGATATAAATATGATCGGCGGAGGTATGGTCGGTCATGATGGTCGCAGGATTGGGGTTGACCAGCACCACCTCCAGGTCGGCGTCCTTCAGCGCGCGGCAGGCCTGTGAGCCGGCGTAGTCAAATTCCGCGGCCTGACCAATAACAATCGGGCCGGAGCCAATAATCATGACCTTACGTAATTCGGGATTCAGCGGCATCCTTTGTTACCTCCCATCAAAGCTATGAAACGGTCGAAGAGGAAGCGGGTATCCAGCGGCCCGCCGCAGGCTTCGGGATGGAACTGCACGGAAAAGGCGGGCATGTCCACATAGTCGATGCCCTCGCAGGTGCCGTCGTTGCCGTTGATGAAACGCAGCGAGGCGTTTTCCGGCAGGCTGTCCAGATCCACCGCGAAGCCGTGGTTCTGGCTGGTCATATAGCTCAGGCCGGTTTTCACGTCCTTGGCGGGCTGATTGCCGCCGCGATGGCCGTATTTCAGCTTGACCGTCGCGCCGCCCTGACTCAGCGCCATCAGCTGATGGCCCAAGCAGATGCCGAAGATCGGAATCCCATGGCGGCACAGGGCCTGTAGCTCGCTGATGGCGGCCACGTTGTCCTGGGGATCGCCAGGACCGTTGGAAATCATCACTCCGTCCGGGTTCAGACTGAGAATCTCCTCGCAGGTTGTATCCGCTGGAACGCAGGTGACGGCGCAGCCGCGCTTTTCCAGCTCCCGCTCAATGTTGGCCTTGGCGCCGAAATCCCACAGCACCACATGATAGCGTCCCTGCCCCTTGGCGGGCAGCACTTCCTTGCAGGTGGCCGCCTGAACGGAGGGATGGAAGGCCAGCGCCTTCAGCTGAGCCGCCACCTCGTCGAGGTTTTCCGGCTTCTCCGTGAGGATGGCGGCGTTCATCACGCCCTCGCTGCGGAGGATGCGGGTCAGCGCCCGGGTATCCACGTCCGTCAGGCAGGGGATGCCGCGTTCCAGCAGGAAATCGTTCAGCTTGCCAACGCAGCGGAAATTGTTGGGCTCGTCGCACAGCTCCCGGACGATGTAACCGGACAGCCTGGGCGCGTCGGACTCAAAGTCCGGGGGAATCACGCCGTAATTGCCGATGGCCGGGAAGGTCTGGATCACGATCTGCCCCGCATAGCTGGGATCGGTAAGGGTTTCCATGTAGCCGGTCATCGCTGTGTTGAACACCAGCTCCGCCATAACCGACTTTTCCGCGCCCCGCAGCCTTCCCTCAAACAGCTGACCGTTGGCCAGCAGCAGATAGCCCTTTTTGCTCATGTTCTTCGCTCCTGTCTGTGTCAATGCTGGGTCAAGCCTTCTGGTCGGCCATCAGGGTCACCATGACAGCCTTCTGGGCGTGGAGACGGTTCTCCGCCTCGTCGAAAATTTCATCGGCATGGGCCTCAAAGACCTCCGCGGTGATTTCCTCTCCCCGATGGGCCGGCAGGCAATGCTGTACCATGCAGCCCTCATGGGCGACGGCCAGCGTTTCGGCGTTAACCTGATAGCCCGCGAAGGCCTTTTCCCGAATGGCCTTCTCCTCCTCCTGGCCCATGGAAGCCCACACATCGGTAAAGATAACGTCGGCGTTCCGGGCAGCCTCAAGAGGCTCATCCGTCATCATGAACATGCCGGGATAATCCTGGGTGAAGGCCAGGACGCTTTCATCAGGCTGATACGCCTTCGGGCAGGCGACAGCCACATGGCAGCCCATTTTCAGGAAGCCCACGATGAGGCTGTTGGCCATGTTGTTGCCGTCGCCAATGTAGCACATGTTCAGCCCCGCCAGCCGGCCCTTGTGCTCCCGGACGGTCTGCAAGTCCGCCAGTACCTGGCAGGGATGGCACAGATCCGTCAGGCCATTGATGATCGGAATGGAACCATACCGGGCCAGGGCCTCCACCTCTTCCTGGGCGAAGGTGCGGATCATAATGCCGTCCAGATAGCGGGACAGCACGCGGGCGGTATCCTCCACAGGCTCGCCGCGGCCGATTTGAAGATCGCGGCTGGACAGGAACAGCGCGTGGCCGCCCAGCTGCACCATGCCTGTCTCAAAGCTGACGCGGGTTCGGGTCGATGATTTTTCAAAGATCATGCCAAGGGTCTTGCCCTTGAGCAGCGGATGCGCCACCCCCGCCTTGTTCTCGGCCTTCAGCTTGTCCGCCAGGTCAAGCAGCAGGGTGATCTCCTCCGCTGATAAATCCATCAGCTTTAACAAATGCCTCATGATTGCTGATTCCGCCTTTCCGTCGCATACGCGATGCTCCTGTCCAATGGGACGCAGCTCCCGCCGCCGGAGCCATGCGGCGAGAGTAAGCATGTCCGGCCCTTCCTGAAGGCAAACCTTCGGCCTCAGGCTCGAGCCCCATGCACCCATCTTTCATTATAGCATAGATTGCTGACGGAGTAAATCGACAAAACTGGTAAAGGAGGCTCCCATCATGGAAAACCAGAACCGCGATCCCGTGGGGCGCGCCTGTCCTCGAGGCGCCAGCTACTACCGTTGGCAGTCCGGCGATACATTGAGCGCGCTGGCCCGCAGAACCGGCACCCCGGCCCAGGTCATCCGCGGGGCGAACCCGGGGCTCAATTTCAGCACCCTTCCCGTGGGCACGGAAATCTGCCTACCCAGCCAGGCCATTGCTTCCGCCGCCGTTATGGCTGCCGCTTCCGACGCTATCCAGCCAGACGCATCGGCCCAGCAGCCCTCCGGCAGAATCACCGATCCCGGTCAGATTCCTGTCATTCCTCTGCCTCCCTTTGTGGGCGACCCCGACATCGAGGGACCTGCCTCTCCCGGCCCCTCCGATCCCGGCCAGATCCCCGTCATCCCGCTGCCCCCCATCGTCCCGCCCGACATCCTGGAGCCTGTCAATCCCGGCCCCTCCGATCCCGGCCAGATTCCCGTGATTCCCCTGCCACCCATCATCACCGAGCCTGGTATCGAACCGCCCGCCTATCCTGGCATCACCTGCCCCGTGGGCTACACGGCCCAGAACATCCGCCCCGGCCAAACCTACGCCGACCTCCTGGTTGACCTCAACGTCAGCTATCGGGCCATGCGCTCCGCCAATCCCAATCTTTCTCCAGGCTCCATGGTAGCCGGCACCCCCTACTGCGCACCGCCCCGGGGCGCCCGGCAGGCCTGCTGCTGCGACACCCATCTTTACACCATGCTGCGCGGGGAAACGCTGAACAGCCTCGCCATCAGCCTGAACACCACTCGGGGCCGCCTGCTGATGCTCAACCCCAATCTGCTGCCCTCCGACTTTACCGAGGGAACGGTTATCTGCATTCCGTAACGGCATGAAAAAACGGCGGCACGATGTTTCTTCGTACCGCCGATTACATGGTGTCGCCAAAGTGGCTTACGCCACTTTGGCGAGAGAAATCATGGAATGTTTTTCTCCGCAAAATTGCATTTTGCTACGAAAAACTCCCCGCCCCGCCGGCAAAGCCGGCGGATACGATTGCAGTCTTGCAGACGGCGATCTACTCAGCTATTGCTTGGCCGCTTGTCAACAGTCTGAAAACGGCGGCACGATGTTCCTTCGCGCCGCCGTTTACCTTATTTCACGCTGTCCAGATACGCTTTCTGCCCTTTGCTGAAGGCGTCCTCGCCGTAGCAGTCCACCGCCACCACCAGGGGCAGCTCCTTCACCGTCAGCCGTTTGACGGACTCCGGGCCCAGATCATCCCAGGCAATGACCTCCAGGGAGGTGACGCACTGGGCCATCAATGCCGCCGCGCCGCCCACCGCCGCGAAGTACACCGCGGGATGCTCCTGCATGGCCTTCACCACAGCGTCCCCGCGAAGGCCCTTGCCGATCATCCCCGCCAGCCCCCGTTCCAGCAGCGGCGGCGTGCAGGCGTCCATCCTCACGGAGGTCGTGGGGCCGATGGAGCCCACAGGCCGCCCCTCCGGCGCGGGGGTGGGGCCGGCGTAGTAGATCACCTGGCCCTTAAGGGGCATGGGCAGCGGCTCCCCCTGGCGGATGCAGTCCATCATCCGCAAATGAGCGGCGTCCCGGGCAGTATAAATGGTGCCAGACAGGAGCACCTGCTCGCCCGCGCACAGGGAACGCACCGTTTCCTCCGTCAGCGGCGTGGTGATATGTCGCATGGTCGATCCCTCCTTACAGCACAACGGTCTTGTGCCGGGTCACATGGCAGCTGACATTGACGGCCACGGGCAGGCCCGCGATGTGGGTCGGCCCGGCCAGGATGTGCAGCCCCAGGCAGGTCGTGCGGCCGCCCAGCCCCTGCGGGCCCACGCCCGTGGCGTTCACCAGGGCAAGGAGCTCCTCCTCCAGGGCGGCGTAATACGGGTCGGGGTGGCGCTGATCCAGGGGCAGCATCAGCGCCTCCTTGGCCATCTGCGCCACACGCTCAAAGTCGCCGCCGATGCCCACGCCCAGCACCATGGGCGGGCAGGGATTCGCCCCCGCCAGCCGCACGGTCTCCTCGACGAAGCGCTTCACGCCCTCCACCCCCTGGGCGGGTGTGAGCATCGCCAAGCGGCTCATGTTCTCACTGCCGAAGCCCTTGGGGGCCACCGTCAGGGTCAGGGCATCGCCGGGCACCAGGCGCACATGGATGACGGCGGGGGTGTTGTCCTTGGTGTTGACCCGGCGCAGGGGATCGGCCACCACGCTTTTGCGCAGCAGGCCTTCCACATAGCCCCGGCGGACGCCCTCGTTCACCGCCTGCTCGAAGTCGCCGAGGATGTGCGTTTCCTGCCCCACCTCCGCGAACACGATGGCCATGCCCGTGTCCTGGCAGATGGGCATATCGGTTTCCCGGGCGATTTCCTCGTTGCGGATCAGCAGATCCAGCATTTCCCGGGCGGGGGCAAAGGGCTCCGATGCCCGGCAGTTCCGCAGGGCGCAGGCCACGTCCCCAGGCAGATGACGGTTGGCGTCAATGCACGCCTGGGCAACGGCCTCCGTGATGGCGGACGCGGTGATCTCTCTCATGCTTCTTCCTCCGTAAACAGGCGCTTCAGCGACAGTGCCGCCGCCTTGACAGCGTTCTTCTTGGCTCCCTGAGCCGCCAGCTCTCCCTGGGCCTCCCGAAGGGACAGGCCCGCCAGCATTTGCTCCACCAGCTGCGCTTCCAGGGAGATATCCGCCGCGGGCTTTTCCTCCTGAAGGCGGACATCATGGAAGTCCAGTACCAGGCAGTACTCGCCCTTCTCGGCCTTGGGGTTGGCCCGCAGCGCCCCCAGCACCTCCTCCGCCGTGCCGCGGATGGTCTTTTCGTGGAGCTTGGTCAGGTCGCAGGAGGCGGAAACGCGGGTCTCCGGCAGCGTCAAGGCAATCTGCTCCACCAGCTCCACCACCCGGAAGGGCGACTCGTGCACCACCGCCACGGCGCACTGCCGGGCCATGGACATCAATTTCTCCCGCAAATCCTTCTTTTCCCGGGGCAGGAAGCCGTAGAAGGCGAACTCCCGGGTATCAAAGCCGCTGACGGACAGGGCCGATACCGCCGCGCAGCAGCCCGGCACAGGGATGACCTCGATCCCCCGTTCCACCGCCGCCCGAACCAGGCCATAGCCGGGGTCGGACACACAGGGCGTTCCGGCGTCGGTGGTGAGGGCCACGTCGATGCCTTCCGCCAGCATGCGCTCCGCCAGCCGCTCGCCCTTGGCGTCCTCATTGTGCTGATGGCAGGAGGTCAGCGGCGTTTCGATGCCGAAGACGCTGCACAGCTTCATGGTCACCCGGGTATCCTCCGCGGCGATGAGCGCTACCTCCTTCAAAGTGTCCACCGCCCGGGGGGACATGTCCTGCAAATTGCCGATGGGCGTGGCCACCACATACAGCGTGGGCATCAGGGCGTCACCTCCAGCTTCTCGCACACGCGCAGCTTCGCCGAGCGCGCACGGGGGTTCCGGGCAACCTCCTCCGCCGTGGGCGCGACGGCGCCCTTAGCCAGCACCCGCACCAGAGGCTTCCTGCCGCAGGTGCAGATGGGCGCCTTGGGCGGGCAGACGCAGGGGTTTTGAAGCCGCTGGAAGCACCGCTTCACCAGCCGATCCTCCAGGGAATGGAAGGTAATAACCAGCAGCCGCCCGCCGGGCTTCAAGCAGTCCACAAAGTCGCACAGGGCCTTATCGAGGGGATCCAGCTCGTCATTGACGGCAATGCGGATGGCCTGGAACGTCCGCCGGGCGGGATGACCGTCATCCTTGCGGCGCACCGCCTTGGGAATGGCCGCGTCAATGGTGCGCACCAGGTCAAAGGTCGTGGCGATGGGCTGCTTCTGCCGGTGCTCGACGATGATGGCCGCGATCCGTGCCGCCCATTTTTCCTCCCCGTAGTCGCGGATGATGCGGCAGAGCTCCCGCTCCGGCAGGGTGTTCACCAGCTCCGCCGCCGTCAGCCCCTGGGAGGGATCCATGCGCATGTCAAGGGGGGCGTCCTCATGATAGGAGAAGCCCCGCTCCCCGTGATCCAGTTGCGGGGAGGATACGCCCAGATCCAGCAGCACGCCGTCCAGCAGCGGCGCTCCGGCGGCCTGCAGCAGCGCTTTGCCGTCATGGAAATTGCCGTGGATGGCGCGGAAGCCCGGATACTCCGCCAAACGCTGGGAGGCCGCCCGGATGGCCGTTTCATCCCGGTCGATGCCGTACAGGGACACCCCTGCGCCGGACGCCCGCAGGATGGCCCCGCTGTGCCCGCCGCCGCCCAGGGTGCCGTCACAGTACGCGCCGCCCGGACGGGCATCCATCCATTGCAGCACCTCCTGCAGCAATACGGGCTCGTGGACAAAAGCCATGGATTCACTCCCCTTCATGGGCGGCGCGCTTTTCGCCGTCCGCCGTCAGATCCTTCATGAAAATCAGCTCCGCCGCCTCCCCTGGGAGAAACAGCGCCCCGGCATCCCGATAGCCCAGGCGCCGGTAGAAGCGCTGGCCTTCCTCGTCCGCCTGGGTGGAGGTCAGCACCCGTCGGTAACCGGCCCCGGCCATCAGCCCTTCCCAATGGGCGACCAGCGCCGCGCCATGGCCCTGACGGCGGCTCTCCGGCAGCAGGTACAGCATGTTCATGAAGGGCGTATTGTCCCAGAACAGATTCCAGCGCAGCCAGCCGACCAGCCCGCCGTCCGCCTCCGACAGCACAAGCACCCGCCGAAGCCGCACGCTGCGTTCGCATTCCTCCCAGGCGATGTGCCGGTCATGGGCCGTCAGCCAGGACAGGTCGGTCAGTTCCGCGAGCCGGATCAGCATGGGCGCGCCCTCCTTTGTGGTCTGTGCGGCCGGATGGTTTGAAGCCTTTCGGCCAACCCGCTACCGAATGACGTTTTCTCTCGAAACCCTCTTTATCAGGCGCTTTCGTTCTTTGGGCGTCATCGCGCTGCGCTTCCGGCCCTTATGCAGGCTGACAATAAACTCGGAGCTTTGATGAATCATTTGCAGGTCAAGGTCAATCAGACCCATTTCATTCAAGTCCTCAATGAGCAGTTCAAAAGACGCGGGCGTGAAAACATATCTGTGGATGTCGTGGTAAGGCAGATCATCCTTCTCCGCCCGATACGTCACGCCATTGCGCCGGACACTGTGCGCAAAGGCATAGGGCGTCCAATTCAACAGCGATGTCCATTTGGGCCAGGATGTGCGCTATCCGCGAACCACCGCGTAATTCAGGTAATCCATATAGGTGCCTATGGAGCCGCTTTTATTGGGGCTGGCCTCATCGTCGATGACCTTGCCGATCATGGTCACCATGCGGAAATGATCCAGCGTATACCGCTTGTCCGGCACCGCCAGGTTGAGGACGCCCGTGCTTTTCAGCATGCCGGAGCAGTCCCGCAGAAAGCCGATGAAGTCCGTCGTGTGTTCAATCACATGGGACGCGATGATATAGTCATAGTAATCCTTTTTGCCCGTGATTTCGCTGTACGGCCGACCGTCCCAAAGATAGTCCACCGGTTCAATCCGGCTCGTATCCACACCCAATGCCTGATACTTGGCAATGAGCCCTGCCTGATCCAGATAGTCGATCCCCTCCACATCGTACCCTTCGCTCTTTGGCGCGCAGGGGCAATGGGACGGGCCGATTTCCAGCCCTTTCATCGTTTTGGTGATATTCGTCCGCATGCGCGCCATTCGCTTCAGCTTGCGGGAATGGCGATAGCGCTGCAGAAGGTTTCTGCCGGCAGTGCGTAAACTCATGGACAACACATCCCTTTTGGATATACTTTTCGTCAGTTTAGCACAAAAAGGGCTATTTTGCAATTTTTCCCGATCTGATGATGAATATGTGATACTATCCAGCATGACGGCGGATCAGCAGACCTTTCATGCCATCGGTCGCGTTGTGGAAGGCCAGCACCGTCTGCTTCTCGGCTTCCGTGCAGCCGATGAGCAGCTTGATTTCCGCGTCCCGCTTGACGACATCCACCATGCAGATCACAGCGTCGAGCCGTCCGGCGGGGTCGGTGCCGCGCCACAGGTCGATGCCGCCACCGTCCATGGCGGAGGTACCGGCCAGGTAGCCGTAATCAAGGGGATAAATCATGTCGGGATGGCGCGGATGCGCGGTGCGTGCCGGTCGGTCGATGACCACCGATGAGGATGCCGCCAGGGCTTCCAGTGCCTGCCAGAACGCTTCGTCCATGTTACCTCCAGGGAAGTCCCAGCTGCGTGCGCAGGCTGCCCGCGAAGTACAGCGAGCCCGCCGCGATGATGACGCCGTCCTCCCCCGCCAGGGTACGGGCCCTTTCGAGGCCCTCCCGCAGGGATGGAGCCGCTTCCGCGCGGCAGTTTCCGTGGGCGTTCAGCAATTGGGCCAGCTGCGCGGCTTCCATGGCACGGGGGCTGTCCGGCGTCACCGTGACGGCCTGAGGCGCCAAACCGGCCAGCGCGGCCAGCATATCCGGCTGCAGCTTGTCCGCCAGGACGCCCGTCAGCAGGACGCGGCAGCGCCCCGCCAGGTGCTCCCGGACAAAATCCGCCAGGGCCGCCACCCCCTGCGGGTTGTGGGCTCCGTCGATGAGGATGTTCCCCTGCCATTCCAGCCGCGCGGGCCAGACGACCTCCGCCATACCCTGACGCACAGCATCCTCCGGCAGGTCATACCCCTGACGGCGCAGCTCCTCCACCACGCCCAGGGCCGTCAGCGCGTTCGTCCACTGATGCGCGCCGGGGAGACCCAGGCGCACGTCGCGCCAGACCGTATCGCCGATGCGGCAGGTGATGGTGGAGCCATGCGCGTCGCCGTCAGCGTGCAGGAGCATCTCCCGGCGCATCTGACGCAGGGGCGCGCCGACCCGGGCCGCTGTCCGGGCAAAGACCTCCTCCACCTCCGCGGGGGCAGGATGGCACACCATCGGCACGCCGGGCTTCATGATTCCCGCCTTTTCCGCCGCGATGGCGGGCAGGGTATCGCCCAGCACCTTCATGTGATCCAGGCCGATGGCGGTGATGGCGCAGACCTTCGGCTGCACAAAGTTGGTGGGGTCGAGCCTGCCGCCCAGACCCACCTCCATCACCGCGACATCGACCTTTTCGCCCTCGAAAACGGACGCCGCCAGGGCTGTCCCCAGCTCAAAGGGCGTGGCGCGGCAGTCGGCTTCCGCCTTCAGGCGTTCGGAAGCCTCCAGCACAGCCATGCCATAGCGGGTCAGCAGTTCGTCGGACAGCGGCAGGCCGTCCAGCCGGATGCGCTCCTGGTAGGCCTGCAAAAAGGGGGATGTGTACAGCCCCGTGCGGCAGCCTGCGCGGCGCAGGATGCTTTCCAGCATGGCGCACACGCTGCCCTTGCCGTTGGTGCCCGCCACATGAATGACGGGCACCGTGCGCACGGGGCAGAGGATATCCATCAGCGCCGTAATGTTCCGCAGGCCCACCTTGTTGCCCTGGCCGTAGGTGCCATGAATGGCGTCGATCACCTCTTGGGCGTTCATGTTACAGCGACTCCTTCAGTTCGGCGATGCGCTTGCCGAGGGCCTCGGCCTTGGCCTGGTTGGCCGCCAGCTTGGCCTTCTCCTGCTCCACCAGGGCGGCGGGAGCCTTGGACAGGAAGCCGGGGTTGTTCAGCTTGCCCTCCGCGCGGCCGATCTCCTTTTGCAGGTTGTCGGCTTCCTTTTGCAGGCGGGCGATCTCCTTGGCGAAGTCCACCAGATCGCCCAGGGGGATGAACAGCTCGCCCGCCGCGGTGACGGCGGAAACGTTCTTGCCCTCAATGGCGCCGCGGTCAGCCACGACCTCCGTGGCGGAAGCGCCCGCCAGACGGCGGAAATACATATCCGCGTGGCTGAGGGTATCCGCCCAGCCTTCCGCGGGCACCAGCATCAGGCGCGTGCGGCGGGAGGGGGCCACGTTCATTTCGGCGCGGAGATTGCGGATGGTGCGGATGACCTCCATGATACCCTGCATCCGCTTTTCCTCCTGCGGGAAGCTGAAGGCCGCCTTGATCTCCGGCCAGGCGCTGAGCATCAGGAAGCCTTCGCTGCCGGGGAGATACTTGTAGACCTGCTCGGTGAGGAAGGGCATGAAGGGGTGCAGCAGCTTGAGCAGGCCCTCCAAGACGTAAAGCAGCACAGCCTGGACGGTCTCCTTGGCCTGGATGTCCTCGCCCGTCAGGCGGGACTTGGCCAGCTCAATGTACCAGTCGCAGAACTCGCTCCAGGCGAAGTCGTAGATGCGGTTGGCGGCCAGGCCGAACTCGCCCTCCTCCATGTTGGCGGAGATGTCCGCCACGGCCTCCTGGAACCGGGTCAGGATCCACTGATCCGCCAGGGTCAGGGCGGCGGGGTCGATGGCGTGGCGGGCGTCGACGTTTATCAGCACAAAGCGGCTGGCGTTCCACACCTTGTTGGCAAAGTTGCGGGCGGATTCCACCTTCTCCCGGGAATAGCGGGTATCGTTGCCGGGGGAAATGCCCATGGCCAGGGAGAAGCGCAGCGCGTCCGCGCCGTACTCGTCGATGACCTCCAGGGGGTCCACGCCGTTGCCCAGGGACTTCGACATCTTCCGGCCCAGCTCATCCCGCACCAGGCCGTGGATCAGCACGGTCTTGAAGGGCGTTTCCCCCATCTCCTCAATGCCGCAGGTAATCATCCGGCTCACCCAGAAGGTGATGATGTCATAACCGGTCACCAGCACGTCGGTGGGATAGAAGTATTTGAGATCCTCGGTCTGCTCCGGCCAGCCCAGGGTGGAGAAGGGCCACAGGGCGGAGGAGAACCAGGTGTCCAGCACATCCTCATCCTGATGGATGTGCGTGCTGCCGCACTTGCTGCAGCAGGTCGGATCCTCCCGGCGCACCATCATTTCGCCGCAGTCGTCGCAGTACCACACGGGGATGCGGTGGCCCCACCACAGCTGACGGCTGACGCACCAGTCGCGGATGTTCTCCATCCAGTTCATGTACTGCTTGGAGAAGCGCTCGGGCACAAACTGGGTGGCGCCGCTCTTCACCGCCTCAATGGCGGGCTTCGCCAGGGGCTTCATGTCCACGAACCACTGCTTGGACACCATGGGCTCAATGACGCTGTGGCAGCGGTAGCACACGCCCACCTCATGCTTGATGGGCTCCACGGCCTTCAGCAGACCAAGCTCCGTCAGGTCGGCCATGACGGCCTTGCGGGCCTCCTTGGTGGTCATGCCGACATACTTGCCGCAGTCCAGCACATGGGGCTCGTTGACGGTGGCCTTGCCGGAAGCAAACAGCTCATCCGCGGCCGCCTTGTCTGCCGCGCCAGTCATGCGCCCGTCATAGGTGAATACCCGAACAATGGGCAGATCATGCCGCTGACCCACCTCGTAGTCGTTGGGATCATGGGCGGGGGTGATCTTCACCACGCCGGTGCCCTTGGTCATGTCGGCATGCTCGTCGCACACGATGGGAATCTCCCGGCCCACCAGGGGCAGCACCACATGGCAGCCGTGGAGATGGGCATAGCGCTCATCCGCCGGGTTGATGGCCACAGCGGTATCACCCAGCATGGTCTCGGGGCGGGTGGTGGCCAGCTCCAGCATTTCGCCGGTTTCCTTCACAGGATACAGCAGGTGCCAGAAGCTGCCGTCCTTCTCCTCGTGCTCCACCTCAGCGTCAGAGATGGAGGTATTGCAGCAGGGGCACCAGTTCACCAGGCGGTTGCCGCGGTACATCAGGCCCTTTTCGTACAAGCGGCAGAAGGTCTCCCGCACGGCCTTGGAGCAGCCCTCGTCCATGGTGAAGCGCTCCCGGCTCCAGTCGCAGCTGACGCCCATGCGGCGCTGTTGGTTGACGATGCGTCCGCCGTATTCCGCCTTCCACTGCCAGGCCCGCTCCAGGAAGCCCTCGCGGCCAAGGCTCTCCTTGGTCAGGCCTTCCTTGGCCATGGCCGCCACAATTTTGACCTCCGTGGCGATGGCGGCATGGTCGGTGCCGGGCAGCCACAGGGTGGGATCGCCCTTCATGCGGTGGTAGCGGATGGCGCAGTCCTGCAGGGTACAGTCCATGGCATGGCCCATGTGCAGCTGGCCCGTGATGTTGGGCGGCGGCATCACGATGGTGAAGGGCTTCTTGCCCTCCACGCGATGGGCCGTGAAGGCGCCGGACGCCTCCCAATCCTTGTAAATATCCCCCTCAATGGCCTGGGGATTGAACTTGGTTTCCATTTCCTGAACGGAGAGCTTCTGTTCCATGGAAAATCCTCCTTGCGTTATGCCTCGGTCAAATAAAGCCCATCACCATCAGCGCGCCGATCAGGGCCACCACGCAGCCCACGGCCTTGATGATGATGTTCGCCACATCCTGCTTTTCTGGCGCCAGACGCCGGGCCACACGCCCCGACAAATAGACCAGCGCCGCGCCAACGATCATCACCAGCATACCGACACTCAACAGCCTTGACAAGACCTTCTCGCCATAAGCCACGCGGGTCACCTCCCTAATGTCACGCTTCGTTTGATAAAAGAAAAGCAGCTCCATCCCGAAGGACGGAACTGCTGTTTCCGTGGTACCACCTTGCTTCACAACCCGAAAAAGGCTGCCTCAAGCGCACGATAACGGCGTGCAGCCGCACCAGGCTCAGGCGAAAGCATGGCAAAGCCCGCGTCCGCGTTCACCCGCGCTCTATGAAGCGACCTTCCCCTTCATGCTGCCGGAAGCGGTCTTGCAGCCGATGAACCGCTCTCTCTGCCCGCGCAAAAAAGGTACTCCTCTCCAATCAGCGAGAATATTCTGTTGGAAGCCGCACGGCCTGATGCCGCGAATCAGGCGTTCTTTTCCTCGTCGTGCTTGACGACCTGAACACCCTTGTAGTAACCGCACTGCTTGCACACGCGGTGAGCCAGCTTCATCTGATGGCACTGGGGGCACTCGACGATGCCGGGCAGAGACAGCTTCCAGTTGGCCTGGCGGCTGTGCTTGCGAGCCTTGGAAATTTTACCCTTCGGAACTGCCATGGTTTCCACACCTCCTTATGCTTTAGGGCAGCATCTGCTGACCTCATTGTTCATTGGTGTTGGACTTTTCAGTCAACAGCTGCTGCAATGCCGCAAAAGGACGCTGCGTTGGCGCTTCCTTCTGGCATAAGCAAACATCATCGCCGGAACCGTCCTTCAAGCCTGCGCAATCCTCCCGGCAGAGTATGCGCATGGGGAGATTGAGCAGCGTATAGGACAGAGCCAGCTTCTCAAAGTCAAGGGTATAGCCCCCGTAGGCGAAAATCTCGTCATCCTCCGGGTCGCCGTCGCGCTGGAAGGTTTCGCGATATTCCGCCTCAATGGATACGCTGGCAGGCTCCAGACAGTTGGCACATTGGCCGTGAGCGACCGTTTTGAGGCTGCCCTCCACCGTCACGCTGCCGTCCTCCGTCGCGGAATAAACCCCTCGCAGCGCCACGGGATCAAAGGTGATCTCCTCGCCGCCCACGTTCTGGGGAGCCATGGTCTGCTCCCCCTCAAAGGGATATTCCTGCCCGGGATTCTTCAGCGCCTGGGTTACGTTCAGCTTCATGCCCTCACCTCAAATGTGACCGTCTGCTATTATAGGATTTTTCCCGCCTTTTGTCAACAGGTATTTTCCCGTTTTTGCCGGGAAAACGTCGGAAGCGCGGGGCACTCATCTCACAAATGATCAGCACCAGCAGAAGAAGATGCTTCCAGTTTGCCGTCGGCAGACTGCAAATCAGAAATCGGCGACATGTGCGGCGATTTCTGCGCGATCTCACAAGAGATCGCTCCCTTACACGAATGAACGGCCGGGAGAACGGCATCAGCCGTTCGGCCAGTGAGTGAGTGCACACTCGTCAAAGCAGCTTTGCCGCTTTGACGACACTTTATTTCGCGTTGACCAGCTCCACGGTATCCCGGGCGATCATGATCTCCTCGTTGGTGGGAATCACGCACACCGTCACCTTGCTGTCGGGGGTGGAGATGACGGCCTCCTTGCCCTTGAAGTTGTTCTTCTCCACGTCGATCTTCGCGCCCAGGAACTCCATGTCCTTCATCACGGCCTCGCGAAGCTCGGGGCCGTTCTCGCCAATGCCGGCGGTGAATACGATGATGTCCACCCCGCCCATGGCTGCCGCGTAGGCGCCGATGTACTTCTTGATGCCGTAGTGCAGCATATCCCGGGCCAGGGCCGCGCGCTCATGGCCCTCGTCGGCGGCCTTGTCGATGTCGCGCATGTCGGAGGACAGGCCGGAAATGCCCATCAGGCCCGACTTCTTGTTCATCATGTTCAGCACTTCATTGACATCCATATGGGCGTTGTTGGCAATGAACTGCACCACCGCGGGATCGCAGGAGCCGCAGCGGGTGCCCATCAGCACGCCTTCCAGAGGCGTGATGCCCATGGAGGTATCCACGCACTTGCCGTCCATCACGGCGGACAGGCTGGAGCCGTTGCCCAGGTGCGCGATGATGATCCGCTTGCCGATGGGGCTCACGCCCAGGAACTCGCACACCCGCTTGCTGACATAGCGGTGAGAGGTGCCGTGGAAGCCGTAGCGGCGCACGCCGTAGTCCTTGTAATACTCATAGGGCACGCCGTACATGAAGGCCTTGGGCGGCATGGTCTGGTGGAAGGCGGTATCGAAGACGGCAACCTGGGGCGTATGGGGCATGACCTCCTCGCAGGCCTCGATGCCCATGAGGTTGGCAGGATTGTGCAGCGGGCCCAGGGGGATGTACTTGCGGATGCAGGCCTTGACCTCCTCGGTGATGATGCAGCTCTGGGTGAACTCCTCGCCGCCGTGCAGCACGCGATGACCCACCGCACCGATCTCATCCATGGACTTGATGACGCCCTTCTCAGGATCCTGCAGGGCGGAGAGCATCAGCTTGGTGGCGCAGACGTGATCGGGAATTTCCTGGTAGATGTCGGTGATCCTGCCGTCGGGGGTCTTCTGGTTCAGGTGAGAGCCCTCGATGTTGATGCGCTCCACCTGGCCCTTGGCAATGACGCTCTCGTCGTCCATATCCACCAGCTGGTACTTCAGGGAGGAAGAACCAGCGTTAACGATCAAAACTTTCATGGAATGATTCTCCTTATGCCTTATTTGACGATGGTGCCCTTGGCGTCGCGGCCGCAGCCGGCGGCGTTGGACTCGTCGGTGTCGATGTGCATGGCCAGGGCATACTTGTCGCTCACGCGAACGACGACATCCCCGAAGACCAGTGCGCGGCCGTCGGTATCCAGCTTGACGCTGACCACGTCCTTGTCCTTGACGCCGAACTCGGCGGCATCGGCGGGCGTCATATGGATATGACGCTTGGCGGCAATCACGCCCTCGGTGATCTCCACCTCGCCGCAGGGGCCCACCAGCTTGCACGCGCCGCTGCCGGCAATGTCGCCGGACTCACGCACGGGCGCGGCCACGCCGATGGAACGGGCGTCGGTCAGGGAAATCTCCACCTGGGTGGCGCTGCGCACGGGGCCCAGGATGCTCACGCCGGACAGCGTCTTCTTGGGGCCCACAACGTCCACGCGCTCGGCGCTGGCAAACTGGCCGGGCTGGGACAGCATCTTCTTCACCGTAAGCTCATAGCCCTTGCCGAACAGGGTCTCCAGATCCTGCTGGGTCACATGGACGTGACGGGCAGAGGTTTCAACCATAAACTCACTCATGGGGGTATCCTTCCTTTCTTGTGGTACAAGGGAATCTTTCTAAACTATTATACCATCTTTCTCCCATTTGTAAAGGGTTTCAGCGTCCAATTTCCGCGATGCCTTGCTTTCGGTCTCCTCTTTCTATATAATGAAGCTATACGCCTTCGCTCCAGCGGCGGAGGACGGCAAGGAGGCCACGTCCATGCGCGTTGCGGGCGTCATCGCGGAGTACAACCCCTTTCATCGCGGCCATGCCCATCACCTGGCCCAGGCCCGGGCCATGACCGGGGCGGATGTCCTGGTGGTGGTGATGTCCGGCCCGTTCACCCAGCGCGGGGAGGCGGCGCTGCTCTCCCCCGGCGCTCGCGCGCGGATGGCCCTTGAAAGCGGGGCGGACGCCGTGTTTGCCCTGCCGGTATGCTGGAGCGTCCGGAACGCGGAGCACTTCGCCCTGGGCGGCGTGCGCCTGCTGCAGCTGCTTGGCGCGGATGTCCTGGCCTTCGGCGCGGAGGACGCGGACATCGCCCGACTGCGCGCCGCCGCCGAGCTGCTGGAAGCCCCGCCCTCCGCCATGACCTCCGTCCTCCGCCGGGGCATGGACGCCGGGCTTCCCTACCCCGCCGCCCTGTCCGCCGCCGCCGAGGAGGCCTTTCCCTGCATGGGAAGGCTGCTGGCCTCCCCCAACAATACCCTGGCCGTGTGCTACCTGCGGGCCATCCGCCGCCTGAATGCCGCCATGGACGCCGTGGCCGTGCCCCGAAGCGGCGCTTATCACGCCACCGCGCTGGATGTCTGGCCCTCCGCCACGGCCCTGCGGGGCGCCATTGAGCGCGGCGACTGGCAGGGCGCCCGCCGGGCCATGCCGGAAAGCGCGTTTGCTCTCCTGCGGGAGGAAGCCGCGCATGGGCGGATACACCGGGCCGGTGCGCTGGATCAGGCGCTGCTTTACCGCCTGCGCACCATGACCGCGGAGGCCTGGGACGCGCTGCCCGACCTTTCCGAGGGCATTGAGGATCGTCTCCGCGCCGCCGCGGGCGTCTGTGCCGACCGGGAGCGGCTGCTGCTCACCGCCAAGACCAGGCGCTATCCCCACGCCCGGCTTTCCCGGCTTTGCACCCACGCGCTGCTGGACATCACGGCAGCCGACTTGGCGGCCCAGCCGCTGCCGGAGAAGCCCTGGCTGCTGGGCCTGCAAGGCAGCGCCCTCCCCCTTTTGCGGCAATGCAGGGAGCGCGGCGTGCGCATCATCAGCAAAGCCGCAGACGTTCGCACAGAGGAGCCCTGGTTCCGCTCGGAGCTGCGGGCCTATGACGTGTGGGCCCTGGGCTGCGGTCTTCCCGCCGGACTGGGGCTGCGGCAGGGCGTCGTCCGGCTGTGAGGAAAGCCGCCGCTGCCAGGCTGTCCAGGCATTCCCAGCATCTTTGTTACATGAGCCCCTTGGCGAAACAGCCCCCGATATGGTACAATGCTGTCTGCAAATTCCGGCAAAAGCCGTCAAAGGAGGTGAGCCCCATGGGACGTTTCCGCCGCGCGACCGCCGCGCTTTTCCTGGCGATTCTTCTCGGCGCTTTGATGCCCGCAGGGCTGGCCGCCGCTGCCGAAGTGGCCTCCGCTCCCCTGACCCGGGCCGCCAACGCCCGCAACGGCATGGTGCGCGTCTATCTGTCCTCCCTGGGGAACCCCGCCAGCCTTGACCTCACCGTTTCCGGCAGCTACACGGCTGACGGCGCCGCCGATGTGACCCTGCAAAGCGGCGACCGTGTGGCCATCAGCTTCAACAAGAGCACCGGCCGCATCACCATGACCCGGGGCGGCGTCAGCTATGATATGGGCACGGAGCTGAATCTCCGCCGCCATCAGGCCAGCGGAGAGAGCGGGCTGCGCATCGCTCAGGCCCGTCAGTCGGGCAACCTGTACCCCGGCGACCTTCAGCTGAAGGCCCAGCAATCCAACGGCAGCTACCGGCTGTATCCCATCGTCCACGTTTACATCGAGTCCTATCTGAAGGGCGTGGTGCCCTATGAAATGGGCAACTCCGCCCATGTGGAGGCGCTGAAGGCCCAGGCCGTCGCCGCCCGCACCTATACCCTGAACAAGATGAACACCAGGGCCTCCTCCCTTTACGACGTGGTGGACACCACCAACGATCAGGTTTATTACGGCAACTCCGATTCCACCACCCGCTGCGCCCAGGCCGTGGAGGCCACCAAGGGCATTGTGCTGATGAACGGCAGCAGCCTCACCGGCACCTACTATACCGCCTCCAACGGCGGCCAGACGGAATCCGCCCGGAACCTGTGGGGCTCCTCCGGCTATGATTACCTGGGCGTCAAGAACGACCCCTTCGATGAGATGAACACCGCCGCCGTCGTCCGCAAAACCGTGGTGTACGGCGACAACACCTTCTCCGGGCAGAAGTCCGCCATCAAGGATCTGCTGCACGCCAAGGCGTCAGCGGTGGTGGGGAGCGTCAATGTGTCGGTCACGACCATCAACGCCATCACCCCCCACACGCCCAAGTACGGCTCCCCCAGCAGGCTTTACACCAAGCTGGACTTCGCCGTGACAGCCTCGACGCCCTCCGGCACCCGCAGCCTGACGCTGACCTGCGACATCTTCTCCGAGCTGGAAGGCCCCCTGGGCATGAGCATCAACGCCTCCCAAAATGAATTGTGGTCCGTGGAGAAAAACGGCGCCAACTTCACCCTGAAGGCCCGGCGCTACGGCCACGGCATCGGCATGAGCCAGCGCGGCGCCATGCAGATGGGCGCCCTGGGCTACACTTATGACCAGATTCTCGGCTTTTATTATGAGGACTGCCGACGGGTGCAGTACACCTTCACCCATACCATCCTCGCGTCCATCGAGAACGGCGGCAACGTGATTACCACCGAGGAAAACCCGGCGGACATCACGCCCTCCGCCGGGGCCACCGCCACCGTCAGGCTCATCGGCCTGAAGGATCGGCTGGCCGTGCGTTCCGCCGCCAGCGACAGCGGCAGCATCCTCACCAGCGTCATCAACGGCGGCTTGGTGAACGTGCTGGCCAAGGGCGACAGCTGGACGATGATCCGCCTGGGCAGCATCGTCGGCTATGTCCCCACCAGCGCGCTGAAATTCAACGGCGAGGCCCCCACGTTCTCCGATGCCACCCCCACGCAGATCAGCCAGTGGGCCACGGTGAACTGCACCGGCACGCTGAACCTGCGCAGCGAGGGCCGCATCGACAGCAGCGTTATCACCACCATTCCCAGCGGAGCCATCCTCTGCGTGTTCAGCGTACAGGGTGGCTGGGCCCAGGTGCAGTACGGCGCGTCCACCGGCTGGGCCTCCACGGACTTTTTGCAGATGAGCGCCTCCTACCCCGGCCAGGTCACCAATCAGATCAGCGGCGGCGCGGTGGTGCGCATTCCCTCCGGCAGCGGCACCGTCAACCTGCGCGGGACGGCCTCCACCTCCGGCCAGGTGCTGGCGACGCTGTCCCATGGCACGCAGGTCACCGTGACCTCCTCCGACGGCAGCTGGTGCAGCGTGGTGGCGTCGGACGGCACCCGGGGCTACATCATGGCGGATTTCCTCGTCTTTGACGGCAGCGCGCCCCCCGCGCAGCAGCCGACCGACCCCGTTACCCCCACGCCTCCCGACCTGGGCGGCGGCGAGGTGGAAGCCGTGGTGCATACCGCCTCCACGTCCCTGAACCTCCGCGCCCAGCCCTCCACGCAATCCGCCGTGCTGGCCGCCCTTCCCCGGGGCGAATCGGTGGTGGTGACCCATCGCGGCGAGGACTGGTCTGCCGTGCGCTACGGCAGCCTGACGGGCTATGTCGCCACTCAGTACCTCCGTTTCCCCGCGGACGAGTCCACCGCGCCCTCCACGCCGTCGGCCACGGCCATTGTCACCACGCAGTCCGGCTCCCTGAACCTGCGCAAGCAGCCCTCCCTGGGCAGCACGGTGCTGACGCAGATTCCGCGCGGCGCCCGCGTGTCCGTGCTGGAAAACCTCACCAGCTGGTGCCGCGTCAGCTATGGCGGGCAGACGGGCTATGTCATGACCACCTACCTGACCATGGAAAACGGCGGTACCGCCGCGCCATCAGGCAATACCGCCACCGTCACCACGCCCTCGGGCACGCTGAACCTGCGGGAAACCGCCTCGGCGGATGCCCGCATCCTGACCACCATCAAGCCCGGCGCGCAGGTCACGGTGCTGGAGCGCGGCGCGGACTGGTGCCGCATCACCTACGGCAGCCGCACGGGCTATGTGATGACCAAATTCCTCACCTTCGGCACTCAGGGCGGAAGCACGCCCACCACCCCCGCGACCCCGGAGGAAGGCATCGACACGGTGACCGTCCTCACGGCCAACGGCGGGCTGAACCTGCGGGAAACGCCCTCTACCGACGCCCGCGTCCTCATGGTGATTCCCGACGGCAGCATCGTCACCCGGCTGAAGCTGGGGGACGACTGGACGCAAATCCGCTACGAGGACCGCACAGGCTACGTCATGACCAAGTACCTGCTGCTGCGATCCTCCGCGCCCCTGCCCTCCCAGACGAAGGAGGTCACCGTGGTGACGGACGGCGGCGGGCTGAACCTGCGCAGCTACGACAACACCATCGCGGAGGTCATCATCGTCATCCCCAACGGCGCGAAGGTGACCCTGCTGGAAGACGGAGATCCCTGGAGCCGCGTGCGTTACGCCGGGCTGGACGGCTATGTGATGAGCACCTACCTGTCCAGCGGGCCGAACCACACCGGCAGCAACCCGTCGCAGAAGGCCTGGATCCGCGAGGATGTCACCGGCGGCGTGAACATGCGCTATATGCCCGATACCTCCGGCCAGGTGCTGGCGGTGCTGGCTCCGGGCACGGAAATCACCGTGACGCTTTCGGGCGCCGAGTGGAGCGCCATCAAATTCGGCACACAGGCCGGCTATGTCATGAGCCAGTACATCACCAATACCCTGCCCTCCAGCCTGCAGCCGCCCCCCACCCCGCCGCCGACCTCCCGCATGTACGTCAACGCCGCCAGCGGCCTGAATCTGCGCCAGGAGGCATCCACCAGCGCGACTGTTCTGGCCAGCCTGCCCCACGGCGCGGCGGTGGAGGTGCTGTCCACCCAGGGCGACGAATGGTGCCTGGTGCGCTGCGATCAGTGGCAGGGCTATGTGGCCAAGGCGTACCTTTCCGCCGAAAAGCCTGCCGAAGCCGTCCCCGCCGCCCCTGAGCAGTCCGGCGACGCGCAGCCCGTTTACGATCCCACCCTCTACGACCTGACCGGCTGGGAGGCCGTCATCGCTCCCCAGGAAGGCAACGTCAACGTCCGCGCCTGGTGCGACGCCGACGCCCCCATCCGCCTGTCCATCCCCAAGGGTGAGACAGTGCGCCTGCTGCAATTTGGCGACACATGGTGCAAAATTCTTTACGGGGAGGCGGAAGGCTATTGCATGACCCGATACCTGACCCTTCGGGAAGCGGACTGATCCGGGAAAGCGAGCGCATCGACGATCTGCAATTCGCCGGTCTGCGCATTCTACAAAAAGCTGCCGGCTTCCGCTTCGGCATGGACGCGGTGCTCCTGGCGGACTTTGCCCGTGTGCCCAAAAATGGCCGGGCGGCGGACTTCGGCACGGGAAGCTGCATTCTGCCCCTGCTTTTACACGGGCGCGGCAAGGGCGCTCACTTCGACGCCATCGAGCTTCAGCCCGACATGGCAGATATGGCCCGGCGCACCGTGCGGCTCAACGGCCTGGAGCAGCACATTGCCGTGCATTGCCTGCCTGTGGAGCAGGCCGAACAGATCATTCCGCCCTGCACCCTGGACGCGGTGATCTGCAACCCGCCCTACGGCCATCCGGGCGCTACCCTGCACAACCCCTCCGACAGCCTGCGCCTGGCCCGCCATCAGGGGGAAGACGGCCTGGGCGCGTGGTTCCGCGCCGCCCACCGGCTTTTGCGCGGGAAGGGACGGTTCAGCATGGTCTACCCCGCCCCGCGCATGCTGGAGGCCATGGACGCCCTGCAGGCGGCGCGCCTTACGCCCAAGCGCTTCCGCCTGGTCTACCCTTTTGCGGACAAGCCCGCCAATCTTGTGCTCATGGAGGCCGTGAAGGACGCCAAGCCCATGCTCCACCCCGAGCCGCCGCTGATCGTCTACCATCCTGACGGCGCCATGACCGACGAACTGAAGCGCATCTACCACATCGCCTGATGTCAGGCCCCGGCCTGCGGAAAGGAACGCCCATGACCTACTCCATTGGCCAGGTGGCCAAGGCTACCGGCATCTCCGTCTCCACCCTGCGCTACTATGACCGGGAAGGCATGTTCCCCACCCTGACCCGTTCGGAGGGCGGCATCCGCGTGTTTTCCGACCAGGAAATCGGGACGCTTCGGGTCATCGAGTGCCTGAAGGCCGCCGGAATGCCCATCCGGGACATCAAGGAATTCTTGGCGTGGTGCCAGGAGGGCGACGCCTCCCTGGGCAAGCGGCAGGCCATGTTCCGGTCGCGGCTGGCGGAGGTTGACCGTCAGCTGGCCGCCCTTGAGAAAACCCGCAGCCATCTGCTGTACAAGTGCTGGTATTACGATACCGCCCTGGCCCTGGGCTCCGAGGCCGCAGTTCGGTCGCTCCCGCCGGAAGCCGTGCCGGAGGAGCTTCGCCCTCATCGGCTGTAAAGGCAAACGCCGCCTTCCCTCAAGCAAGCAGGGAACGCGGCGTTTTGTTATGCTTTTGTCATGAGTTTTCGGATCCATCGCTGATAGAACCAGCAGGAAATGGCCGTGCCGAGAATCCAGCCCACAGGCCAGCTCAGCCACACGCCGGTGGGGCCGAAGGCCGGGCCCAGGACGAAGGCCATGGCCACCCGCAGCACCAGATCGGTCATGGTGGAAATCATGAACACCCGCATCAGCGCGGCCCCGCGCAGCACGCCGTCGGTGATGAGCTTCATGGCGATGATGACGTAGAAGGGCCCGATGATCCGCAGGAACTGCACGCCGATGTCGAGGGCCTCCTGGTTGCCGTCCGTGATGAAGACGCCCACCAGCGCCGGGCCGAAGATCAGGTACACCGCCGTGAAGATCAGCGCGAAGCCGCCCGCCAGGAGCGCGCCCTTGGCATAGCCCTCGCGGATGCGCTGATGCTTGCCCGCGCCGTAATTCTGGGCGGTATAGTTGCTCATGCCGTTGCCCAGGGCCGTGATGGAGGTGAGCATCATGTTGTTCAGCTTCACCGACGCCGCGTAGCCGCCGATGGCCGCCGTACCGAAGCCGTTGATGACGCTCTGGATCAGGATATTGCCCACGGAAATGAAGCCCTGCTGGGCCGCGCTGGGCGCCGCCACCACCAGAATCTTCTTCAGGATGGGCGTGGAGAACACCGGACCCCGGCCGTCCAGCGCGCGCAGCTTCCGCAGCACCGCGAACACCGCCGCCGTCCCGCTGACGGACTGGCACAGGAACGTGGCCCATGCCACGCCCTCCACCCCCATGCCGAAGGACTTGACGAACAGGATGTCCACAAAGATGTTGCTCACCGAGGAAATGGCCAGGAAAATGAAGGGCGTTCGGGAATCCCCCAGGGCTGAAAAGATGCCCGTGGCCACCTGATACAGGATCAGGAACACATAGCCCAGCAGGTAGATGTCCAGGTAGGCGGAGGATTCCGCTATCAGCTCCGGCGGCGTGTTGATGATTTCCAGCAGCCCGTCGCACAGCACAACGCCCGCCAATGTCAGCACCAGCCCCAGCCCCGCCGAAAAAACCAGCGATGTGGTGATGCTGCTGCGTACGTCGCCATACCGTTTTTCCCCGAAGAACCGGGCCGTCACCACCGACGCACCCATGTTGCACCCGAAGGCCAGGGCGATATAAATCAGCGTGATCTCATAGGAGTTGCCCACCGCCGCCAGCGCCTGGGTGCCGATGTACCGCCCCGCCACCAGGCTGTCCGCGATGTTGTACAGCTGCTGAAAAATGATGCTGCCGAATAGGGGCAGCGTATAGCTGACCAGCACCCTGCCGGGGCGGCCCACCGTCAAATCCCGCATGTGCGTTCGACCTCTTTATTTCCAAATCCATCATGGCGGGACGCCTTCCCGCCGAAACCATCAGGCTTGCCCGGCGGACGTCCCCAGCCCGATCCAATACCGCTGGATGTCAACATTTTCCTTGGGCTCGTGGACGGTTGACTCATACACGCCGCCGCAGGCCAGGATGGTTCGCCGGCTGCCCTCGTTATCCGTAAGGCAGCTGACCATCACGCGCTCCATGCCCCGCGCCCGCGCTTCTTCCAGCACAGCCCGGAGCATCCAGACGGCATAGCCTTTGCGGCGCTCATCCGGCCGGACAGAATAGCCGATATGCCCCGCGTACAGCCGCAGGTAGTCATTCATGGCATGGCGCAGCTGAATCATGCCCAGGATGCGTCCCTGCCGGTTCAGGCAAACATACTGGGTGCTGGGCACCAGGCCCGCGGGCACGGTATCGGGATGAGCCAGCAGACCGTTGAAGGCCAGCCAGTCCGCCGGATCCTCATGCCGACGGAGTGAGCCGCACCCGTCCATGGAGCTGCCCGCCTTGAGCATGTCGGCGCGGTAGGCGCGAATCTCCTCCGCCAGGGAGATGTCCGGGATCATCAAGCGAAGCTGCTCCATGCTCAGCCCTCCCCCTCAAATAGCGGCGCGCACCAGCTGCACCCGGCGGGCCACATCCGCGAATTCCTCCGGCGTGAGGGACTGCGGGCCGTCGCACAGCGCGTGCTTGGGATCGTTATGCACCTCGATCATCAGCCCGTCCGCCCCGCAGGCCGCCGCCGCCAGCGCCATGGGCTTGACCAGCCGACTGAAGCCCGTGGCATGGCTGGGATCGACAATCACCGGCAGGTGCGTCTTCTCGTGGAGCACCGGCACGGCGGAGAGATCGAGGGTGTTGCGGGTGGCCGTCTCATAGGTGCGGATGCCCCGCTCACACAGGATGACCTGGTCATTGCCGCCCGCCATGATGTACTCCGCGCTCATCAGCCATTCCTGGATGGTGTTGGCCAGGCCGCGCTTGAGCAGGACAGGCTTGCGCAGCTTGCCCACCTCCTTGAGCAGCTCGAAGTTCTGCATGTTCCGCGCGCCGATCTGGATGACGTCCACATCCTCAAACAGCGGCAGATGGGAAAGATCCATCAGTTCGGTCACGATGGGCATGCCGGTCTCCTGACGGGCCAGGAGCAGCAGGCGGATTCCTTCCTCATGAAGCCCCTGAAACGCGTAGGGGGATGTTCTGGGCTTGAAGGCGCCGCCCCGCAGGAGCGTCGCGCCCGCCGCCTTGACGGCTCTGGCCACCGCCACCACCTGCTCCTCGCTTTCCACCGAGCAGGGCCCGGCGATGAACTGGAAGCTACCGCCGCCTAACTTCACCCCGGCGCCGCAGTCCACCACCGTATCCGCCGGGTGGAACTTCCGGTTGGCGCTCTTGTAGGGCTCCTGGATGCGCCGCACGTCCTCCACCGCGTCCAAGGAGGCGATCAGGTCGGGATCCACCCGGCTGGTATCGCCCACCAGGCCCATGATGGTGGAATTTTCACCCTGGGAAAAATGGATTTGAAGGCCCATCTGCCCCAGGAAGGCCCTCAGCCTGTCCACCTGCTCCGCCTGCGCGTTCTGCTTCAAAATCACAATCATGCCGCCGTACCTCCGTGCTTCAAAATCATTGGACTTCTACCGTGCTGCCGTACTGCAAAAGAAAAGGCCCCACAGCGCGCTGGCCGCAGGGCGATAGGGATGATGCCATGCCAAATCACGCCCTGCTTACCTCAACAGCGCGTAGGCGTAATAAGCGTAACGCCGACTGGTCATGGCCGCATCCTCCTTCTCTTTCAAAGCCTATGATACACCATTTCTCATTCCTTGGCAAGAGGAAATTTCCGCAAAGGCTCCGCCTTCGGCTTTTTTTGCATTGCCTTCAGCCCATTTCCATGCGTCAGTTATCCTTGCCGTGCTCCTCCAGGTACTTCTCCAGCTTGCGCTTCACCCGCTGCAGAGCGTTGTCAATGGACTTCACATGCCGACCCAGGTTATCGGCAATCTCCTGATAGCTCTTGCCGTCCAGGTAGGCCCGAAGCACCTCCTGCTCCAGGCCGGAGAGCACCTCGTCGATCTTGTGATTGATGCTGCGCAAATCTTCCTGGCCGATAATCAGCTCCTCCGGGTTGGTGGCGCGGCCCTCGATAATCACATCCAGCAGAGTGCGGTCGGATTCCTCATCGTAGAGGGGCTTGTTCAGGGAGACATAACTGTTGAGGGGAATGTGCTTCTGCCGGGTGGCCGTCTTGATGGCGGTGATGATCTGCCGGGTGATGCACAATTCCGCAAAGGCCCGGAAGGAGGACAGCTTGTCCGGCCGATAATCCCGGATGGCCTTGTACAGGCCGATCATGCCCTCCTGCACAATGTCCTCGTGATCCGCGCCGATAAGGAAGTAGCTGCGGGCCTTGGAGCGAACAAAGTTCTTGTACTTGTTCAGCAGATACTCCTCCGCCACCGTGTCCCCCTGACGGCACAGCGCCACCACGTCCTCATCGCTCAGGTCGGTGTAATCCGACGGAAAGGCGGGTTCCTCCTCGTCCCCGAACGTCTCAGGCTCTTCCTGTTCCATGTCCAGGCCGAGGGCTTCCAGCTCCTCGTCGGTGAAATCCAGGTCGTGGTCATCCACGGCTTTCACCCCCGTCTTCATCCATCTTTGGTTGCTCGCCCCGCCGCCAGCATTCCAGCGCCCGCCGCGTATCCTCCGGCAAGCGGGAGGCCAGGGACGGCTTGGGCTTCACGCTGCTGCTGACCCGGTGCTGCTCCAGCCCCCGCTGGCGCAGCTGCCGCAGCTCCCGCAAAAGCTCCCTGGAGGTCAGGCGCGTCGCCCCCGTGGACAGCACCTGGCTTTGCTCCAGGCCGTCGGAGGTCGCCACCCGGACGGCGCGGTATCGGGGCGTCTGAGCGACCAGGCGCTCGATGTAGCTGTCCGCCGTCTCGCCATGGCAGGTGTAGACCAGGGTCAGCGCGTCATAGCGCTCCTCGGTGCGCTGCTTGCGGTCGGACTGATAGCCGTCGAAGACCAGGACGACCTCCTCGCCGGAATAGCCGCCATAATCCTGCAGCAGACGCATCAGCCGGTCCCGGCATTCGTCCAGAGGCCAGCGCTGCTTTTCCGCCTCGCCCCACGCGCCGATGACGTTGTAGCCGTCCACGATCAGCAGCGGCTTCATGCCCGGCGGGAGGACAGCACGCGGTACATCATCACGCCCGCCGCCACGGAGGCGTTCAGGCTGTCGATGTGGCCCGCCATAGGCAGGGACACCTTCTGATCGCAGCACGCCAGGGTCAGGCGGCTGATGCCCTCGCCCTCCGCGCCGATCACCAGGGCCACGCCGCCCTTGAAATTCACCTTCTCATAGTCCTGGCCGTCCATGGTGACGGCGTAGGCCCAGACGCCCCGCTCCTTCAGCGCCTCGATGGTGCGGTTGAGGTTGGTCACCCGGGCGACCTTCATGTGCTCCACCGCCCCCGCGGAGGCCTTCACCGCCGCCGCCGTCAGACCGACGCTGCGGCGCTGGGGCACGATGACGCCATGGGCGCCCGCGCATTCGGCGCTGCGGATGATGGCCCCCAGGTTGTGGGGATCGGTCACGCCGTCCAGCAGAATCAGGAAGGGATCCTCCCCGCGCTCCCGGGCGACGGCCAGCATATCCTCGACCTCCGCGTAATGGTAGGCGGAGGCAAAGGCCAGCATGCCCTGATGATGGGGCGCGATGGCATCCAGCCGGGACTTGTCCACCTCCTGGACAGGCACCCGGGCTTCCTTGGCCAGCGCGACAATCTCACGGGCGGAGCCGGACAATTCGCCCCGCTGCACCAGCAGCTTTTCCAGGTCGCGCCCGCTCTTGAGGGCCTCGCGGATGGGATTTCGGCCCGCCAGCAGGTTTTCGGTGGCGTCCACCTTTTCCTCCACATAGGGATTCAGCTGCTCAAAATCCCGGTAGGAAAGCTCCTGACGAACGGGCGCGGCGGGACGGCGATCCTCCCGGGGCCTGCGCTCCACAGGGCGGCCCTGCGCGGGAGCGCGGCGATCGTCGCGGCTGCCCCGGCCCTGCACGGGACGGCTGTCGCGGCCCCGCTCGCCGTAAGGACGGCGCTCGCCCTCACCCCGGCGTTCGCCATAGGGACGGCGGTTGTCCTCCCGCCCGGGACGGCCTTCCCCCTGCCTTGCGCCATTGGGACGACCGGGCGCGCGATTGCCCCGGCGCTCCTCCCCGGACTCAGGGCCGAAGCGGCGATTGGCAGCACGATAGTGAGCTCCCTCGTCATCCCAGGAGCCCTGATTGGCGTAATTCTTTTTCTGCGGGTGGCTGTTGGGAACATCCTTATAGAAAGCCATTGTTTTTTCTCCCTCTGCTTATATAAGACAAAATTCGCGTGAAACGCGTGACAGCTTGGAACCTTTTTTTAAGAATTTTTTTCTTCCTGCGCCAGAGACGCCAGCCATTCCTTCCGCTCCCGGCGCTTTTCCGCCGTCAGGCCGCAGGATTTCGTGCCCTCAGGGCATCCGCCCCGCAGACAGCCGGGACCCGCATCCGCGAACAGCGCGGGGGCGACCTCCATGCAAAGGCTGTGCATCTGCGTCGCCAGGGCACGGATCTCCCACTGGGCCCGAGAGCACATCCGCAGGCTGAAGAAATGCCGCAGCTCCCGGACGTTCATGGTCATCATCAGCCGCGTCTCGCAGGCGCCGGGAAGCACGAACCGGGCGTCCTCATTGCCGCCCTCGCCATCCCCCAGTTTGACCTGCCACTCCCGATACCATGTGTGGAGCTGATCCATCTGGGCCTTATACGCCGCCACGGCTTCCTCGCCCAGGGCTGCGATCTTCGGGGGCACGATGTAGCCAAAGCCCTGCTCGTAGCTGACATAGCGCTGGCTCTGCACCGAGAAGCTGGCCAGGCGGTGGCGGGTCAGCTGGGCCAGCAGCACGCGGCTGACGCCCTCCACCCCGAAAGTGAAGGAGGCATGCTCCAGCACGGATTCGTGGCCCATGCCCATGATCTTCTGCACAAAGGCGGACTGATCCCGGCTGGAAACCCGCTGGGTAAGATCGTCAATGGTGGCCTTCGAGTAGCACAGCCGGGCCCCCAGGGCCACGGTTTCCTCCGGGGACAGCGTGTGGCGGATCAGCGCCACATGCAGCTTTACTTCTGGCATGAATGAACCTCCGTTTGGCTGGCGATGAACAGTGACTGCAGGCGGGCCTCCTGACCGGTGACGTAGAGGAAGCCCATCAGGGCCTCCATGGCGGTGGCCGCCCGGTAATCCGCCGCCTCCTGATGCCTTGGCGCGACATGATGCGGATGGCTGTTGCGGCCCCGGCGGACAATGTCCTCCTCCTCCGCGTCCAGCAGGGCGGCAATGCGCGCCAATGCCTCCGCCTGAGCCCTGGCGTTGACCCGGCTGACGGCCTCCCTGTGCATGTGCCGCAGATTCAGCCCCTGCGCCAGCAGCGCCGACCCCACCAGCAATTCCCAGACCGAATCGCCCAGATACGCCAGCTTCAGCGGATTGAGCAGCTTGGCCTCGCTGACGCTCATCGGCGCGGGGAAATGCAGGTTCAAGGGCTTCGCCTCCTTATGTACATACGGTTTTATTATAGCACAACCCGGGGGCTTTGGATACCCCTTTTCCTCCGGCCGTCAACATTTTACGCTGGGCTTCCGCCGTCAGGCCGCGTCCTTCGGCTTCACCCGCCGCTCAATCTGACGGATCAGCCGAAGCAGCAGCAGCCCGCCGATGGCGCAGGAGCCCACCTCGGCCACCAGCTGCGCGCAGGACAGGCCGTAAAGCGGCCAGAAGAAGTTCAGCAGATTCATCGCCGGGATTTCCAGCACCACCTTGCGGACGATGGCCATCATCAGCGACAGCGAGCCCTTGCCCACCGCCTGGAACACGCCCACGGCCAGGAAATCCATGGACATGAAGGGGATCGACAGCGCCATGCCGACGAGGAAGGAGGAGCCATAGGCAACGGTCTGCGCGTCGTCGATGAACGCGCCGATGATGAAGGGCGAGAACAGGCAGCAGCAGACCGCCAGCACCACCAGGATGCTCACCGCCAGCTTGGCCGTGAAGGCAAGGGCCTTCTTCATGCGCCCGATCAGCCCGGCGGCATAGGTGTAGCCCACCAGAGGCATGACGCCCTGGGAAATGCCGTTGGAGATGTACATGGGCACCATGGCCACCCGGAAGGCAATACCCATGGCGGCCAGCGCCTGCGGGCCATAGGAGGAGGTCAGGTTGTTCAGAAGCATCTGCCCCACCACATTCAGCAGATTCTGAATGGAGGCGGGCACGCCCACGGTGCAAACGCCCATCACGATGGGCTTGCGCAGGGTGAACTCCCTGGGGGAAATGCACACGCAGGTGGTCTTCCGCCGGAAGAAAAGATACCCGAAGAAGTACATGGCCGCCGCGCAGTTGGAGATCAGCGTCGCCAAGGCCGCGCCCTCCGCCCCCATGTTCAGCCCGCCCGGCAGGATGAACAGCGGATCCAGCAGGATATTGAGGAAGCAGCCGCTCATGGTGCCGATGCTGGCGTGAAGCGTCGCGCCCTCCGAGCGGATCATGTACGCCATGACCACATTCAGGATGGAGGGCGTCGCACCCAGGCAGACCGTCCACAGCAGGTAACGGCCTGTCACCGGGGCCGTGACGCCGTCCGCCCCCAGGATATGCAGCAGCGGACTGCGGAAGATCGTGCAGGCCGCCGAAAACAGCACGCCGCAGATGACCGCGCCGTAAAAGCCGAAGGCCGAGCTCTGCCGCAGGGTCTTCATGTCCCCCCGCCCCAGGGCGCGGCTCATCATGCTGGAGGAGCCCACGCCGAAGAGGTTGTTCACCGCGTTGAAGGCCAGAAGCATGGGCGAGGCCAGCGTCACCGCCGCCGTCTGCACGGGGTTGTTCAGCATGCCCACAAAATAGGTATCCGCCAGGCTGTACAATACCGATACCAGGCAGCTGAAAATGGTGGGGATGGCCAGCGTCGTCACAGCCTTGGGAATGGGCGCTTCCTCAAATAATTGGGTTCGTTTGTCCGCCATGGGCATTGCTTCCTTTCCCGCCGTTCAGGCGCCTGAATGCAAAAAGAAAACCGCCGGATGATCCAGCGGTTTATCTGTACACCATTAGGGACTCGAACCCTAGACACCCTGATTAAGAGTCAGGTGCTCTACCAACTGAGCTAATGGTGCTCATGCTTTCCGCTCGTTTCTTGCGTCCCTCGCGGTCAACGATACATATTATACACGATTTCCCGGGAATGTCAACAGCTTTTTCAAAAAAAATTGAAAATATTTTGACGGTTCCCGCCAGCCCCAGCCGCCCCGGAAGGCAGGCGCTCCCCGCCCTCCGGCTGACGGCGTTACAGACCGTTGACAATGTTCGCCGGACGTCTGCCCTCCAGCGCGTCCAGCACCTGACGGCAGCAGGCCCGCAGCATGGCCTCCCGGGTATCGGCGGCATTGGTGCCCATGTGGGGTGTCAGCACGCACTGGGGCAATCGCAGCAGCCGCTGGGGCACATTGGGCTCATCCGGGAAGACATCCAGCCCCGCCCCTGCCAGATGGCCGCCTTCAATGGCATCCGCCAGGGCGTCGCTGTCGACAATCGCGCCCCGGGCCGTGTTAATCAGGATGGCCCCCGACTTCATCCGGACCAGCATGGCGGCATCCACCATGCCGCGGGTTTCCGGCGTCAGCGGGCAATGGATGGACAGAACATCCGCCTTGGCCAGCAGGGCTTCCAGAGGAACCGGCTGGGCCACGGCGGGATCCACGCCATGGCGATTGAAGCCCAGCACCTCCATCCCCAGCGCCCGGCCAAGCCGCGCCACCGCGCCGCCGATCCGTCCCAGCCCCAGGATGCCCAGGGTCTGCCCGGCCAAACCGCGCCCCATGTTTTTGCCCACGCCGAAAAGCGCGGAGGGCTCCTCCTGCCGAAGCCGCAGGTTCATTTCACCGATGCGCCGGCTCACCGCCAGCATCAGCCCCAGGGCAAGCTCCGCCGTGGCGGCGGTCACCTGCTCGGGGATGTTCGTCACGGGAATACCGCACAGCGCGGCTTCCGCCACGTCCACCCGGTCGTAGCCCGCGCCATAGTTGGCAATCACCCGCAGCCGCATTCCCCGGCGGATCATCTCGCCGTCCAGCAAGCCGCCGGCAATCACGGCGTCCGCCTCGGGCAGCAGGGACAAAAGCTCCGCCCGGGAAAACGCCGTCAGCGGCGCGGGGATGATGACGCGATGCCCCGCCAGCATGTCCAGTCCGGCGGTTGGCAAACCATGGGTGAGCAGAATCGTGGCCATGATGAATCCTCCTTGCGCCCTTGGTGAATCCTTGCTATGAGGTGATGGCAATGACTGAATTTCCGGCATGGCAGCAGGGCATCCGGCAGGAATATCCGCCGCTGCGCGGGCTGTGCCGTGTGGACGCCGTGGTGGTGGGCGGCGGGCTGACCGGCGTGACCGCCGCGCTGATGCTGAGCGAAAACGGCGTGCGGACGGCGCTGGTGGAAGCCCGCGCCCTGGCTGAAGGCGCGACGGCGGGCTGCGCGGGCATGGTCACCTGCCAGGCCATCCACGCGCTGACCACCGCGGCGCGCGTCCGGGAGACGGCGGAGGTTCGCGCCTTTGCCCAGCTGACGCGCGAGGCCGTCGCCGGAGTCGTCGAGCTGGCCCAGCGCCTGCCCCAGCCCTGCGGCGTGACCGCCTGCGACGCCTATGCCTTCGCGGAAACCGAGGACGACCTGCCCGCCCTGCGTCAACTGATGGCCCTCGAAATGCAGCTTGGTCTGCCCGTCACGGAGGGCGCGGACGCGGGCGGCTGTCCCTTCCCGGTGGAGCGGTCGGCCTTCATGCGCCATCAGGGGCTTCTGGCTCCCCTGCCCTATGTGCTGGGCATGGCGGAGGCCGCCGTCCGCCTGGGCTGCCGGATCTACGAGCAAAGCCCTGTCCGCCGCCTGGAGGGGCACCGGCTCACCACGCCCCAGGGCGTCGTCGAGGCCTCCTGGGTCATCCTGTGCACCGGTGCGCCCCTGGACTGTCATGACCGCTCCCTGCTGGCGCTGATGGCGCCCCGCCTGCGGGAGCTGCGGCTATTGACCTCCGCCGCCCCGCTGCACAGCGCCCAGCTGTCCGTCCACAGCGACGAAATGACCCTGCGCCCCTGTCAGGAGGGCCTGCTGATGACCTGGGATCGCGGGGCCTACGGCACCGACCAGGCTGACGGCACCGCCCTCATCCGGGATCGTACCCTGCGCGCCCTTCTGCCGGAAAGCGAAACCCGTCAGGTGATTCTCCGCCGGGAAATTTTCAGCCGGGACGGGCTGCCGCTGGTGGGGCCGCTGCATCCCCGTGACAGCCGCCTGATGATGGCCACAGGCTTCGGCGGGCTGGGCCTGACCGGCTCCTTCCTAGCGGCCAGGCTGCTGACGGGCGCCGTCATCGGACGGCCCCTGCCGGAAAGCCCGCTGTTCCTGCCCTTCCGCCGCTACCCGGGCCGGGGCGCTTTCGACCGCGCCGCCCTGCTTGCCTCCGCCAAGGCCTACCTGCATGGCCTGACCTCCCCCGGCACGCCCCGCTGCCCGCACATGGGCTGTCCCCTGCGCTACAACGCTGACAGCGGCCTGTGGGAATGCCCCTGCCACGGCTCCTCCTTTGATATTCTCGGTCAGGTGGAGGCCGCCCCTGCCATCCGGGACGCCGCCCTGTCCCCCAGGGATCGGCCGTAAAGCGGCGAGCGCGGCCGGAAACTTTCACGGCCGCGCGTGTACCTTATACGATCCTGCAATCCGCCGTCAGGCAGCGCTTTTCGGCATGGACCCGCTTCGATCCGGGGCATCATTCCGCCGTGTGGACGGTTTCCTCTTCCTCAAAATCCGGGTCGGCCTCCGGCATATGCTCGCATACCATCAGCAGCGCGTCCTCGTTGTTGTCCTCGTAATACCGCTTGCGCACGCCGACGCTGACGTAGCCCAGGGACTTATACAGCCGCTGGGCAATCAGGTTTGATTTGCGCACCTCCAGGGTGGCGTAGGCCGCGCCCAGGTTGGCCAAGTACTGCATCAGCGCCTGGGTGAGCTGCCGACCATACCCCTGCCCCCGATAGTCGCTGAGGACGGCGATGTTGGTAATGTGGCTCTCGTCCAGGATGATCCAGGCCCCGGCAAAGCCGATCACCCGGCCATCGGCTTCAGCCACCAGATAGCGGGCCACGGCGTTCCGGGTCAGCTCCTGGCGGAAGGCGTCGGCGCTCCAAGGCGTGGGAAAGGTGGCCGCTTCAATAGCCGCCACAGCGTCCACGTCCGCCAGGGTCATCCGGCGAATCAGGCATTCATTCGGCATGGGCAGCCTCCACCAATTTGCGGTTGCGCTCGGCACTGGGCGCGCGCAGATACAACGGCTGAAGCTCCAGATAGGAGAGTGCCTCTGTTTCCAGCGACGCCAGCCAGGCCACGGCCCCCGGACGAAGACATGCCTGATGCGCGGGGGCGAAGACCGCCGCATCCCCCAGCAATTCCATGAGACGTCGGCGGTGCACCGGCATACCGTCCCCCAGGAAAAGGAAGCGGTCGCCCATGACGCGAAGCCGCGCCGCGTAGTCCTCCAGCCGGATGGGCGTATCCGCCATCAGCCGCTTAGGACGCATGCCCACGGCGGTGCGGAAGGCCGCGCCGTACACCTGCCCGGCCCGGGCATCCTGGATGGGACACACCAGGCCGTCAAAGCCCCCGACACCCGCCGCCATGGCTTCCAGCGCGTTGACGGCCACGCAGGGCTTGTTCGCGCCATGGGCCAGGCCCTTGAGGGTGCTCACGCCGATGCGTACCCCGGTAAAGGAGCCGGGGCCCGTCACCGCCGCCAGACGATCCATGTCGGCAATGGTCAGCCCGGCATCCTGAAAGGCGCTGTCGATCATCGGCAGCAGATTCACCGAATGGGTCAGCTTGTTCTGCACCATCCGCTCCGCCCGCAGGCCCTCCTCCGTCAGGACGGCCACGCCGCACACCGGGCCGGAGGTGTCAATCGCCAGCAGCTTCATTCGTTTTCCTCCATCGCGCGGAAGCATCCGCAGGGCGTCAGGGTAATCTCCCGTTCCCGCTCCCCCAGGGGCGTGAGGGTCACGCGCAGCGCGTCCTCCGGGATGGCCTCGGGACACTGGTTCGGCCACTCCACCACCGCCACGCCGTCGCCCCCCAGGTATTCGTCCATGCCCATCTCGTAGAGCTCCTCGGCGCTATTCAGCCGATACCAGTCAAAATGGTACAGCGGCAGGCGGCCCTCGTCATAGACATTCAGGATGGTAAACGACGGGCTGGCGACGGTGGACGTCACCCCCAGGCCCCGGGCCAGTCCCCGGGTCAGCTCGCTTTTCCCCGCCCCCAGATCGCCCAGGAGCAGCAGCACGTCCCCCGCCTGAAGGCGCTGGGCCATCCGCTCCCCATAGGCGCGGGTCTCCTCGGGAGAATGGGTTATCATCAGTTCGCGCTCCTTTGCGCCGCGCCCTTGACGTGCAGCAGGGGCGACAGCCGCTTGTACATCAGGTAGGTCAGGAAGCTCAGCACGGCCCCCTTGAGCAGGTTGAAGGGCCCGGTGACCAGCAGCAGCAGCTTCCACTCAGGCGTTACGAAGGGCAGCAGCGGCCACTTCGCCTCCACCAGGGGCACCGCGGCGGAGGCCAGGCCGATGACCTTTTCCATGGGCATGCCGTAGGCCGTCATGTAGAAGGGCAGCATAATCTTCCAGTTGACCAGCACGCCGACCACCACCAGCACCACCGTGCCCACCGCCATGCCGATGACGTCGCTCTTCCTCGTCTTCTTCCGGCGGTAAATCAGCGCCGAAGGAAGCACGAGGGCCGCGCCCATGATGAAGTCGGCCAGCTCGCCCACATACATGCTGGTGGAATGCAGCATGCCGATGACGCTCTTGAGCAACAGGATCATCAGCCCCGCCATCGGGCCCATGGAGAAAGCCCCCAGCAGCACCGGCAGGTTCGACAGATCCAGCTTGTAGAAGGCGACCACGGGAATTTCCAGCAGGAACAGGATGGAGGCCAGGGCCGTCAGCACGGCAATTCGGGTCAGGTACTGGACAGACAGGGTTTTACGCATGGGAAAACCTCCTTGTAAAATACGCACGCCCCTGAAGCAGCTTGCTTGTCAGGGGCGGAAACAGGCCGTCCATACGGACACGCCCTGCGTATTTCCAGCGCTCTTCTTTCATCCAGACTATACTGTCGGCATCGGAATTTCACCGATTCGGCCTGACCCTTGCGGGAAAGGTTCGCGGGCTGTACCGCCGGTAGGGATTTGCACCCTGCCCCGAAGAAGCTCCAAGTGGCTTATGCGATTATGTCGACCGGGCTTGCCCCAGCCACGGTTATGATAGCACAAGCGCGACACGCTGTCAACACGGATTTTACAGCCGGATGACCGCCGCGCCCTCGGGGCGAATGTCCAGCACATGGCAGCAGCGCTGGCCGAAGGCGCCCTCCATCACCTCGATGAAGCGATGCAGGTCGTCCAGGGGCACGAAGTTCAGCGTCGTGCCGGCAAAGCCGCCGCCATGGATGCGCCACGCGCCCCGGTTGACCAGCATGTGCTCGGCCAGAGCCAGGGCCAGGGCCAGGCTTTCATCCTGGGGATTGGCGTAGACATTTTGCAGATACATGTAGCTGGAACGGCCGGAACACACGATTTCCCAGAAGAAAGCCCCCAGATCGTTGCGATCCAGCGCTTCCACCTGGCGCACCACCCGGTCGTCCTCGTCGAAGAAGTGCAGCGCCCGCAGCAGCGCCCGATCGGATACCTTGCCCCGCAGCTCGGGGATGGCCTGATGGAATTCCTCGGGGCGGATGCGGCGAAGCACCTCCTCGCCCATCAAGGCGGCGACCTGCTTCATTTCAGCGGGGATGGCGGCGTAATCGTCCGTCAGGTCGGCATGGCTGCCGCCGGTGGCCACCACCACCAGGGCGTAGCCGTTGGCGGCAAAGTCAAAGGACATCCGCCGCACCTCGGGATCCTCATGCTTGAAGTCCACCGTGACCAGGCCGCCGGCGGAGGACGCCATCTGATCCAGCAGGCCGGAGGGCTTGCCGAAGTAGACGTTCTCGGCATACTGGCTGATCTTCGCCCGCTGCTTGTAGTCAATGACGAAATCGTTGTACAGCGCGTCCAGGATGGCGCAGGTCATCACCTCGAAGGCCGCGGAGGAGCTCAGGCCGCTGCCGGAGGCCACGGAGGAGGTCGCCACGGCGTCAAAGCCGCCGATGCGATAGCCCAGCTCCGCCATTTTCGCGGCCACGCCACGAATCAGGGCGGCGGTGGTGCCCTTTTCCTCCTCATGGACGCTCAGGTCGCTCAGGTCGATGGTCAGCGCGGGATAGCCGTCGCTGTACAGGTTGACGATGGTATCCGCCCGGCGGGAAACAGCGGAAAGGGTATCCAGGTTGACGGCGGCGGCCAGCACCCGGCCCCGATTGTGGTCGGTGTGGTTGCCGCCAATCTCCGTGCGGCCGGGGGCGCTGACCAGCAGCACCTCGCCCTCGGCGTGGAAAAGCTCTTCATGACGCTTCAGGATACCGATGTAGCGGGTGGTCTGCTCCACCATCATGCCGTCGCGGCTGCCATAGAGGCGGTTCAGACGCTCCATGATCTGGGGCGTTTTCAGGTTGCGGATCATCGAGGCATACATATCCATGCGCAATATTCCGTCCTTCCAGCAATATCAGAGTGCTTCCTGCCAAAGGGCGACCATCTCGTCCAGGCCCTTCTCCTTCAGCGTGCGGCAGAATTCGTCCCAGGTAGCGTCGTTCAGCGGCACGTCCCCCACCACAAACCAGATCATCTGCTGCTCGGCATAGGGGGCGATTTCCGCCTGAAGCGCCGCGATCCGCGCCTCCTTCTCCGCCGTCAGGTAGCGGATGGGATAGGGCAGAACGGCGCACTGCTTGACGGACTGCAGCTCCGTCACCAGGCGATGGGTATCAAGATCGTCAAAGCACAGCTGGAATTCCAGGGAAGAATAACCTGGGGCCGCGCCGCCGTCCGCGATGGTGACATCCGCCATCACCGTGGTGGCCACCACTTCAGGCTCCTCCACCCAGTCCCAGGTGCCGTCCTCGTTGAAGACGAAATCCTCGCCCTCCAGTCCTGCCTGGGCCAGATGGCAGCCTTCCTCCGTGTAAAGGTAATCCACCCAGCGCACCAGCGCCGCGGGATCCTCGCATGCCGAGGTGATGGCGAAGGTTCCCCGCACCACGTCGCCTGTAAGATCGCGGTACACCCGGCTGCCCTCATAGGTCAGGGGCATCAATACGCTGTACTGATTCATGCTGCCGGCGGGCACCATACTCATGGGCGTGGGGCCCATGAAGACGCCGAAGGTCATCACCGCGTCCTTGTCGGTGATGCGGCGGGTGCTGTCCAGGCTGCTGAAGCCCATCTGGTCGATGAGCCCCTCCTGCCACAGCTGATTCAGCCAGGTCAGGAAGGCGCGGTTCTCCTCCCGCGTGAGGATGGAGGACACCACGCCGTCCTCCGCAACGATATAGTAATCATTGCTGACCAGCCCGAAGGCGTGGCCCAGATAGCGCAGATCCCACATGCCGGTAAAAGTCAGGGGCACCTCGTCCCGCCGGCCGTTCCTGTTGGGATCCAGGGTCTTGAAGGCCCGGAGCACCTCGGTCAGCTCCTCGGCGGTGGAAGGCATGTCCAGCCCCAGCTCCGCAAGCCAGGTGGTGTTGATCCACATGGCGTTGTTGTTCTGCAGCTCATTGAAGCTGGGCAGGGCGACAATCGCGCCGTCCGGCAGGGTGATGGCCTCCAGCCATTCAGGATGAGCCTCCAAAAGGATCATCAGGTTGGGCGCGCAATCCTCCAGGTAAGGCCGAAGGTCAATCAGGATGCCCTTTTCGTACCAGTCCTGGGTTTCCCGGGGCGTCAGATCGGCCTTAAAGAGAACATCGGGCAGATCGCCATTCCGCACGCCGATATTCTCCTTGACCTCCTCCCACGCCTTCCGCTCGCCATACTGGTCAAAGATAAAGGAAATGCCGGTTCTTTCCTCCATGCGGCGGAAGAACATATTGGACTCCCAGTCATGATTGGTCGATGAATCATCCAGCCCCGCCATGGTGAAGCGGCCTGCCGGAGCCGCCGTTCCTTCCCCCAGGGCGGAAGCGCAGGCGGCCAACAGCACCACGGCCATCAGCCAGGATAAGCACTTGCGCATCTGCATCGCTCCTTCATTCGGATAATCAGTGTGTCCATTATAGCCCATCCCGGCGCATTTGACCAGTCTTTTTGAAAAAATGTAAAATTTGCGCCTGCTTTTTTCTTCGGCAGAAACTACCACGGGCCGTCATGCACAATTTTGAACCGGAATGGCAAGAATGCAGTCGAATACAGGAGGCGATTTCATGAGCGATAAGGGGCGGGTCATCCGCAGGACGGCGGCCGTCGTGGGAATCCTTGTGGTCATCGGCGCACTGGTAGGCGCCTACCTTTACTTTGACGTGGCCTCCTGGCAGCGCCTTGACCCCGCCAAGCTTACGGATCTGGCGCAGACCGGCGCCATCCACGACAAGGACGGCCAGTACGTCACCACCCTGGTGGGCAAGGAAAACCGCAAGGTCATCGACCTCGCAAGCCTGCCCGACCATGTGGTGAACGCTTTCCTGGCGGCGGAGGATCTGCGCTTCTACAAGCATCCCGGCTTCGACGTGACCCGCATCTTCGGCGCCGTCATCAGCAATCTGCGCTCCGGCGGCTACGGCCAGGGCGCGTCCACCATCACCCAGCAGCTGGCCAAGCTGTCCCATCTGTCCAGCCAGAAGACCCTGGCCCGTAAGCTGGAGGAGGTCTGGCTGGCGGTGCAGATCGAGCACCGCTTCACCAAGGACGAAATTCTGGAGATGTACCTGAACTTCATTTATTTCGGCCAGGGCGCTTACGGCATCCAGGCCGCGGCGGAAGTCACCTTCGGCGTGGACGCCGCCGACCTGACCCCCGCCCAGGCAGCGGCGCTGGCCGCCGCCATCAAGGCCCCCTCCGCCTATTCCATCCAGACCAAGCCGGACACCAACAGGGAGCGCCGGGGGTACATCCTGGCGACCATGCGGGACGAGGGGATGCTGACCCAGGCGCAGTACGAGGAGGCCAAGGCGGAGGAAGTCGCGCCCGTCGCATCGTCCTCCGCCGTCGAAACGGCATACGGGTGGTTCGTGGACGCGGTGCTGGACGAGGCGGAGCTGCAGCTGGACGTTTCCGCCGAGGTGCTGCTGGCGGGCGGCTACCGCATCGACACCACCCTTGATCCCGCCATGCAGTCCATCCTGGACGAGCAGTACACCAAGAACATTTTCCCTGCCAACGCCAAGGACGGCGTGCCGGTGCAGTCCGCCGCCGCCGCTGTGGACACGGCCACGGGCGCCGTCCGCGCCATCGTGGGCGGCCGGGAATACACCACCCGCCGGGGCCTGAACCGGGCCACGCAGCTGCGGCGCTCGCCCGGCAGTTCGCTCAAGCCCCTGTCCGTATACGCCCCCGCGATGGAGTATGCCGGCTGGACCTGCGCCAGCGTCGTGCTGGACGAGCCCACCAACTTCAACGGCTACCGCCCGCGCAACGCCGGCAACGCCTACTACGGCAACGTCACCGTCCGCACGGCGCTGAAGAACAGCCTGAACATCCCCGCCGTCAAGGTGCTGCAAAGCATCGGCCTGGCCAACAGCCGCAAGTACCTCACCGCCGTCGGCATCCCCCTTGACGACCGCGACAGCAACCTGTCCCTGGCCCTGGGCAGCATGACCTACGGCGCGTCGCCAGTGCAGATGGCCGCGGCCTTCTCCCCCTTTGCCAACGGCGGCACCTTCCATGCCCCCTACTTCATCGAGCGCATCACCGACCGGGACGGCGTGGTGGTCTACGAGCACCAGGACAGCGGCACCACCGTCCTGTCCGCGCAGACGGCCTACCTCATGACCCACATGCTGCGCACCGTCACCTCCTCGGGCACGGGCTCCCGGCTGTCCGGGGCGGGCACGCCGGTGGCAGGCAAGACCGGCACCGTCAACGAAAAGGGCGGCGGCAACCGCGACGCCTGGATGGCCGCTTACACGCCTGAATTGTCCGTGGCCGTGTGGATGGGCTACGATCAGCCCGACAGCAGCCACCGCCTGCCCAACAGCGTATCCGGCGGCACCAATCCCGCCACCCTGGCACGCAACTTCCTCAAGGATTATTACGCCGACCGTAAGAAGCCTGACTTCATCAAGCCCAGCGGCATCGTATCGGCCGCCATTGATAAGAAAGCCATTGAATGGCGGGGCCAGGTCATGCTGGCCAGCAGCCTGACGCCCTCCAACTACCGGGTCACGGAGTATTTCCGCGAGGGCACCCAGCCCACCCAGTATTCCGACGTGTGGACGGCCCCTGCTCAGGCAAAATCCTTCTACATTACCCACAACGACAGCGGCCAGCCCCTGCTGGTCATCGAGCCCTCCACCACGGCGGTCTACCGCATCCAGCGCGACGCCATCGGCGAGAGCTTCATCCTGACGGAGCTTCGCGGCTCCCCCGGCGAGGTGCTCTATTACGCCGACACGAAGGCTCAGCCCGGCGTGACCTATACCTACCGGGTGATTCCCGTTCACGCGGAACTGCTGGACAACGGCATTCTGCTGGAAGGCGTGCAGTCCGTCCAGGTGGCCGCCGTCCAGGGCGGAACCCCGTCCATCGGCAGCTGGCTGAAAAACCTCTTCGGCGGCGACAGCGAATCATCGCCCCTGGAGGTCGACCGCCCCGCCTCCATGCTGACGCAGTGATCCTCCTATAACAAGCATGGCCGTCTGCCGCTCAAAGGAGCATTGGCAGACGGCCGTTTGCGTTTTGGTATGCAAATTACACGGTATGGGCCATGACATCGCCCACCAGCCGCAGGGTATTCATCAGGCCCTTGACATGGGTGCGCTCATAGCCGTGAGAGGCAAACACCCCCGTGCCGCACAGGGCAAAGCGCGCCTCCATGCCGGCCCCCCGGGCCGGGGAAGCGTCGGAGGAATAGCGGGGATAGACATCCACGGCGAAGTCCAGCCCCAGAGCGCGGCTGCGGGCGATCAGCTCATTGGTGAAGCGCCAGTCATAGGGGCCGGAGGAATCCTTGGCACAGATGGACACCTGCGTCTCCGTGCAGCCCAGGTCCGCGCCCACGCAGCCTATATCCACGGCCAGCATGTCCTCCACCGGCAGCTTCGCCAGCGATGCGCCGCCATGGCCGACCTCCTCATACACTGTGAAGGCGATGAACACTTGTCGGCCCAAGGTCAGCTTGCCCTCCGCCACCTCCCGCGCCAACGTCAGCAGGATGGCCGCGGAGGCCTTGTCGTCCAGATGACGGCTCTTGACAAAGCCGCTTTCCGTCACCACCGTGCGGGGATCAAAGCTGATGAAGTCTCCCGGGCCGATGCCCAGGGCCCGGACATCCTCCGCCGAGGCGACCTCCTCATCCAGGATGATCTCCAGGAATTCGTCGGAGCGTGCGGTGGCGGACTGGTTCCCCCACACATGCAGGCTGGCCTTGGTGGAGTACACCGTCCCCCGGAACGTGCGGCCCTCCCGGGTGTGGATCATCACGTTCTCGTTTTCGATGTTGGTATCGTCATAGCCGCCAATGGCGGTGTAGCGCAGGTGGCCGTTGCTCTTCACGGCCCGAACCATGGCGCCCAGGGTATCCACATGGGCCGAGCACAGCAGCGGGCTCCCCTGCCCGCCCAGCTCGCACAGCACGGTTCCCTTGGGGGTGCGCCAGGGCTTGAAGCCCAGCCGGGTCAATTCCGCCAGCAGATAATCCTCCGCCGCCCCGGTCATGCCCGTGGGGCTGGGGATGGCCGTCAGCGCTTTCAGCTGCTCCAGCAGGTATGCTTGACGTTCCATGGTATCAATCTCCTCCGTGTTTGCTGATGGCATCCATAAATTCGTCATAGGTCAGCGCCGTGACCTCCTGGCCCTCGCCGCCGTCCCGCAGCGACAGGCGCAGGTTGCCCTCTTCCGGCACCTCCAGCAGCATGACGCCGCAGAAGGCCTCCTTGCCGAAAATGTAGCGCTCCCCATACCAGGTGGGGCCATAGGAGCAATACACCTCGTACAGGCCGGGGTTCAGCGGAAGCCGCAGACGGACACCGGCGTGGATGAAGCCCTTTGCCACGACGCTGTTTTCCCGCAGAACGCAGACGTAGCCATGGTTGTCGGTCTTCCCCGTGTCCACGAAAAGCTGCGTGCCGTCCTCATGACCGGCGCCTTCCAGAATGGCCGTGTCGATGAGCTCCACCGTGGGATAGTCGTCGAGGGTCGCGGCATAGGCCATCAGCGCATCCACATGGGCGTCCACCTGGGCGGAGTACGCCGCCAGCTCGTCCATCAGACCCTTGGCGCTTCCCACGCCCTCATTCACCGCGGCAAGCAGGTTGACCGTCACCTTCGTTTCCGTCATGTGCCGCCTCTGCGTCCCGTAGTAGGCGTCAAAGCAGGCGGCGGGCAGCTGCGCCGTCAGCACGCCCTCGATCTCCTCCCGGGACATGTCCGGCACACCCATCATGATATCCAGCGCCAGGCGGGCCTGCTCCTCCGCCGCTTCCAGCATGGCCTGCCAGTTCCGCGCCCGCAGGGTCAGCGTCACATTTTCGATGGCATCCTTCGCGCTGATGGCCGTGATGTCCAGCAGCATCAGCATCGCCGGAAGCCGGCCCTCCGCCTGCTGCGCGGTCAGCCCCAGGGCCGCGGCAGCCTGCGCGCAGTAGTCGGGCAGTGCCGTCCATTCGGGCGACTCCTCCGGGCGCTGCTTGGGATACGCGACCGCCTTGGGCAGCAGGTAATCGTCCACGGCGCTTTTCATTTTGGCGGTCTCGAAGGTCTTGGCGGCGGCGGACGCCTGCACGCCGATCTTCTTGCGGTAGCCCTGAAGGGAGCGCGTATCGCTCCAGTTCAGCGTCAGGTTGTCGCTCTTGCCCTTAATGCTTACCCGGATGGTATATTCCACGGTATCCTCCAGGGACAGAACAGGCGCGACAGCCCGCCGCAAAAAGCCGGCCGCGTCGCCGTTATGCCTGTCGTTGGCGCCCACCCCGGCCTTCATCGCGGGGAAGGCCACCTTGACCACCACATAGGCGCCATCCTTGGTGACGCTGGTCACCCGGGTATGCTCCATCATGACCTTCGCCCACCCGGACTGCTCCTGCGCCGCCATGGCGATGCCGGCCTCCACCTTCTGCCGGGCGTCGGCCTCCAACTCCTCCCGGGTGAGCGCCATCGCGGGCAGGCACATCAGCACAAGGCAGATCGTCAGCGTCAGCGCGATCCATTTCCGCATGTCGGTAACCCCTTTTCTTCCGCGCGGACAAGAAGGCAGGCACAGCGGCCTCACCGCCGTGCCTGACCCCGACGCCCCTGCGCGGGCCGGTATAAATGTTAGTCCATCAGCCTTTCGCTGGCCTCCCGGAGCCGGAGGTTGATGGCCTCGGCCTCCTCCTGGGTGGCCGCGTTGGAATTGACGTACAGCTTGATCTTGGGCTCGGTGCCGGAGGGCCGCACGCAGACCCAGTTGCCCTTCTCCAGTTCAAAGTACAGCACATCGGAGATAGGCAGGCCCGTGGGCTCGGTGACGCCGCCGCAGGTGCGTGTTCCGGCCAGATAATCGCGCACGGCGGTCACCTTCATCCCGGCAATGTCCTGGGGCGGATTGGCCCGCAGCTCCTTCATGATCTCCTTCATCCGGGTCAGGCCGTCCTTGCCGGGGAGCGTCTTGGAAACCACCTTTTCCACATAATAGCCGTAGCGCTGGAAAATCTCCTGTACCTTGTCGTAGAGGGTCATGCCCTCCGCCTGGCAGGCGCAGGCCACCTCGGAGATCAGCAGGGAGGCGTTCACGCCGTCCTTGTCCCGCACGAAGGTGGAGGACAGGAAGCCATAGCTTTCCTCAAAGCCGAAGAGGAAGGTGTGGCTGCCCGTATCCTGGAACTGCTGAATCTTCTCACCGATGAACTTGAAGCCCGTGAGGGTCTCGAACATCTCCACGCCGAAGCTCTCGCAGATGCGGTTGGACAGGGAGGTGGAGACGATGGATTTCACCGCCGCGCCATTTTTCGGCAGGGTGCCCTGCTTCTGCTTGGTGGACAGGATGTAATACAGCAGCACGCAGCCGATCTGGTTGCCGGTGAGCAGCTGCCACTGGCCGTCCTTTTTGCGCACGGCCACGCCCAGGCGGTCACAGTCCGGGTCGGTGGCGAAGATCACGTCCGCGCCGACTTCATCCGCCAGCCTGAAGGCCAGGGTGAAGGCGCCGGGATCCTCGGGGTTGGGCACCTTGACGGTGGAGAAATTCGGGTCGGGCAGCTCCTGCTCCTTCACCACGGAAACATTGCTGATGCCGACCTCCTTGAGAATGCGGCGCACCGGCACATTGCCGGAGCCATGGATGGGCGTATAGACGATTTTCAGCTTGCCGCCCTCCTTGTCCAGCAGTTCGGGCTGGATGCACAGGGTCTTGACATCCGCGATGTAGTCGTCATCGACCTCCTTGTTGCCGATGATGCGCAGCAACCCTTTGGCCTTGGCTTCCTCCTCGTCCATCAGGGTGCAGTCGGTGTAGGCGGTGGCGCGGATGATGCGGGTGATACCCTCCGCGGCCTCGGGACCCACCTGTGCGCCGTCCTCTCCATAGACCTTGTAGCCGTTGTACTGGGGCGGGTTGTGGCTGGCCGTGATGACGATGCCGGCGATGGCGTGCAGATGGCGCACCGCGTAGGACAGGATCGGCACGGGACGCAGGGCGTCGAACAGGTAAGCCGGCACCCCCTCCTGGCACAGGACGAGGGCCGTCTCCCGGGCAAACTCCGCCGAGCAGCGGCGGCTGTCATAGGCGATGACCACGCCCCGCTGGGCTTCTGCCGGCTTTTGCAGCAGGTACTTCGCCAGGCCCTTGGTGGCCCGGCGGACGTTGTAGCGGTTCATGCGGTTCATGCCTGCGCCCAGCACGCCGCGCATCCCGGCGGTGCCGAAGGACAGCTCCGTATAGAAGCGATCCTCGATTTCCCGATCATCATCCTTGATGGCCAGCAAATCCCTGACCGTATCTTCATTATTGGCAAAATCCCTGAGCCACTGCTCGTAAGAAGCGCGCACATCCATGGATGTCATCCTCCCTTATGAATGAATACAAAGGAATCACCGTTGCCTCTATTATAGGATGAATTATCCTTTTTGGCAAGGGGCAACCACAAGGCTGTCTCCCCTCCGCGCAGGTTTCGCCTGCCCTGCGCCGTCAGCAAGCATCGCCAGGGGCGGAAAAATGTGGCTCCCTGACGCCTATTTGGACGAAATGCCGCATACATATTCACCATGTTCCGCAAAGGAGGTTCCGTTATGACCCGCCGCCGCGTCCTCTGTCTTGCCGCCCTTGCCCTCACCGCGCTGACGCTGTGGCTGCTGCCCAGGGTGCATACCCAGTCCCCCTCGGCGCTGTCCGGCAAGGGCAGCGAACGCACGCTGCTGCGCATCTGGTCGGTGTCCTCGGTGGGCGGCGGCGAAAGCTGGCTGAAGGCCAGGCTCCGGGCCTTCGAAAAAGCCAATCCCGGCGTGATGACCTATCTGCGCACCGTCACCCCCGATGCCCTGTCTGATGAAGACGCCGTGCTGCCCGACGTAATCCTTTACACCCCCGGCGCCCTGACCGACCCGGAAAAGCTGCTGATGCCCATCAGCGGCGTATCCGGCCTGCGGGAGCCGCTTTTGCGCTGCGGCCGCTGGAAGGGCGAGCAGTACGGCCTTCCCCTGTGCTACGGCGCGTATGTGCTGGCCATCGACAGCGCCATTGAGCCCCATGAGGCCGCGACCCCCGCGCCCACCACGCTCCTGGGGCGGCCCGCCGCGACATCCCCGGCATCCGACGCCACCCCGGCCCCCTACCCCTATGACGCCGCGCTGAAGGCCGACACGCCGCTTATGGCCCCGCCCGGCTGCGCGCTGTTCACCCTGAGCTGCATCCTGCCCCAGGAGCAGCGTCCGCCCCTTCCCGACCAGCTTGCCGACCTCACTCCGGCGGAGGTCTACCGGCGCTTCCAGGCCCGTCAAAGCCCCACCTGCCTGCTGACCACAGGGCAAATCACCTCGCAGAACGCGCTGGTCGCGGCGGGGAAAGCCTTCGCCTTCCGCACCATGGCGCCGGAGGAAATCGTCACCGACCTGGTGTGGCTGGGCAGCGTGGTCACGGGCGGAAGCGATCAGGCCGCCGCGCTGCTGGCCTTCCTCACCGCGCCGGACAGCCAGCAGGCGCTGGCCAGCCAGGGACTGCATACCGTCCGGGAGGATACGCGGCTGTATTACACGGGCGTTGAGAGCGAGGTGGAGAGCGCCGCCGCCCGCGCCCTGGCCGCCGTCAACGCCTACCTTCCGCCGCAGGCTGTCGCGGACGCCGCCTGGCAGGTCTATCAGGGGCAGCTTGGCCTTGGCAACGCGCTTTTGCCGCTGCTGTGACAGGTATAGTTTTGTGTCCCCCTGGGCAGGATGGTTCATACACCACATGGGAAGGAGAATGACAACATCATGGAAAGTCAAGTGAAGGTACGCACCCGTTCGGGCTGGCAGGAAGAGGAAACCAACCGTCTGTTCTCCGCTGTGAAGGAGGCCTCCGCCGCCGGCGAGCCTCTCCGCAGCGTTTTCGAGAACCTCTCCGGCGACCTGGGCCGTAAGCCCAACAGTATCCGCAACTATTACTATGCCTGCCTGCGTCAGCGCCCCGAGGCCGCCGAACTGAAGGCCGCGCCCTTCGCGGTCTTCACCCCCGAGGAAACCCACGAATTGCTGCGCCAGGTGCTGATGGCCAGAGGGCAGGGCATGTCCGTGCGTTCCTGCGTGATGCGCATGGCCGGGGGCAACCACAGCCTGATGCTGCGCTATCAGAACAAATACCGTACCCTGCTCAAGCACCGGCCTGAGTTGATCGAGGCCGTCCGGGAGGAATTGCGCCGGGAAGGCAAGCCCTACCCCAAGGACGCCCCCGTGGATCGGGCGGACGCCGCCTTCTGCGACCCCGAGGACACCGCCGCGGCTCAGCTGATGGCCGAGCCCTGCGTCGCCCACATGCTGGAGGGCCTGAAGGAGCTGCTGCGCCGGGCTGCCCGGGCGGGCGAAGCGGCGGAATTGCAGCGGGAGCTGGATCGCCTTCAGGTGCGCCACGACCTGCGGCGCATCGCCTGGGAGAAGGACTTCGACGCGGCGGTGGCCCAGCTGGAAAGCATGCTGTGCCTGCTGCGGGACTATCTGGCCCTGCCCCCGGAATCGCAGGCGCTGCAGCTGGATACCTTCCGCGACGCCGCGCTGGCGGAGATGAGCCAGGCCGAGGCCTTCCTGACCCGCCACGCTTAAAGCGCTGATTTTCTCTGGTCAAACGGCCGAAAATGCGCTATACTGTCAGCAGCTACCAACGCACAAAGGAGGTCGTTTCCATGGAGATCGGTCTGCGCCTGCACGACGCCGCCGGGATTGGCCTGGAGGAAAAAATGCGCAACGCCCGGGAGCAGGGCTTCACCTGCTGCCATATCGCCATGAGCAAGGTCGTCCCCGGCTTCAAAATGGCCGACGCCCCCGCGCTGCTCACCGAGGAGCTGGCGGCGGAGGTTCGGGCGCTGCTGCATAAGTACGATATGACGTGCGTGCTGCTGGGCTGCTACCTGAACCTGTGCAGTCCCGATGAGGAGGCCCACGCCCGGACGCTGGAGATCTACAAGGCCCACCTGCGCTTCGGCAGGATGATCGGCGCGCGGCTGGTGGGCACCGAGACCGGCGCACCCAACGTCACCTACACCTCCTGCCCGGAGTGCTGGACGGAGGAGGCCCTCGCGCTGTTCATGGATCGCGTGACCCCCGTGGTGCGCTACGCGGAGGAGGTCGGGCAGGTCTTCGCCATCGAGCCGGTGTGTCGCCACATCGTCAGCACGCCGGAAAGGTGTCAGCGGGTGATGGAACACTTCGATTCCCCCATGCTGCGGGTCATCCTGGACGGCGTCAACCTGCTGGACTGGCACAACGTCCATCAGGCGGAGGATGTCGTGGCAGATGCCGTGCGCCGCCTGGGCCCCTGGGCCGAGCTGCTGCACATGAAGGACTACATTCCCGACGGCCCCGCCTGCCAGCAGGCCCGGAATGAAATCGCCAACGTGCTGATGTTCGACGGGCTGCTGTCCATCGCCTGCGGCCTGGGACAGATGAACTACAAGCCCCTGCTGGCCCTGGCGAAGGCGCGGCATCTGCCCATGACCCTTGAAAACACCAACCCCGCCAACGCCGAGGCCGCCCGGCTGCATCTGCTGCACCTGGCGCAGGAACCGTGATGGCCGCATAACGAAACGCGCCGGAGCATCCACATCGCTCCGGCGCGTTTATGTATCGGCGGTTACCGCATCTCCCCGCACAGGTCGCGGGCCAGCAGCTCGTCCGTGTTGTCCTGGGCCAGGGCCCACATCAGCTTGGTCACGGCGGCCTCCGTGGTCATGTCCAGGCCGTTGATGACATCCGTGCGCAGCAGCTGCGTGCCCACCTCGTAGATGGACAGATCCGCCCGCTCGTACATGCACTGGGTCACCACCAGCACCCGGACGCCCTTGCTGCGCAGGAGCCGCAGCTTTTCCACCAGATTGCGGCGGATGTAATGCAGCCCACCCAGCCCGAAGGCCTCGATCACCAGCCCGCGATACCCTGCCTGGGCCACGAAATCCAGCACATCCGGCTGGGTTCCCGGTACCAGCTTGAGCAGGAAAACCCGGCTGTCCACCTCGGGCCGAAGGCGGTAGGCTTCCGCCGTGCGCATGGGCCGCAGGAAGTGAACGCCCTCGGAATCCACCATGCCCGCCTGGGCGCTGTTCACGCTGTCAAAGGCGTCAAAGGACATGGTGCGGGTCTTCACCGCCCGTACGCCCAGGATCAGCTTGCGGTTGAAGCAGACATAGGTGCCCGCCGGGCCCTGGCAGGCGGCCTCAATGGCGCAGGACAGGTTCGTTTCCGCGTCAGAGAGCGGCGCCCCCAGGGGCAGCTGGCTGCCGGTGAGGATGACGGGCTTGCGCTGACCCAGCAGCATGAAGGACAGCGCGGCAGCGGTGTAGCCCATGGTGTCCGTGCCGTGGGTGATGACCACGCCGTCGCAGCTTTCGATGGCTTCGTCCACCGCCCTGGCCAGCAGCGACCACTCCTCCGGCTGAATATTGCTGGAATCCATCGAGAATACGTCCCGGCAGACAATCTCCGCCTTGCGGTAGGGTACGCTGCGGATCAGCTCCTCCGCGTGGATGGCGGGCGACAGGCCGTCAGGCGTCTGACGGCAGGCAATGGTGCCGCCGGTGGCAAGCAGAGCAATTCGTTTCATAAGCAAAATGGGCCTCCACGGTGATAGTGCGGCAAAAGTATAGCACAAACGTCAAACTTTTGCTATACTGTTTTCAACGCATATCGGAGGTGATGGCGATGACGCGGCTGACGGTCATCCTGGCTGTCCTGGCGCTGCTGTGGCTCTGGCTGATTCTGCCCCGGCTGCCCCGGCGGGACATGGGGGCCTTTTTGCGGCGGGACTATGCCCATCGTGGGCTGTGGGACAAAGAGCGCCCAGAAAACAGCCTGTCCGCCTTCCGCCGCGCCGTCCAGGCCGGCTACGGCGTGGAGCTGGATGTCCGGCTGACGGCGGACGGCAGCCCCATTGTCTTCCACGACGCCAGCCTGATGCGGATGTGCGGTGTGGAGGGCAGCGTCCATGGCCTGACGGCGGCGGAGCTTGCAGCCCTGCGGCTTTCCGGCACGGAGGAGGCCATCCCCACGCTGGCGGAAGCCCTGGCAGCCATGGGAGCGGAAACGCCCGTCATCCTGGAAATCAAGCCCGGCCCGCGTCTGCGCACGCTGTGCCGCCGCGTTCTTCCGCTGGTGAAGGCGTATTCCGGCCCCCTGTGCGTGGAGAGCTTCGACCCCCGGGCGCTTTTCTGGTTCCGCCTTCACGCGCCTGACATTCCGCGGGGCCAGCTGATCGTCTGCCCCGCCCGGCCCTTCCGCCTGCGCGACATCATCATGTCCTCGCTGCTGCAAAACGTCCTGGGGCGGCCGGACTTCCTCTCGGTCAGCGGCGAGGGACGCCTGAACCCCGCCTTCCGCCTGCTGCGGCGGCTGGGCACGCCCTTCGCCGTCTGGACCGTCCGCACCCCGGAGGAGCACCGCCGCCATCAGGCGCGCTTCGCCCTGCAAATCTTTGAAGGCTTCTCTCCCAAGCGTTGACAAGGCGGCGGAAAAACGGTATAATATCGCGGTATGCGAAGGCTTGAAAGCACCTTGAACCCGCTGGACGGCGGCAGGGTGCTTCTTTGACATCAATCCCCGAAAGGAGCATCCCGACCATGGCTGAAGAAAAGCGCAATATGATGACAGAAGAGGGCATGCGAAAGCTTCAGGAGCAGCTGGACTACCTCATCGGCACCCGCCGCAACGAGATCGCCCATCAGATCGAGGTCGCCCGCGGCTTCGGCGATCTTTCCGAAAACGCCGAGTACACCGAGGCCAAGAACGACCAGGCCAAGCTGGAGGAGGAAATCACCCGCCTGACCAAGGCCATCAACACCGCCGTGGTGGTGGCGGACAGCGAGATTTCCACCGACAAGGTGTCCGTGGGCACCACCGTCACCGTGGAGGACAAGGACTCCGGCGACGTGTACACCTACGCCATCGTGGGCGCGGAGGAAGCCGACCCCTACGAGGACAAGATCTCCAACGAGTCCCCTGTGGGCGCGGGTCTGCTGGGCGCCAGCGTTGGCGATGTGCGGGAAATCGAGATTCCCATGGGCCTTGTGCATTACCAGATCATCGACATCCGCCGCTAAGGCGTCACATTCAGATACAGGCAGGAGTTGTAACCCGAAATGGCCGATTATCCCGTAACGCCCCTCACCCCCGCGCTGACCGAGCAGGAAATCATCCGCCGTCAGAAGCTGCAGTCCCTTCTGGACGAGGGCAGGAATCCCTATGAAATCACCCGTTTTGACGTGACCCATCACAGCCGCGAGATCGCAGAGGGCTTCGACGCCCTGGAGGGTCAAACGGTCTCCCTGGCGGGCCGGATGACCTCCCGCCGCGTGATGGGCAAGGCGTCCTTCGCCCACCTGCTGGACAGCCAGGGCGACATCCAGATCTACGTCACCCGGGACGACCTGGGCGCGGACGAATACGCCGCCTTCAAGAAATATGATCTGGGCGACATCCTGGGCGTCACGGGCACGGCCTTCCGCACCAAGACCGGCGAAATTTCCATCCATGTTCAGGCCCTGACGCTCCTGTGCAAGAGCCTGAAGGTTCTGCCGGAGAAGTTCCACGGCCTGCAGGATACGGATCTGCGCTACCGTCAGCGGTATGTGGACTGCATCGTGAATCCCGAGGTGCGGGACACCTTCCGCAAGCGCAGCGCCATCATTTCCGCCGTGCGGGAATTCCTGGACAGCCGCGGCTATCTGGAGGTGGACACCCCGGTGCTCCACACCCTCGAGATCGGCGCGTCCGCCCGCCCCTTCCGCACCCATCACAACGCCCTTGACCTGGACATGTTCCTGCGCATCGAGACGGAATTGTACCTCAAGCGGCTGATCGTGGGCGGCTTCGAGCGGGTGTACGAGGTGGGCCGCATCTTCCGCAACGAGGGTATGGACGCCACCCACAACCCGGAATTTACCTCCGTGGAAACCTACCAGGCCTACGCGGACTATAAGGAAATCATGGAGCTGGTGGAGCAGCTCTACGAGTTTGTGGCCATGAAGGCCCTGGGCACCACCGACGTGACCTATCAGGGGCAGGTCATCCACCTGAAGGCCCCCTGGAAGCGCATCACCATGGCGGACGCCGTGAAGGAAGCCTGCGGCGAGGACTGGACGCAATGGGAAAGCGACGAGGCCGCCCGGGCCGTGTGCGAGGCCCGCAATGTCCATGTGGAGAAGACCGCCAAAAAGGGCGACTGCCTGGCCGCGCTGTTTGACGAATATGTGGAAGCCAGCCTGGTGCAGCCCACATTCATCATGGATTACCCGGTGGAGATTTCTCCCCTGGCCAAACGCAAGCCCGAAGACCCGACCCTCACCGAGCGCTTCGAGTTCTTCATCACGGGGCACGAAATGGGCAACGCCTTCTCCGAGCTGAACGACCCCATCGACCAGCGCCGCCGCTTTGAGGAGCAGGTGGCCGCCCGGGCCGCCCAGGGCATCCACGCCGAGGTGGATGAGGACTTCGTTTCCGCCCTGGAATACGGCATGCCTCCCACCGGCGGCTTGGGCTTCGGCCTGGATCGCCTGGTGATGCTGCTCACCGACAGCCCCACCATCCGGGACGTTCTGCTCTTCCCGACAATGAAGCCTATCGACGCGCCCCGAAAGGACGCCAAGGCGGAGGCCCCGGTCGTCGAAGCCGCGCCTGCCGCCGCTGAGGCAGCGGAGGTCATCGACTTCTCCAAGGTGCAGATTGAGCCGCTGTTCCAGGACGCCGTTGATTTTGATACCTTCGCCAGGTCCGACTTCCGTGCCGTGAAGGTGCTGGCCTGCGAGGCGGTGCCCAAGTCCAAGAAGCTGCTGAAGTTCACCCTGGATGACGGCACAGGCGTGGAGCGCACCATTCTCAGCGGCATCCATGCCTATTACGAGCCGGAAGCCCTGGTGGGCAAGACCTGCATCGCCATCACCAACCTGCCGCCGAGGCCCATGATGGGCATCGAATCCCGCGGCATGCTGATCTCCGCCGTCCACACCGAGGAGGGCGAGGAAAAGCTCCATCTGCTGATGGTCGATCCGCACATTCCCGCGGGCGCGAAGCTCTGCTGAGCGCGCCCATCCTGCGAACGCCCTCCCGCCGCCAGTCGCTGCCGGGAGGGCGTTGCCTGTTCCTTGAACGGCGTGCCCCAAATCCGCCGTTGACTTATGGAAGCCGGTGCTGTATAATCATCATGGATGAGGATAGCATGGCGGCGTCCCGGATGACTGAGCACCTCCGGCGCGCCGATGTCTTGGGGGCGTCAGGCCGATGCGCGACGTCCCCCTTCTTCTACCGCCGCATGGTTCTGCTTGAAACCATTGCCCTGCCGAAAGGATGCCGCTTATGAAAACACCTGTTACCAAGGATACGCTTCGCAACCATTTTACCTATTCCTGGTGGAAGTATCTGCTGCTGTGCGTCATCGGCGTGGTTGGCTGGAACCTGATTTTCACCATGACCGCCTACCGCCCCCCGGAGGAGAAGAAGGTGGATTTCATCCTGGCCGCCATGGGCGATCAGACGATCTTCGACGCCTACCTGGAGGAGCTTCGCCTCAACGATATGCCGGAAATGGAGCAGATGCGCTCCATCTTCCTGACCATGGACAACGCCTACGGCCCCATGCAGCTGAGCACCTACATCGCCGCCGGCGAGGGTGACATCTACATGCTGAAGAAGGATCAGTTTTATTCCTATGCCAAGGAGGGAGCCTATCTCCCCCTGGAGGATTATCCTGAGCTGATGGCCCTGGCCGAAAGCATGGACATCGACCTCAGCAAGGCCTGGCGCACCGTGCAGGAAACGGGCGAAAAGCATCTGTTCGGCATACCGGTCAGCGCTCTGCCCGGCCTTCAGCAGTACATGTACACGGATGCGGACAGCTATCTGTCCGTGGTCATCAACAGCGGCAATGATGACAATGCCGTGCGGGCGCTGTGCATCCTGATGCGGGATATGGCCACGCTGCCCGAGCCCGCCACGCCCACCGACCTGGCCGAATAACGGGAGGACGCCATGCTGCATCACATTCTGGTCAAGTGGAAGGAAGCCCCCGCCGACCCCCAGGCCCTGCGCGGGGAGATTCAGGCGCTGTTTGAGGGTGCGCTGACCGTCCCCGGCGTGCATCAGGTTGAAGTCCTGCTCAATGTGGTGAACCGGCCCAACCGCTACGATCTGCTGATCCGCCTGCGGATGTCCCCTGACGCGCTGACCGTCTACGACGCCTGCGAGGCCCATCACCTCTGGAAGGAACGCTACGGCGAGCGCATTGCGTTCAAGGCCATCTTCGACTGCGACGAATAACCTTCATCACCAGCCAGGCGCTGTCCCGTCCATCATGCGGGCAGCGCTTTTGCTATGTCCGACCGCACAAAAACGGCGCCGGTTCAGGCCGAAGCCCTTGCTGACGCCGCGCATAGGTTTTGTTTCAGGCGGAAGCCGCTTACTCAGCCGACGCCAGAGAGGGAACGAAGTTGTTCCAGGTGCTGAATTCACCCGACGTGCTGTTGTACCGCTGGGTGCTGGTGTTGGCGATGACGTACCACATCAGCTCGTCAAACATGGTATCGCAGTCGGCCAGGGCCTTCTCCTGCTTCTCCACCGTGTAGGCAGTGAGGTATTCGGCAGCCTTGGCGGGATCCTCCTCGTACAGCTTGACGGCCTCCGCCAAGACAGCGGGATACTCGGCAACCAGGGCATCCTCCACGCTCTTCCAGTAGCCCCGCACACCGGTGCCGTAGTGGAGACGATCCTGCTCGCTCAGGGCGCACAGACGCTTGAAGTGAGTGTGCGCATAATCCAGGTTGTAGCCATAGCTGTTGGCGTCAAAGCCTTCGGGCATGTAGTCGTACATGGCGGCCACGTCGGTAATCAGGTTGCTCAGGGGCAGATAAACGGAGTGCTCGGCGTTGGCCAGGCAGGTCCAAGTCACCGCGGACATGGCGGCGGGAAGCTCAGGATAAACCTCAATGGCGGAGCAGTTCACCTGGCGCTCGATGCCGATCACGCGGATGTCGGGGCGGCCGGTATCCTCGGGATTCCACTGGGTGTTCTCGAACCGGGAGCGGGTCAGCTCAAAGATGTCGGTGAGGGAAACCTCCTCGTCCGGCTGGTAGAACAGATCATAGCGGGTTCTCATGCTGTAATCCCCCGCCGTGGAGGGCGCCAGCAGCACATGGCCGTACCAGGTGCGGCGGTTGGCGCCGCTGTTCAGGTTGGTGGCGCCGCAGTAGGTGGCGAACAGATCCATGTTGCCCGCGTCATCGTAGACGGCCAGACCGGCCTCCGCGGGAGCGGTGAACAGGCCCTCGGAGTGCAGGAGCGACTCGCCCTCAACATAGGCGTCCACCGTGCCCAGCATACATTCGTTGCCGAAAACAGCCACGCAGTCATCGGGCATCTTCACCGCGCACCACTGATGGCCGGAATAGCTCTCGATGTACCAGGCCTCGCTCTGGTCAGCGATCATGAAGGTGTTGGACTCGGAGCTGCCGTAGGTCTCCATCACCTTGCCGTAGTTTTCAACGGCCTCCCGGGCGGTGGCGGAGATGGCGGCGATGTAGCCGCTGATCCAGGTCTCGGAAGCGCCGTCCTTGGTATAAGGATCCATGGCGCGGATGTCGCCGCTGATGTAGGTGGTGACAGAGCCGGTCATGGTCACGCCCATTTCATTGGCCACGGCGTTGTCCCACAGGCCCTCAATGAAGGGCGTGGAGGTGTACTGATAGGTCACGTCCGGCAGCGGAACCTCATTCTCGCCCACCTTCACCGTGCGGCCGGGCTCCTCGCTGTGCGGATAAACAATCTGCTTGGCCTGGGCGGTGTTCCAGGCATCCACCGTGTGGCCGATGATGTAAGCGCCGTTGGTGCTCGCGTCCTTGCCGACATAATAGCCGGTACACGCCAGCGCGCCTGTGCTGACCATCAGCAGCGCAACCGTCATAACGATGCAGAACAAGCTTTTGACAGAGTGTTTCATGCTTCCATCTCCTTACAGTATGTTGACCCCGACAGAACAGATCGGATGATATCCTCTCGCTCCCTGTCGGCAACATGATTATACATCTGATTCTGTTGAATGCAATACAAAAACACGAACAGTACATTGTACTTTGTGTGTTCCGACATGTCTTCGTCCCACTATGCACAATGTCCTGTCATCTTCCAGATTGTATACCGCAGATGGAAACATTTTTGCTCCTTTGTCCTGCATTTTTATACTTTCTGCTGACAAGCCGAGCAGGAAGACTTCAAACCGATCAAAACATGAAAAAGCGCCCGAAACCACCCGGGCAGTCTCCCCCGCGGCCAAGGAAGCTGAAATAGAAAGCCTTGCAGCCGCAAGAAAAGCGCTCACGCCTGGAAGGATGACTTCCGCATGAGCGCTATTGCTTGTTCAACATTTTTGCAATCATCGAAGCCAAAGAAGCCTGGCCCGCTCCCTCATTCCTTCTTCGACCTCAGCAGCCAGCTCACCAGAAAGGCCAGCGCGGTACAGATCAGCCCCAGATTCATCAGCGTCTGATTGCCCCCGGGCTGAAACATGCACAGGGCCACGCAGAGCACACCCGCCGCGGCCAGCGTCAGTCCCGCGATGGCACCCCATCGTCTTGGCGTCATGGTTCCACCTCCCCCCGGCGGCGCACGCCGTCAGCCGTGACCATGGCGTACCACATGGGCGGCGGCGTCACTGGCTCCTCCGCAAAGGTGATCGCCTCCCGGATGGCGGCCTCTGCCCGATCCGCGTCGGCCTCGCTGCGGGCGTGGAGCACACACAGCGCGTCCTCCGCCTTCACCCGGTCGCCGATGCGCACCGGGAGCACGAAGCCCACCGCCGGGTCGATGACATCCTCCTTGCGCAGCCGTCCCGCGCCCATGGCCTGAGCCGCCATGCCCAGCGCCGTGGTATCCATGGCCGCCACGAAGCCCTCCCGACCGACCGGAATCCGGCGTATCACCTTCGCCCGGGGCAGCAGGGACACGTCGTCGCACACGGCAGGGTTGCCGCCCTGGGCCGCGATCATCTGCCGCAGCTTCCGCAGGCCCTCGCCGGAGGTCAGAGCCGCCGTCAGCATGGCCCGCGCTTCCTCCGGGGTGGGAGCCCGCCCTGCCAGCACGAGCATCTGACTGCCCAGCAGCAGCGACACCTCCAGCAGCGCGCCGCCCGTTCGGCCCGCCAGCACGTCGATGGCGTCCTTGACCTCCAGGGCGTTGCCCACATGGGTACCCAGGGGCTGCTCCATGCCCGTCACCAGAGCGGCTACGGGCTTGCCCGCCAGGGTGCCGATGTCCACCATGGCCCGGGCCAGACCGATGGCGTCCTCCAGCGTCCGCATCAGCGCGCCGGAGCCCACCTTGACATCCAGCACGATGGCGTCCGCGCCGGAGGCCAGCTTCTTGCTCATGATAGAGGAGGCGATCAGCGGCAGGCTGTCCACGGTGGAGGTCACATCCCGCAGGGCGTAGAGCGTCTTGTCCGCCGGGGCCAGGGCGCCCGTCTGACCGATGACCGCCAGCCCGATCTCCCGGACCTGTCGGATGAAGGCATCCTCCGTCAGCTCCACCGACAGCCCCGGAATGGCCTCTAACTTATCCAGCGTGCCGCCGGTATGGCCCAGTCCCCGGCCGCTCATTTTTGCTACCGGCGCGCCGCAGGCTGCCACCAGGGGCGCCAGCACCAGGGTGGCCGTGTCGCCCACGCCGCCGGTGGAGTGCTTATCCACCTTCACGCCCGGAATGGCTGAGAGGTCGGCCACGTCGCCGGAATCCCGCATGGCCAGGGTGAGGTCGGTGATCTCCCGGGCGTCCATGCCCTTCAGGCGGATGGCCATGAGCATGGCCGCTAACTGATAATCCGGCACAGAGCGCTCCGCCGCGCCCCTGACGAAGTAGCGGATCTCCTCCGCCGTCAGCGCCTGCCCCAGCTTCTTCCGGGCAATGATCTCGACCATGTTCATAACGTTTGTCCCTCCCTGTGCTTCTTGCACGTTATACGTTCAGTATAGCACGAAGGCGGCCTTCGGGCAACAAAAAACAGGCGGCATGATGTGATTCACGCCGCCTGAAAAAAAGTTCAGGGAACTCAGAAAGCCATACGGTCTTCGATATACTTCCGCAGGTCGGCAATCGCCACGCGCTCCTGCTGCATGGTGTCGCGGTCGCGGACGGTGACGGTGCCGGTGGCCTCGGTGTCGAAATCCACGCAGATGGCGTAAGGCGTGCCGATCTCGTCCTGACGGCGATAGCGCTTGCCGATGGAGCCGGTCTCGTCATAATCCACGGCGAAATACTTCGCCAGCTCGGCATGAATTTCACTGGCCAGGCCGCCCAGCTTGTTCTTCTGCAGGGGCAGCACCGCGCACTTGAAGGGCGCCAGGGCCGGATGCAGGTGCAGCACGTTGCGCACGTCGCCGCCCTCCAGCTCCTGCTCCTCATAAGCGTTGCACAGGAAGGCCAGCACCGCGCGATCCACGCCCAGGGAGGGCTCGATGCAGTAAGGAATGAACCGCTCGTTGGTCACGGGGTCGAGGTACTCCATGGACTTGCCGGAATGCTCCTGATGCTGGGTCAGGTCATAGTCGGTGCGGTCGGCGATGCCCCACAGCTCGCCCCAGCCGAAGGGGAACAGGAACTCAAAGTCCGTGGTGGCCTTCGAGTAAAAGGCCAGCTTCTCGGGCTCATGATCCCGCAGGCGCAGGCTCTCCTCCTTGATGCCCAGCTTCAGCAGCCAGTCGCGGCAGAAACTGCGCCAGTAGTTGAACCATTCCAGATCCTCGCCGGGCTTGCAGAAGAATTCCAGCTCCATCTGCTCAAACTCACGCACCCGGAAGATGAAGTTGCCGGGGGTGATCTCGTTGCGGAAGGACTTGCCGATCTGCGCGATGCCCGCGGGGAGCTTCTTGCGGGTGGTGCGCATCACGTTCTGGAAATTGACGAAGATGCCCTGGGCCGTCTCGGGGCGCAGGTAAATCTCATTGGCGGTGGATTCATTCACACCCGAATAGGTCTTGAACATCAGGTTGAACTGACGAATGCCGGTGAAGTCCTTCTTGCCGCACACGGGGCACTTGATGTCGTGCTCGGCAATGTAAGTTTCCAGCTCCGCGTTGGTCCAGCCGTCGCCGGTTTCCTCGCCGCCGGTGAAGTCCTCGATCAGCTTATCGGCGCGGAAGCGGGCCTTGCAGGCCTTGCAGTCCATCAGCGGATCGTTGAAGCCGCCCACATGGCCGGAAGCCACCCACACCTCGCGGTTCATCAGGATGGCGCAGTCCAGGCCCGTGTTGTACTTGCTTTCCTGGACAAACTTCTGCCACCAGGCCTTCTTTACATTGTTCTTGAACTCCACGCCCAGGGGGCCGTAATCCCAGGTGTTGGCCAGGCCGCCGTAAATCTCGGAGCCGGAAAAAATAAAGCCGCGGTTCTTGCACAGCGCCACCAGCTTGTCCATCGTCAGTTCTGCCATTGGTTTCATCCTCCCGTTCATTGGTCACCCCTGTATCATAGGAGGAAAACGCTGATTTGTCAAGGGAGAATCCGCCGCAAGGGGCAGCCGAAGCGAAAGTTAAAAGATTTTGAGGGCAAAAAGGGAGCAGCGGCGCCCCGGTGAGGGGCACCCATTGACACCCCGCCCGGGCCATGCTAAAGTAGGGTGAAGGCGGAGCGGCTACGCCATCCGCCCGCCGCGCAAGGAGGGTTTCCCATGCCGCTTTACGATGACGAGCGCTTTTTCCAAGCCTATGCCCAGATGCCCCGGAGCCGGGACGGCCTGGCCGCCGCCGGGGAGTGGCATCAGCTGGAGCCCCTGCTCCCGCCCATGGCAGGCAAGCGGGTGCTTGACCTTGGCTGCGGCTATGGCTGGCACTGCCGCTATGCCTCCGACCACGGCGCTGTGTCCGTGCTGGGGATCGACGCCAGCGAGCGGATGATCGCCGCCGCCCGGGAGAAAAACGCCGCCCCGGCCATCACCTACCGCGTGGCCGACCTGGACGCCTTCGACTACCCGGAAGCCGCCTTCGACGTGGTACTGTCCAACCTCGTCCTGCACTACATTGACGATCTGGACGCCGTTTACCGCAAGGTTTACCGGACGCTGCGGCCGGGCGGCTGCTTCCTGTTCAACATCGAGCACCCCGTGTTCACTTCGGGCGTCCGGCAGGAATGGGTGCGTGACGACAGCGGCGCACCCCTGTACTGGCCCGTGGATCAGTACTTCCGGCCCGGGCCGCGCGCCGCCGTCTTCCTGGGCGAAACCGTCACCAAGCAGCACCATACGCTGACGCAGATCCTCGGCGGCCTGCTCCGATGCGGCTTTCAGCTGAAGGCCGTGGAGGAAGCCATGCCCCCGGAGGCCATGCTGTCCCTGCCCGGCATGGCTGATGAGCTTCGCCGTCCCATGATGCTGCTGGTCAAGGCTGTCCGCTGAGGCCTTCGGTCATTTGCAAGGAGGTTCCCCCATGTCCTTACCCATGTTCGATAACCATGACGACCGCATCCGCTATGTGGAACTGCACCTGCGCCGCGCTCTCACCGAACTGCCTCAGCGTCCCCTGCCGGAGGGCTATCGTTTCGCCTTCTACCAGCCCGGCGACCGGGACGCCTGGATCGACATCGAGCAAAGCGCCAAGGAGCTCGTTTCCTACGAGCAGGGGCTGCAGGTCTGGGCGCACTATTTCGGCACCCACGAGGACGAGCTGCCCCGACGCATGGTCTTCGTCGTCGCCCCGGACGGCCGCAAGGTCGCCACGGCTTCGGCGTATTTCGACGTTGAGGGCCGGGACACCTCGGACGACGCCTGGCTGCACTGGGTCGCCGTCCGCCGGGATTTTCAGGGGCGCGGGCTGTCGAAGCCGCTGATCCTCCATGCGCTGCGCGTCATGGTCGGCCTCGGCTGCACCCACGCGAAAATCCCCACCCAGACCACCTCCTGGGTGGCCTGCAAGGTTTACCTCGACCTGGGCTTTCGCCCCCTCACGGATGACGAAAGCCTGCCGGGCTGGCGCATTGTCCGCCGCCTGACCGAGCACCCCGCCCTTGCCGCCTTTGAGCCCGCCAGCGACACAGAGGTGCTGAATCCCGCAAAGGCGCATGAACCCCAGTCCATTGTGGCACCATGATGCCAACGACCCTTTGATGAACAGGAGGCCAAACGTATGTGTACCGCCGTCAGCTTTCACAGCCGGGATCATTATTTCGGCCGGAACCTCGATCTGTCCTATTCCTATCACGAATCCGTCGCCGTCACCCCGCGCCGCTATCCCCTGCGCTTCCGGCAGGCGGGCGTGCTGGACGCCCATCTGGCCATGATCGGCATGGCCTATGTGAAGGAGGGCTTCCCTCTCTATTACGAGGCCACCAACGAAAAAGGGCTGAGCATGGCCGGACTGAACTTCCCGCAGACCGCCGTTTACCGGGAGGAAACCGCCGGCATGGACAATGTGACGCCCTTTGAGCTGATTCCCTGGCTCCTGGCCCAGTGCGCCACCGTCGCCCAGGCGCGGCCGCTGCTGGCCCGGCTGAATGTGCTGAACCTGCCCTTCAGCGGTGAGCTGCCGCTCTCGCCCCTGCACTGGATCCTGGCCGACGCTCAGGAAGCCATCGTGCTGGAGCCCCACGCGGATGGCCTGCGCATCCACGAAAACCCCATCGGCGTGCTGACCAACGAGCCGGCCTTCCCCACCCACCTGGATACCCTGCGCACCTACCTGCACCTGACTCCCAACGAGCCGGAAAACACCTTCGCCCCGAGTCTCGCCATCACCCCCACCAGCCTGGGCCTTGGCGCCCTTGGCCTGCCGGGGGACGCCTCCTCCACCTCCCGGTTCGTCCGCGCGGCCTTCACCCTCCACAACAGCCATTGCGGCGAGGGGGAAAGCGAGAGCGTCAGCCAGTTCTTCCACATCCTGAACAGCGTGTGCGTACCCCGGGGCTTCGTCCGGCTGAACAACGGCAAAGATCACCTGACCATTTACAGCAGCTGCTGCAATACCACCAAGGGCGTTTACTACTACATCACCCACGACAACAGCCAGATCACCGCCGTGGACATGCACCGCACCGACCTGGACGGCCAGGAGGTAACGGCTTACCCCATGCTGACCGAGGAGCAGATCCTTTGGCAGAACTAACGGGACGCAAAAAGGCTCCTCCGCCGATGGCGGAGGAGCCTTGCTGCATATCCGGCCTTACTTGGTCGCGAAGTGGAAATATTTCTTGGCGTTTTCGTAGCTCACGCCGCGGACGATCTCGCCCAGCAGGTCGTAATCCTGGGGGAACCGGCCGTCCTCCACCCATTCGCCCAGCAGACGGCACAGGATGCGGCGGAAGTACTCGTGCCGGGGATAGGACAGGAAGGAGCGGCTGTCGGTGAGCATGCCCACGAAGCCGGCCAGGTAGCCCAGGTTCGCCAGGGAGGTCAGCTGCTCGGTCATGCCCTGGAAGTGATCGTTGAACCACCAGGCGCTGCCGTGCTGAATCTTGCTCACGGCCTCGGAGGACTGGAAGCAGCCGCAGATGGTGTCGATGGCTGCGTTGTCGTTGGGGTTCAGGGAGTACAGGATGGTCTGGGGCAGGCTACCCGCCTTTTCCAGGGCGCCCAGGAAAGCGGCGGTCTGGTCGGAGGGCGCGTAATTGTTGATGCAGTCGTAGCCGGTATCCGGGCCCAGCTTGGCATATTGGGTCAGGTTGTTGTCCCGGCGGCAGCCGTAGTGCAGCTGCATCGTCCAGTTCATTTCCTTGTACTTGGAGGCGCAGAAGGTCATGAAGGCGTACTTGAAGGCAGCCTCCTCTTCAGCGGACACGGCGCCGCCCGCCAGACGCTTGGCAAAGATGGCCTCCACGACTTCCTCCGCGGCGGGCGCGTACATGACGTAGTTCAGCGCGTGATCGGACAGGCAGCAGTTGTTGGCGGCAAAGTACGCCATCCGCTTGGCCAGGGCGGCCTTCAGGTCGGCGAAGGTGTTGATGGCCATGCCGGCGGTGTCGGCCAGCTTCGCCAGGTAGTCCAGATAGTCCGGCTTTTCCAGGTTCATGGCCTTGTCGGGACGCCAGGCGGGCAGCACGCTGGTCTTGAAGGAAGCGTCCGCCAGCAGCTTCTGATGCCATTCCAGGGTATCAACGGGATCGTCCGTGGTGCAGATGGTTTCCACGTTGCTCATGGCGATGAGGCCGCGCACGGAGTAGCCCGCGGACTGCAGCTTGGCGTTGGCGATGTTCCACACCTCGTCAGCCGTCTTGGCGGACAGCGCGCCGTTGTAGCCGAAGAACCGCTGGAGCTCCAGATGCGACCAGTGGTACAGCGGATTGCCGATGGCCTTGCCCAGCACCTCCGCCCACTTGCAGAACTTCTCATAATCGGAGGCGTCGCCGGTGATGTAGCGCTCCTCCACGCCGGCGCAGCGCATCAGCCGCCACTTGTAATGGTCGCCGCCCAGCCACACCTGGGTGATGTTCTCGTACCGCAGATCGTCCCAGATCTGCTTGGGGCTGATGTGGCAATGATAATCAATGATGGGGCACTTCGCGGCGTACTCATGGTACAGCACGCGGGCGGTTTCCGTGTTGAGCAGGAAATCCTTGTCCATGAAATTCTGCATGGGATCATCGCTCCTTTACGAATGAAATGCAATGTTTTTATCATGACAGACCCGCCACCGGCGGATCGGGGTCACAGGGTCGTTCCGCGCAGGATGAGTTCCCCGGTGAAGACCGTCTTCTGCGGCATCTCCCGGCCGTCCAGCACCCCCATCATGGTGGTGACAATGTGATCGCAGATCACCGACAGCTTGTTGTCCACGCTGGTCATTTCCGGCTCGGAGCACAGGCAGTAGGCGCTGTTGTTGTAGCCGATGATGCTCAGCTCCTCCGGCACCTTCAAATTCCGCGCCTTGGCGTACTTCATCGCGCCCATGGCCAGGCCGTCCTCGCTGGTGAGCACCGCGTCAAAGCGGACGCCCGCCGCGTCCAGCGCCAGGAGATGATCCCGCACGCGGTGGATGCTGGACTTGTCCTCGCCGTAAAAGCTGATGAGGCCCTCGTCCTCGGGGATGCCCCGGCTTTTCAGGCCCTCGCAGTAGCCCGCCAGCTTCTTGCGGCCGGAGTAGTTCTTGCTGTGGTACAGGTACAGGATCCGCCGCCGTCCGCTGTCAATCAGATAGCGCGTGGCCTCGCAGGCCGCCTGCTGGTCGTCGCACAGGACGCAGTAGACGTTCTCGCACAGGAACGAGCCGTTCAGCAGGATGATGGGAACGGCCCGCGCCGCCTCCCGGATGCAGTCGTTGTCCCGGTCGTTCTCCTCAATAAACGAGGAGCCCATCAGCACCATGCCGTCCACATGGCGGGTGCGCAGAAGCTCCACCCCCTGAACGCGGGCGGAAAGCTCCTTCCCGGTGCAGGAGAGGATGCAGTCGTACCCATGGGCGCGGAAGGATCGCTCCAGATTGGCCAGCGCCTGGGACAGGTAAGGATCCGACGCGTCGGGGCACAGCAGGCCAATGGTCTGCATGGTGTTCAGCCCCAGCCCCCGGGCGAAGGCGTTGGGCACATAGCCGCAGCCCTCAATCACCGCCAGAACCTTCTTGCGGGTCGCGTCGCTCACATGGGGACTGTTGTTCAGTACCCGCGACACCGTGGCGATGGACACCCCTGCCCGCCGGGAAATGTCATAAATATTCACGGGCCCGTCCGCTCCTTCCGTCGCGCAATGTTGTAAGTATTTTCATGGCTCGTGCCAGAAAAATTATACACGCTTTCCCTCTATTTTGCAACCTCTTTCTCTTCCTATCCGAAGATTTTAAGGCTGGGCGAGGATGACATGGGAAAATTGCGCCTGAATGCGGACAAAACCAATTGACGAAAGCGGCAAAGAGGAGTACAATGGAACTTGGTTTGATGTAATTATTTTCACGCCGGGTCAGCCCGGTAGAAATACAATGGAGGGGATCAACCAATGGAGAGGCTCAGCGCATCCATGAACCCGGCGCCCCAGCGGCCTATTCGCGTCCTGCAGTATGGCGAGGGCAACTTCCTGCGCGCTTTCGTTGATTACATGATCGACATCGCCAACGAGAAAACCGACTTCAACGGCTCCGTGGCGCTGGTGAAGCCCATCGCCATGGGCGACCTGTTCCCGGCCTTCAGGGAGCAGGACTACCGCTACACCGTGATGCTGCGCGGTCTGGTGGATGGCGAGGCTGAGGAGCAGACCCGCGTCATCACCTCTGTGGCGGACGCCGTGGACGCCTACCAGGATTACGACCAGTACGCTGCCTACGCCAAGCTGGACACGCTGCGCTTCGTCGTCAGCAACACCACCGAGGCGGGCATTGTGCTGGACGAGAGCGACCGCATCGACCTCTGCCCCCCCAACACCTACCCCGGCAAGCTGACAAAGCTGCTGTACGAGCGCGCCGAGCATTTCAGCTATGCCCAGGATAAGGGCCTCATTATCCTTCCTGTGGAACTGATTGACGACAACGGCATCATGCTGAAGCAGTGCGTCAAACAGCTGAGCAAGGTATGGAATCTGGGCGAAAAGTTTGACGCCTGGCTGGAAACCGCCTGCGTGTTCACCTCCACCCTGGTGGATCGGATTGTCACCGGCTATCCCCGTGGCGAGGATCAGGCCATTTGGGCCAAGCTGGGCTATGAGGATCGCATCCTGGTCACCGCCGAGCCCTTCGGCTTGTGGGTCATTGAGTCCGACAAGGACATCAGCGCCGAGCTGCCCCTGCCCCAGTGCGGCCTGCCCGTTGTTTACACCGACAATCAGAAGCCCTACAAGCAGCGGAAGGTACGCATCCTCAATGGCGCTCACACCTCCTTCGTACCCGCCGCCTTCCAGTGCGGCTATGACTATGTGCTGGACGCCATGAATGATCCCATGATCGCCCGCTTCATGCAGGAAACCCTTTACGATGAGGTCATTCCTACCCTGGCCCTGCCCAAGGAAGATTTGATGTCCTTTGCCGAGGCCGTCACCGGCCGCTTCCGCAATCCCTTCATCAAGCACGCGCTGCTGTCCATCTGCCTCAACAGCGTCAGCAAGTGGCGCGCCCGCTGCATGCCCTCCCTGCTTGGCTATGTGGATAAGACCGGCAAGCTGCCTCCGCACCTGACCTTCTCCCTGGCCAGCCTGATGGGCCTGTACCACGGCGGCAAGCTGGTGGACGGCAAGCTGGAATGCCAGCGTGACGGCCAGGCCTACACCCTGCAAGATGACGCCGCGGTGCTGGAATTCTTCGCCTCCACCTCCGACCAGACCCCTGCCCGGCAGGCGGAAGCCTTCCTGTCCAACGAGGCCTTCTTCGGCCCTGACCTGTGCAAGGTGCCCGGGCTGATCGACAGCGTTGCCGCCTCCCTGGCGGACATCCTGGATCGCGGTATGCGTACCGTGATGACCGAAAAATTCGGAGGCTGAACAATGGCTGAGTTGCTTCGCATCACCCCCAAGGATAACGTGGCCGTGGCCCTGTCCGCCCTGGACGCCGGCGTCACCGTCACGGTGGACGGCGTGACCCTGACCACCCGGGAGGCCATTCCCGCCGGGCATAAGGTCGCCCTGTCCCCCATCGCCAAGGACGGCAAGGTTATCAAGTACGGCTTCCCCATCGGCTCCGCCAAGGAGGACATCGCCCAGGGCTGCCATGTCCATGTGCAGAACCTGCGCACCCTGCTCTCCGGCGAGCTGGAATATGAATATCACCCCACCTTCCCCCAGGTGGACGCCGCCGAGCCCGCCACCTTCATGGGCTATCCCCGCAAGGATGGCAAGGTGGGCGTGCGCAATGAACTGTGGATTCTCCCCACCGTGGGCTGCGTCAACGACATCGCCAAGGCCCTCGAAAAGGAAGCGCAAAGTCTGGTGGGCGGCGGCGTGGAGAACGTCTACGCCTTCCCCCACCCCTACGGCTGCTCCCAGATGGGCGACGATCAGGAGAACACCCGCACCATCCTGGCCAACCTGGCCACCCACCCCAATGTGGGCGGCGTGCTGGTGCTGGGCCTGGGCTGTGAGAACAGCGGCGTGAGCATTATTGAGGAGCACATGGGGGACTACGACAAGTCCCGGGTGCGCTTTCTGGTCACCCAGCAGGTGGAGGATGAATTCGAGGCCGCCATATCCCTCCTGCGGGAGCTGGCCGACAACATGCGCGGAGAACAGCGCGTCCCCTGCCCCGCATCGAAGCTGGTCATCGGCCTGAAGTGCGGCGGTTCGGACGGCTTCAGCGGCATCACCGCCAACCCCGTCATCGGCGGCTTCTCCGATCTGCTGGTGGCCCAGGGCGGCACCACCATCCTCACCGAGGTGCCGGAAATGTTCGGCGCGGAGACCATCCTGATGGATCGCTGCGAGACCGAGGACATGTTCCGCAAGACGGTGACGCTCATCAACGACTTCAAGCGTTACTTTGAGGAGCATCACCAGACCATCTATGAGAATCCCTCCCCCGGCAACAAGGCCGGCGGCATCTCCACCCTGGAGGACAAGGCCCTGGGCTGCACCCAGAAAAGCGGCTTCGCCCCCGTCAAGGACGTGCTGGCCTATGGTGAGAAGGTCAAGGTCGCCGGTCTGAACCTGCTCTCCGCCCCCGGCAACGATCTGGTGGCCTCCACCGCCCTGGCGGCCTCCGGGGCGCAGATTGTGCTGTTCTCCACCGGCCGCGGCACGCCCTTCGCCTGCCCGGTGCCCACGGTGAAGATCGCCTCCAACACGCCCCTGGCCACCCGGAAATCCGGCTGGATTGACTTCAATGCCGGGGCGCTGCTCACCGATGGCAAGTCCCTGCCCGAGCTGAGCCAGCAGCTGATGGATTTCGTCCTGGAGGCTGCCAGCGGCAAGCCCGTTTGCTCCGAGCGGCGCGGCTTCCATGACCTGGCCATCTTCAAGACCGGCGTGACGCTGTAACAACCTAACTTTTCAGTAATTGAAGAGGCTTGACATCCTTGCAGGGGTGTCAAGCCTCTTTTGCGGTTATCCTCTTATTCTTCCTGCACCTGACCCACATTTTCGCAGGCCAGCATCACGCCGTCCTGCCCGGTGATCGACACGTTCCGCAGGATCATCTCATCCACGTTGATGGCCACGATGCCCCGACGCGCACAGGGCTCCACCCCGTTGGCCATGGCGGGCTGCATGGGCTTCGGCTCCGCGGCGCAGGCGATGCTCACATCCTCCATCACCACATGCTCGATGGGCTTTTCCGGCAGGCCCAGGAAGTAGCCCGCGCAGGTGACCTCCGTGGCCTTGACATGGCGGAAGGCCACCGTGCCGATGCGCGGCGTCCGCTCGTCCACCGGCTGCTTTTCCCGGCTCTGCACATAGTCGCTGCGTCCGTCCGGGTCGCAGAAGTACATGCTGTTCACCACCACCGGCGTGCCCACGCGCTCCATCACCACATGATCGAACACAATGTCGTCAATGACGCCGTCCCGGCCGCGCCCCCGGCGGGTCTTCACCCGCAGTCCGCGGTCGGTGTTGCGCATCATGCAGTCATGTACGCGGATATGCTGCACGCCGCCGGCCATCTCGCTGCCCACGGTCATGCCGCCATGGCCGTTCTCCATCAGGCAGTGGGCCACCTCCATGTCCGTGGTGGGCGTCTGATAGGTGGAACCCATGTACAGCTTGCCGGCCTTGATGGCAATGCAGTCGTCTCCCAGGGAGAAATGCGCGCCTGCCAGCAGGATATCCCTGCAGCTCTCCGGGTCGAAGCCGTCGGTATTGGGGCTGTCGGCGGGAGCGTTCACCGTAATGTTCAGGAATTTCAGGTGCTTGCTGAAATAGGGCTGAAGGTTCCAGGCGGGGCTGTTGCGGAAGGTCAGGCCCTGCACGGTGATGTTCTTGCAGTGGTTGAGGAAGAGCATCCGGGGCCGCCAAGCGCCGCGCCGCTGCTTCGGATGCTTCCACCAATCCCCCTGATCCCCCTGGCCGTCCAGAAGGCCCTGGCCATAGATCGCCACGTCTTCCGCCTTATAGCCGGAGATCATGGCGGCGAACATATCCAGGGGATTGCCCTCCCAGGAACCCAGGTTCAGATCCTTCGTTTCATCGGTGGACTGGATCATTCCCGGCAGGATGGGGAATTTGGCGCGGTCGGTCTCCAGCCGCAGCACCGCGCCTTCCGCCACTTCCATGCGGATGTGGCTCTTGATGAACAGCGGCAGTACATGGTAGGTGCCCGCCGGGATCAGCACCCGGCCCTTCTTCGGGCAGCAGTTGATGGCCGCCTGAATGGCCGCGGTATCGTCATGCACGCCGTCGCCCACCGCGCCGAAGTTGCGGACGTTGAGGGTATAGCTTTCCTCCTCGGTGCGGAAGGCGACTTCCGCCGCCACGCGCTCGCCGTCGAGGATCGTCAGGGTGTAATCCGTATCAGGCCATAGGCCGTACAGGCTGGTCACCACGGTGTCGGCCTCGCCCCAGGGCTGGCCGTTGAGGACGAGGGCATAGGGCCGCGTCGTGTGATAGAGGCCGCCGTCCTTCAGCTGTACCGTGGCGCTGCGGCCGGAAACAAACAGGATGCTCGCTTCCATGATTCAGTCCTCCTTCCCCTGGGTCAGCAGGTACTCCGCCCAGGCCATCATGAAGGGGCCCACGCCCTTGCTGTCGTCGCTGACCCGGGGTTCGCTGAGATAGTAGGCCACCGAGCCGTCCCGCTGCTCGCCGGGGCCGAGGCCCGCCACCTTGCAGATGTCGGTCAGTTCGGCCTTGCCTTCCGCGTTGGGCTTCAGCTTGAAGGCGACCAGCGCTTCCATCACCTGCCGACCGATGGGGCCGTAGCGCTCAGGATTCAGCACGCCCAGGCGGACGCCCTTGAGCAGCGCGTAGGCAATCATGGCCGAGCCGGAGGTTTCTGTGTAGTTGCCCTCCACCTCGCCGCGATCGATGACCTGGCAGAACAGGTGATCCTCCGGGCTCTGATACCGCAGCACACCCCGCACGCTCTCCCGGAAGATGTCCACCAGGGCACGGTAATGCTCGTAGAGCTCCTCACTGCACAGGCCGATGCAGTCCACCAGGGCCATCAGGTACCAGCCGGTGGAGCGCAGCCAGAAGTTCGGGGAAAGCCCGGTCTCCCTGTCGCACCAGGGCTGAACCCGCTTTTCGTCCCAGGCATGGTAGTTCAGGCCCTTTTCCGCGTTGAAGAGATAGCGACGCACATTGCGGAATTGGGCCGTGATGTCCTGCAGGCGCGCCTTGCCGCCGAAGCGATGCTCGTATTCCATGTAAAAGGGCTGGGCCATGTACAGGCCGTCCAGCCACACCTGGTAAGGATAGGACTCCTTGTGCCAGAAGTTCCCGCAGCCGCACCGGGGATGGCTCAGCAGCCGCGCCATGTGGAAGTCGATGGCCTTGCGGTAGCGCTCGTCCCCGGTCTCATCCAGGGCAAAGTACAGCGCTTTGCCGCAGTTGATGCTGTCGATGTTGTACCGGCTGACGTCGAAGCTGGGAATGCTGCCGTCCGGCTGAACCAGCTCCGCCATGTGCCTCAGGGTGAAGTCCCTGTACGCGGCGTCCCCCGTGGCCCGGTACAGATCGGCGCAGGCCTTGTAAACGCAGCCGTCCTCATAATTCCAGTAATTTTTATAAGGCGCGTAATTCGCCAGATACTCCTTGATGTAAGCTGTTACATCCATGATTCGTTCTTCCCTCCAAATCAGGCGTTTTCGACTGCCATTATACCAAATGTTCCATGGGCTGTCAATGGCTTCAACGATGACGAACCTCTGCTTTATCTTGCGCTGCCTGCTTGGCGCTGCTTGTGAACGTCCGCCGTCGCACCCATGAAATGGCTTTCACAAAAAAGGCTGCCGCGGATGCGGCAGGCACTTTCATGATGCAATTTCAGCGGTCACACCTCGTCTTCATCCCGATAGGCCAGGGCCGCAAAGGTGGCCGTGGTGTTCACGGCATACACGCCTGCCATGGCCCCGGTGAAGCGCTTGCCGATGCGCACGCCCTCGTCCGCCAGGTAGGTCACGTTGGTCAGCACCGCCACCTCCCGGCCATCCACCAGCAGGGTACGGGTCAGGCCGTCCGCCCGGACGCTCAGCGTGACGCGCTGCCCGGGCTCCACCGTAACGCCGGTATCCCGCCGCCGGGCTTCCGTACCGATCTGCTCCTTCACCAGCAGACGGCCGTCCTCCACCCCCAGGGTCAGGAAGGAATGCTCGTCATAGTAGCAGGTCAGCCCGGCGTCGCCCGTGGACGGCGCCGTCAGGGTTGCCTCAAAGTTGAAGCGGAAGGCTGTCTGGCGCTGGAGCAGGATGCTTCGGCACCGCGTATCCGTCATGGGCCACGCGCCGCCCCGGATGGCGACGGCGTCGCCCCGCCACAGAATCTGACCGGCCTCCGGGGGACGCGGCGTCACCCAGTCCGTCCGGGCGGGCAGCGGCGCGTCCGGCAGGGGCTTGCGGTTCTGCGTGCTGACGCCCCGACCGCCGTTGAGCAGCGGCCAGCCGTCCGGCGTCCAGGTAAAGGGATCAAGGGCCGTCTCCCGGCCCAGCATGGACCAGCGGCCATCCAGCGGCCGGGCGCACAGGTACACGAAGTACCACCGCCCGTCCGGCGTGGAGACCGGCTTGGCGTGGCCGCAGCGCTGAATTCGCGCCCGCTCGTCCCACTGGCGGATGACGGGATTGTAGGGGCTGGGCTCGTACACGCCGTGGAGCGTGCGCGAGCGGGAGACCGTCTCCCGATGGCCGGTGCCCGTGCCGCCCTCCGCCTCGAAAAGATAGTACCAGCCGTCATGCTTGAGCAGGTGCGGGCCTTCCGGCGCGCGCTTATTGCTGCCGTAATACAGCAGCGTGGCTTCGGAAAGGCGCTTCGTCCCCGTGGCGTCGATCTCGAAGATCCGCGCGCCCCGGTTCAGCAGCATGTAATGCCGCCCGTTGTCGTCATGGAAGATGCTGGGGTCGATGCCGTCCTCCTCGAAGAAAACCGGCTCGGAGTACGGGCCTTCGGGACGCTCCGCCGTCACCACCATCTGACGGCGGCGAACGGCGCCCACGTCGTTCAGGCGCAGGGTGGCGCAGATGTAGAACCTGCCGTCACAGTAGGAAATGTCCGGCGCCCAGTAGCCCCGTCCCCCCTCCAGACCCTCCAGATGGGCCCATTCGGGATTGGTGATGGCGTGGCCGATCACCTCCCAGTGGATCAGATCGCGGCTGTGGCTCACGGGGATGCAAGGGAAATAGATGAAGGTGGAGTTGACCATGTAATAGTCCTCGCCCACCCGGATGACGGACGGGTCGGGGAAGAAGCCCCGGCGGATGGGGTTGCGGTACAAGTCGGTATACGGGCAGCCCACCTTCTCCGTGAAGTAGCTCTCCAGGGCGGTGAAGCCCTCCCGGCGGGCGATGTCGAAGGGCGTGGTCAGATCGTTGTCACCCCGCAGAATGTCCATGCCGCCGCGCTCCACCAGGTAACGGCACTTGTCCACATCGCCGGACATGGCCGCGTGGTGCAGATGATCCCGTCCCCTGAGGTCGATGGCGTTCAGGTTGACCCGCAGGCCATACTCCACCAGATACCGCAGCATATCAAGGCCGCCCACCCAGGCCGCCAGGAAGGACAGGGCTACGCCGTCCTCATCCGTCCAGTCGATGAGGGTCGGCTCCAGGGGCAATTCCCGACGCAGGGTATCCAGATCATTGGCCAGGATCACCTGCCGCAATGTTTCGCCCGTCATGCCATGACCTCCACGGGCGTCACCCTGAACGGCCCAAAATCCGCGCTGCCGCCCTGATCCTGTCCGCCGCTCATGGGCATGGCGAACAGGGCCATGCGCGCGCCCACCCAGGTGTGCCGCGCCGGTGCGTAGGGACGGCCCACCGGCTTGAAGTCCACGCCGTCCGCGCTGTACTCAAAGGCCACCGCCGCCTCGGCATAGCCCGTGGGCAGCAGCGTCATGCGGAAGGTCAGCTTCGGGGAAGCCAGCGCCGTTTCCTCCAGCACCGTCTCGTCATGCGCCCCGCCGCTGCTCTCCGCATAAACCAGCGACCAGCCGTGCTCCTGACGGCGCAGCGCGGCGTAAGCATACTGACCGCCCACCAGTCCCACGCCTGCCTGGTCGCCCATCGTCAAACGGGAGGCGTCCACCGTCACCGTGGCGAAGAAGGCGGGAGCGGCAATCTTCTGGGTCAGCGTTTGCGGGCACTGCCACAGGCGATTCCCGCCTTCCGGCAGCGTCCGGGCAAACAGGGTCAATCTGCCCTCGCCGACTTCGTAGAAATCAGGCCGCCAGTTGCCCATGAACTGCCACTGCAGCCCCAGGGGGCCGGTAAAATCATCGCTGGCCTGGTCGGAGGTACGCTCGCAGACGGGGCCCTTGGGCTTGCGCCAGGATGCCACCGCGATGCCGCAGTCCGCCGCGTTGGCGATTAGGGCGGCCTGACGGGCATCCTCACCCGTGGCGATGCTGGCAGGATCCACCGGGTTGGGATCCTCCATGCCAATGCGGGGCCAGCCATCCGCCCCCCAGGTCATGGGCTGCAGGTGCGTGATGCGCCCGTAAAGCCCGCGGCTCTGGAAGTGCAGGAACCAGTCCTCGCCCTCCGCCGTGTCCACCCACGCGCCCTGGTGCGGGCCGTTGGTCTCGCTGCTGCCCTGCTTGAGCACCACCCGATCCTCATAGGGGCCGGTGATGCAGCGGCTGCGCAGCACGGCCTGCCAGCCCGTGGGCACGCCCCCCGCGGGAGCGAAAATGTAATACCATCCGTCACGCTTATGGACTTTGGGACCCTCCATGGTGGGATGCTTCACCGTGCCGTCAAAGAGCAGATGATCGTCCCCGATGGCACGGGCGCCGTCGGGAGACATGGGGAAAATGCCCAGCCAGCTCTTGAAGCCGATGCGGCTCTTGGCATAGCCATGCACCACCCAGGCCCGGCCGTCGTCATCCCAGAAGGGGCAGGGGTCGATCAGGCCCTTGCCGGGCAGCACCAGGACGGGCTCCTCCCACTCGCCCAGGGGGTCCGCCGCGCGCACCATGTAGATGCCCTCATCCGGCATACCATAATAAATGTAGAAGTATCCGTTGTGATGGCGGATGGCCGGGGCCCAGATACCCTGGGCATGGCGGGGCACGGCGTAGCGCTCCTCGGGAATGTTCCTGACGGCGTAGTTCACCAGCGTCCAGTTAACCAGATCCTTGCTGGTCAGGATGGGCAGACCCGGCACATAATTGAAGGTGGAAGCCGTCATGTAGTAGGTGTCACCCACGCGGATGGCGTCCGGGTCGGAATAGTCGCAGAACAAAATGGGGTTGCGGTAAGTGCCGTCTCCCTGGTCGGCAAAGTACAGCTGATCCTTCATCGTTCGACCTCCTCGGCAGCGGTGGTGACCACACGCCCCATGTTCTCGTACTCATGAATGAACTGGTCGTAATCGTCGCACAGCAGCTCCGCGTAAACGCCGCCCAGGCGCTTGAGCTCCCTGGCGATCAGCCCGCCAAAGACGATAGCGCCCTCCACCTGGGGATGGGTATTGTCCGTCTGGCCCTGGGGATAGTGCGGGTAGATGCCGGCGGGAAGGTTCATGTAGAAGCGGCGGCGGGCCTCCTCGCCCAGGTCGTCCACCAGCTTTTCGGACAAGGCCGTGAGGTCGATGAGTGCCACGTTCAGCCGGGCCGCCGTCTTCCGCGCGGACTCTGCCCAGCGATCATGCCTGTACTGCGCCCCCGGAGCGTTGCGGTTGTAGCGCGTCACCGGCGTAATGATGACCGGAGTGGCGCCCTTATTCCGCGCCACATTGACGAACTTTTCCAGGTTGGCCGGGAAGTCGGTGTCCGGGTCGGCGTAGCGGTCGGGATCGTTATCCTTTTCATCGTTGTGCCCGAACTGAATGAACAGGAAATCCCCCGCCGTGATGCGGTCGTAAATCAGCGCCAGCCGCCCCTCGTCAATGAAGGACTTGGTGCTGCGGCCATTCTCCGCGTAGTTTTCAATCTGGACGCCGTAGTGCCGCACATAGCGGTCAAATTCCTGGCCGATGCCCGTCTGCGGATAGGTGGCGATGCCGTTGCGCTTCACCGTGGAATCTCCGGCCCAGAAGATCGTCATCATAAGCATTTCTCCTTTTCCTATGAAAACCACCGCACCCTACGCAGCAAACGCTTGCCGTGAGAATGCGGTGATCCGCTGCCCCATCATCATGCCTGATGATGTCGCATTTGTCAAGTTTTTTCCAGGAATTTTCTTTCCAAGCCCCCCCCAACTCCCACGCGCACACACCTCCGACCGAAGGCGCGCGCCCATGACGCGAGAACGGGAGGTCCAGGAGGGGCGATGCCCCTCCTGGCAGGGATCCAAGGGACAGAGTCCCTTGGTTATTCCTTGACGGCGCCGATGTTGATGCCCTTCACGAAGTATTTTTGCAGGAAGGGGTAGAGAATCATGAAGGGCAGGATCGCCACGATGACGGCGGCGTTCTGCACGGTGTTTTCCGTAGCGCTGCCCACGGCGGTGGGCAGGTTGGAGCCCATCATCATGGCGCGCAGCTTCATCTGGAAATTGTACAGGTTCGCCTTGGTGATATACAGCTTGTAGTTGGTGTAGTCGTTCCAGTAGGAAACGGCAAACATCAGGCCGATGGAGGCCAGGGCCGCCTTCGACAGGGGCAGCACGATCTTGTAGAAGGTCTGCATGGGCGTGCAGCCGTCCAGGGTGGCGGACTCAAACAGGCTGGCCGGGATGCCCTCAAAGAAGTTGCGCATCAGCACCAGGTTGTACACGCTGATGGCCGGCATCAGGATGACGACCCACAGGGTGTTGGTCAGGCCCAGGTTGCGCATGACGATATAGCTGGGAATCATGCCGCCGGAGAAGACCATGGTGATGAGCATCAGGGTCGCGAAGAGGGTGCGGCCCGGCATATCCCACTGGATCAGCACATACGCGCCCAGGGTGGACAGCAAGAGGCCCAGGAACGTACCCGAAACCGTGGTAATCACACTGTTGCGCAGCGGCACCACCAGGGAGGGGTTGGTCAGCACCGTGGTGTAGCCCTCCAGGCCGAAACGCTCAGGCCACAGCTTCATGCCGTAGCCGGTGGTCAGGTCGAAGGAGTCCACCAGCACCTTCCAGATGGGTACCAGGATAATCAGGCAAAGCACAAGGAAGACCAGGCCGTTGACAATGGGGAAGACGTTGAGCTTCAGCTTATTCCTGGTGGTATAAGCCACCTTCTGGGTATTTTCCATCATCATTGTCCTCCTTCCTTACATGATGCCGCGGCCGCGAACCTTCTTGCTGGCGTAGTTGCAAACCAGCATCAGGCCCATGCCGACGATGGAGCGGAACAGGCCGATGGCCGTGGTGTAGCCGTAATCCGGGATGCCGCCGCTGTTGAAGGTCTGGTAGTACACATAGGTCTGAAGCACCTGGGACACATCCATGACCGCGTCATTCTGAAGCACGAACACGCTCTCGAACAGGTTCATGATCTTCGCGAGGTTCAGGATCAGCACGGTGATGATGGTGTTGGCCAGGGCCGGCATGGTGATGTACCACATCTTCTTCCACCGGCCCGCGCCGTCAATGGAGGCGGCCTCGTATATGCCGGGGTCGATGCCCGTCAAGGTCGCCATGAAGATGATGGTGCCCCAGCCGGTATCATGCCACAGGTTGATGACATAGTAGGAGAATTTCCACCACTGGGAGCTGCCCAGGAAGTAGATGCCCTGGTCGATCAGCCCCATGCGGATCAGCGTCTGGTTGACCAGGCCCGCCGTGGTGGGGGACAGAATCAGCTGGAAGACGGAGGCCGTCACCACCCAGGACATGAAGTGGGGCAGGTAAATGATGGTCTGGGAGAGCTTCTTGCCCTTGGTGGAGACCATCTCGTTCAGCAGGAGCGAGATGAACACGGCCAGGCCGGTGCTCAGCAGCAGCTTCAGGATGGAGAGCTCCAGGGTATTGCCGAAGGCGCTCCAGAAGTTCGGCATTCTGAAGAGCCGCTCGAAGTTCGCCATACCCACCCACTTAGGATCGCTGATGATGTTGTACTTGGTAAAGGCATAGTACACGCCGAACATCGGCAGGTAATGGAAAACGATGAGGAATGCCAGCACCGGAATAAAGAGGATATAGAAACCCGCATACTTCTTTATCCGGGGGAGCAACGGCTTTTTCTTGGGCACGAACTTCACGGCGCCGTCCATGGAACGCCCTCCTTCTCTGAAAGAATGTCGCGTCGAAAATCAGGAGAAAAGGGGCAGAGGGAAGAATGGTCTTCACTCCCCTGCCCCATTGGCTACGGACGCTTCCCGAGGGAAGACGCTTACTTCGCGTTCAGACTGGCGACAATCTTATCGGACCACTCCTGGCCGCCGTCAGCCACATACTTAGCCATGGCCTCGTCGTAGGTCATCTCACCCATGGCTACCTTGGCAATCAGCTCATTTTTGAGGGTGGTCAGATCGCCGTTGTAGGTGCTCATCTCGTCCGTGCTGGGCACCAGCCAAGCGGGACGGCTGTTGGCCGCGAACACCTCAGAGGAAGCGATGTTCTCAGGCTGAACGATCTGGTCGCAGGGATCCTCGTAGTCCTGGACAAAGTCGGCGCCGGAGGTCACGGGGTCGATGTGGTTCTTGGTGTAGGTGGTGCCGGGGGTCTCCCGGTTCTCCAGGAAGTGGAACTGACCCTCTTCGTAGGTGTTGTCCAGCACAGTTTCGGCCGCGCGGCTCCAATGGACGCCTTCGACACCGTAGGTCCACAAGAACTGCATGTCGCCGCCGTCCAGCATGGTGTCGATGAAGTAAGTGAACACGCCCTGGGGATTCTCGCAGGTCGCGGAGATGGCCCACACGGGAGGCGTACGGTCAAAGTAGCCGGGAGCACCCTCCAGCGGAGGCAGGGGGATCAGCTCAGAATCGACGTTGTTCTTTTCCAGGTTGGTCTTCAGGTTGGTTGCCCAGGTGCCGGACCAATAGGTGAACACGCCGGTGGTGTTGTCATAGAACTTGTTGCGGCAATCCTTGGTGCCGTTGGTCAGGGTGGTGGGGTCGATCCACTTCTTGGCATAGCCCTCAGCCAGACGCTCCAGGGCGCCCTTCATGCCTTCCTCGGCAAAGCCGTCGGCCCAGGTGCCGTCTTCCTTCTGATAGAAGGAGGGATAGCCATCCTGATAGAACTCGGGCAGGTAGTTGATGTAGGGAGCTTCGGTGCCGATGAAGCCGGCGGCGGTCAGGGCATAGGTGTCATCCACGCCGTTGCCGTCGGGATCCTTGGCCACGAAGGCGTCGCACATGGCGGCATACTCGTCCCAGGTTTTGGGGGCTTCCATGCCCACGGCGTCCAGCCAAGCCTTCTTGACATAGGTGACGCTGCCGCCGCCGATGCCGTCAGCAAAGCCGTACAGCCGACCGTTGATCTTCAGGCCCTCAATGACGTTTTCGGTCTGGAAGCGGCCGGAATTCTTGGTGGCGGAATTCTCCCAGGCATCGGTCATGTCCCACAGCACGCCCTCGTTGGCGTAGGCGGCATAGTAGGTGGAAGACAGGATCATGATGTCGGGCCAGTCGCCGGACGCGATCTGCTGCTGCAGCACGTCATAGTAGGCGTCATGGTCGGGCTGGATGATCTCCAGCTCGATGCCGGACAGCTCCTCCCAGCGGGCCTTGAATTCGGCCTGGCCGTTGGGCTCGGTAACAACAGTGCCGTCAATGAAGATGGTGATCTTTTCGGGCTTCTTGACTTCCTCAGCGGAAGCGACGGGCATGGCCATCACGGAGAGAACCATCGCCAGCGTCATGACCAGAGCAATCAGCTTTTTCATGGAATAGGTACCTTCCTTTCCCAATTTTTTGTGCAACCAGCTTAACGCCGGCCTCACTTGGTAATGCGATGCTACCATAGGCCATTCATTTTTATCAAGCAACAGTATTTGACCAAGCGGACGATATTTACGATTCAAGGACGCAAATTTTGTTCCTTGACATCTGAAAGTATTGAAAATTCATGGGTTTCTGTTATAATAACGGGTGAAGAAATGTTTTTTCTGCACCCGCCCCAACGAGCTGCTTGAGCGTTCAAAGCCGCATAACAGGCGCCTCACGGCCCCGCAAAATTCAGCTGAAATGGAGATTCGCGCATGCCCGTACCAACGCTGAACGTCCAAAAAGGCGGAAAAAACCGCTTTCGATTGACGCCTCCCGTCTTGATCGCCCTGTCCTACGCCATCTTCCTGCTGGTCTGTCTGGCGCTGGTGCTTTTCATCTGCATCAGCAACAGCAACAACGGCCGGGAGGCGTTCTGGCATCAGCAGGCAACTCAATTGGAAGCGGACATTGCCACCATGTCCAGCTACAAGAAGGCCATCGAGAACTATGCCGACCAGATGCTGACGGACTCCACCTTCGTGCGCCTGGCTCATCTGGATACCAGCGACATGAACAAGCTGGTGGACGCGGCGCACACGGTTATGAAGAACATGACCACCCGCAGCTTCAGCCTGCTTCATCTGCCGGTCAAGGACTGCAATTTCTACCTGGAAACCTCCGGCTATATCGTATCCTCCACCCATTTTGTTGAGATGGAGCGCTTTTACCGCGCCAACTGCGGCTATGACATCAGCTATTACGACGAGTGGCTGGATGTGCTGGCGGATGCCACAGCGGAAGGCCGCTGCGTGAATGCCTCCGCCTTCACTAGGCTGCCTTACAGCACCTTTTTCATCACGCGCCTGAACCCCTACATCGCCACGCCGCAGCCGGTGGTGGTCTGGTTTGAGCTTGACGTTTCCGCCATCCGCCGGCTGTTTCTGCCCGAAAATGTGTCGGAAGCCCGCGCCCTTATCCTTGACGACCATGGTGAGATTCAGCTTTCCTCCACCTTCAGCGCCATGGACATCCCCAATCATTTTTCCTCCGACGGCATGGCCGATCTGGATGGCATGCGCTATATCCAGCGCTCAGACCAGACCGGCTGGCGCTATATCCTCGCCCTGCCGCACAGCATGTGTGATGAGGCCATTGGCAGTCTGAACCTGCTGGCGGGCTTCATCTTCGCGCTGTCGCTGCTGGTGGGCGCGGTGGTGGTTTTCCTGCTGATCCGCGGCGCCCTTCGGCCCTTCCGCCAGCTGTCCAAGCAGCTTACCCAGGCCCAGGATGACAACGCCGACCTTATGCGTCAGATTGACGCCCAGCGGCCCGCGCTGGAAAACTCCTACCTGCGCACCCTGCTCTCCGGCCATGTTTCCACCCAGGAGGAATTCTCCTACATGATGCGTTACCTGGGGCTGGAGGGCGACCACCGCTACTTCGTGCTGTTCTGCATTGTCCACCACCAGCAGGAGACCATCCCGGAGGCCGGTGCGGACGAGCATGATCTGATTGTGGAGCACATTGAAGAATACCTGACCGACCGCTATCCCATTTACCACTACATTACCCTGGACAGCCGGTTTGTGATCCTGACCACCTACGACGCCGACCAGCCCGAGCCGCTGATGGATCTTCAGCACCGCGTCCTGGATCTGCACAACGACCTGGCCGCCAACCATGCCCTGTTGTTCTACGCCGGCGTCGGCAGCGGCTGTACGCAGCCCCAGCAGCTGTGGGAATCCTACGAACAAGCCCGTACCACCATCCGCTACACTGCCAAGCAGCACATTTTCCTTCCATATGAATTCATCCGCAAGGATACGGACAACTGGTACTACCCCATTGAGATTTCCGCGAAGCTGCAGCACTTCATTACCACCGCCAATCGCCAGCAGGTGACGGAAATGTTCGCGCTGATTTACCGGGAAAACATCCAGGAGCGCAGCCTGACGGTACCGCTGCTGAACCTGCTGCTTTCCGACCTGCGGAACACGCTGTTCAAGACCCGGTTCCAGATTCCCCCGGCCCAGACGGATGATGGCCGCGCCATCCTGGCCCAACTGGACGATCGGCTACACACCGCCTCGGACTTCCCGCAGCTGGAAGTCATCGCCCTGACCATGTGCGACTTCTTCCTGCGCACCGCCGAGCCTTCCGATCCCATCCCGGAAATCGAGCTTTACCTCCAGGAGAACTTTACGGATCCCAGCCTGTGCCTGAGCAAGCTCAGCGAGCGCTTCACCATCTCCGAAAGCTACCTGAGCCATCTGTTCAAGGATCGCACAGGGCAGAATTTCTCCGTCTACCTGGAAAAGCTGCGTGTCAACGAGGCTGCCAGACGCCTGAAGGACAAGGACTGCAACCTGTCCGCGCTGTACAGTGACCTGGGCTACACCAATCCCACCACCTTCCGTCGGGCCTTCAAGAAGCATTTCGGCCTGACGCCCAGCGAAATGCGCCAGCAGCTTCAAAGCCAGTCATAACAAAAAAGCGCTGTCCGACACCATCATCGGGCAGCACAGGGTGTCAAAAAAGTGGCGATTGCCACTTTTTTGAGTTTTACACTCACTCACTGGTCGAACGGCTACGCCATTCTCCCGGTCGTTCGTTCGTGTAAGGAAGCTTTTCCTGCCGGAAAAGCATGAAAATCGCCGCACAGGGGCTTTGCCCCGTTTAACCGCCCCGAAGGGGCTCGCCGATTTTCGATGTAAAATCGAAGGGCTTGCGAGCCCTCCGATGCCTCCTATAGGTTTTTTGACAGTCTTCGCTGTCCGACACCATCATCGGGCAGCGTTTTTTTGATTCATTCGTTGCTTACAGGCAGGTCAGGCCGCTTGCCGGGGCCGATGCCTTGCCAGAGGGCCGCTTCGCGTTCGTGCACGGCCGTGCCTTCGGCATAGTCCATCGTGGTGTGCACCTTGTCCCAGATGACCTCGCCATCCGGCACACCGTTGGTGAAGTCGTAGATCCGCGTCCGAATCCTGTCGAAATGCTCCACCGTGGTCATGGTCTGGCCGTCCATCTGCACGTCCCTGTCGGTGTCGGACACCGACAGCCGCAGCATCCGCAGCCGCGTGCCCTCCCAGGTGAGGATGGCTTCCGACCCCAAGACTCCGGCATAGCCGTCATTGACGCTGGACGTCACCAGGCCCCATTCCGGGTACAGGGACATATTGCACACTCGGCCATCATGAACGGGTATCGCGGCCTGCACATACCCCGCACCGTCCCAGATGAACAGCAGGTCGAAGAAATTGCTGGCCCCGCGGTTCACGCTGATGGCGAGGTCATCGTGGCCGTCGAAGTTCGCGTCCACCGTGCGGACGTAGGGCTCCTCCTCGAGCCCCGTGAAGTAGATGTCCCCGCCCTCGGGCGTGGTCAGGTGGTGGATGTACTCATCCCCTGCCCTCCCCACGATCTCCGCCGAAGCCAGGGCAGCCGCCATCAGCAGCCCCGCCGTCAGCGTCACCGCCATCAGCCAGTTTCGCATATGCCTTCTCCTTCCGAAAGCAGGCCGCGCTGAACCTTCGTCCCGCGCGGCCTGGATGATCTTCTTATTGCAGGAAGTAACTCACCGCGTACCCCGTCATACCATTGTACTGCACCTTCACCCAGCCGTCCCCCGGCGTCAGCACCGTCACCACAGCCCCGTGGGGGATGCGGGTCAGCACCTGGCCCATGACCATATCCGGCAGAGAGCGAAGATTGACGAAGGTCTTCTGCGGATGGCTGACCGTCATCGTGGGCACCGCGGGCAGATTGTGCAGCGTCAGGTAGCGGGTCATCATGTAGCCCACAACGTTCTGGCTGTTGAGCACCTTGCACCACTCCGTGCCCTGCTTGAGCACGGTCAGCCGCGCGCCGTTGCGGTACTGGCCGATGGCGCGGCTGGTGGTGGCAGGAGTCTCCCGCAGGTTCAGCACCTGGGTCGCCCGGGGATTCGTCACCACCGCGTAGGCCGGAGCCCCGTTGGCGGTATTGCCGCCGTTTACGCTGACATTGCCCAGCTCCGTCGGCGCAATGATGCCGTCCTTGAGGAAGTCGGTGCTCATGAAGCCCGTCTGGCCGTCCACCGAAACCTTCCACCAGTCCTTGCCTTTCTGCAGTACCATCACATAGCGGCCGCCCCGATACTGGGCAATGGACGGATACCCCGTGCCCGGCCCGGTGCGCAGGTTCAGCCCCGTGTTGTTCGGGGTCACGATGGTCGCCACCTTGTCACCGGCGGCCCAGGTCTGCTGGGTCAGGTATTCGCCCCGGAAGTAGCCTTCCACGCCGTCCACCCGAACATTGTACCAGCCGTTGGCGTAGCTCAGCAGGGTACAGGGAACGCCATTATAGTAGATGCCAAGCACCTTGGCCGAATAGCTGGGCGACTGCCGCAGGTTCAGGAAGGATGTGCTCTTCGGATTGGTGACCACGCCCACCGCCGCGGGAACGGGATCGTTCACGGCGACATAGTTCTTGCTCATGTATCCCGTTTTGCCGTCAGGGGCCGTGACGTAATACCAGTTGCCGCTCTCCCCCGTGATGACCATCCAGCTGCCCTCCTGGTAGCTGCCCAGGCGCGTGGAATACTGGGTGGGCTGCTGCCGAAGGTTCACCGTCTTGCTGCGGTAGGTCACGCCGCTCCACAGGGCCTCCGCCATCGCGCCGCCGCAAAGCATCATCCCCGCAAGCGCCGCCGCCAGCCCCAGAAGCCACCGCTTCATCCTCATCATACCGCTCCTCCTCACGGGCCGGCCTACCGCCCAAGCCCCTTCTGCCTATTCAACGCACCGACAGCACAAAACCATCCCGCCCGCGCAAGAAATTCATCCTGTCCCTCCCATCATACACGAAATTTGTAAATTGCGCAATGTTGGTGGAAGAAAAGCCGTTCCACTTCCGTTAGATGGTCGTAAGGATGCTCAAACGGTGAAACACCTTGCGTTTTTCACCGAAAAGGCTTATCATTACCATAAGCCGATCTGAAAGGGAGGTACTCCATGAAAAAGCTGATCCTTGCTCTCCTGTGCGTGGCGCTGACCCTGGGGCTGGCGTCCGCCGCCATGGCTGACGCGGTCATCACCCGCAATGGCTACACCGCTTATCTCGGCCAGGAAAATCATCTGTTCCTGCTGGACCCTGCCGGGGTATCCCATGTGCTGCCCACCCCCATTGCCGACCTGACCGGCATGAACGACACCGAATTGTTCTGCCGGGATATGAACGGTCAGCTGTACGGCATCATGCTGGACAGCTCCGGCAGCCGCATCGTCGCGGCCCAGCCCACGGAGGCTGACCTGACCAGCGTATCCACTCCGTCGGTTTTCTCGCTGGAAGGCACCACGCTGAATCTGCTGAAGGCTGACGGCACCCTCGAAACCATCTCCACCGCGGCCCTGGCCGCCTGCACCAACGGCTCCACCCTGTTCTATATCGAGCAGGCCGGTACCGCCACTGTGCTGAAGGCCCGGACGCTGGAAGCCGCCACGGCTCTGGCGGGCGCCATCGCGACCCCTGTTACCCGGGACATCGGCCCCGGCGTCAGCAATCCCCTGAGCATGACCGCCACGGACGACGCGGTGGCCATCGTGGACGCTGACCACGCCATCACCACCGTGAACCTGACGGACAACAGCTACCATCAGTTCCCCGCCACGTCCCAGGATACCAACCTGGCCATCAGCGTAGGCAACCGCCTTATTCGCCTGCACAAGAGCGAGACCCTCGGCTTTACGGTGGAGCTGACCTCCGATACCCAGGTCGTTGCCACCACGGCCCCCGTCGCTCCCGCTGCCGTCACCGTGACCCCCGCACCGCAGCCCCAGGCCACCGCGACGCCCAAGGTGACGGCCAAGCCCACCGCCAAACCCAGTACGTCCGACGATGACGGCCGCATCAGCAAGGGCGCCCGCGGCTCCAAGGTGCGCAAGATGCAGAACCGCCTCAGCGAGCTGGGCTATCCCGTGGGCAAGGTTGACGGCGTCTTCGGCGACAACACCATGATCGCCGTCCGCCTGTTCTACGATGCCATCGGCTACAAGGAGCGCGCCTACGCTTCCTCCGCCATGCTGGATAAGCTTCACGGCAAGAACGCCCCCGTCTACGATCCCTATGCCCCCCTCAAGAGCGGCGACCGCGGCCAGGATGTGCGCATCCTTCAGCAGATGCTCTTCGATATGGGCTACTTGGGCAAGGACGCCAAGGAAGTGGACGGCGCTTTCGGCCCCAAGACCGTTGCCGCCGTGAAGGCCTTCCAGACCGCGCAGAAGATCGAGCCTGCCAATGGCGAGGCCACCAAGGACACCCTGGTGAAGCTGTACGAGGCGTATGAGCTGTTCAAGCAGGGCGTGACGCCCACCCCGCCGCCCACGCCCACCGAGGTTCCCACCGTGACGCCGCCCACCAACCCGACTGATCCGACTGACCCCACCGATCCGACCGATCCCACCGACCCCACCGACCCCACCGATCCGACTGATCCCACTGACCCGACC